>NZ_FNQS01000009.1:0-152237 GCF_900107885.1 Lonsdalea quercina | reverse complement strand
CCTGGGACTTTAAGTCCCCTGAAGGGCCGTTGAAGACGACGACGTAGATAGGCTGGATGTGTAAGCGTAGCGATACGTTGAGCTAACCAGTACTAATGACCCGAGAGGCTTAACCTTACAACACCGAAGGTGTTTTTAGAGAGACGAGATTCAGCTTGTTCAAAGATTGGTTCTGGTGGTTGCACGGGAAGAGAGTGTAACGGCTGGAATGAAACAGAATTTGCCTGGCGGCGATAGCGCGGTGGTCCCACCTGACCCCATGCCGAACTCAGCAGTGAAACGCCGTAGCGCCGATGGTAGTGTGGGGTCTCCCCATGTGAGAGTAGGGAACTGCCAGGCATTAATTTAAGGTGCACAGCACCGGTTACTGGAAGACGATTATCCGGTAACGATACAGAATCGGTGGAGCGGTAGTTCAGTTGGTTAGAATACCTGCCTGTCACGCAGGGGGTCGCGGGTTCGAGTCCCGTCCGTTCCGCCACTTATATTGTCCTGGGATGTTCTTCATGCCCAGATGGAAAAAACCGTACTACCGTAAAGGGGTACGGTTTTTTTTCGTCCTTAAGATACCGTGATAATCAGCGGGTACTCAAGCGTGAAATGATCCACATAGATCAAACCCCATTTATCTTTCCTACTGTCTTTTTCGGAAATTAGCGAGAGTGTTGTCAACTGTCCCCCTCGCCTGATGAGAGGCGATTCACGTCTTCTCTCTGGATACCTGTGAAAACGATTGGAATCGCTCTTTGATCGCGCAGTGCTGTCCTATCCTGCCGTTTCCAGCGTATGGCAACTAGCCAGCGCTGCACTTCCTTCCCGATAAACATTTGCCCTTTAATCTCCCCATGGCTATCTACTGCGATCAAGACAAATCGCTTACAAAAGGATGCACTGGGGGAAATCCTCCGAGCATACCTTCCTCCTATTCCAGGAGCCTTAATCCCTCAGCCATCTTTCACTGACGCTCAGCAAAGCGCCCATATTGCACTCAATAATTGTTCATTCAGATCCCAGAAAATCATCTCATGGTCTGATGGATATCTTCTGTCGCTTATCATGACCTCTTTATGCGATCGCCCCTTCCTGTGGACTCCTCGCCGGCTTTTGACGAACTGCTGGGACTTCACTGTCGTTTGGGCGGGATGCCTGAATCGATCTCGCGAGCCTGATCGTCTTCACTGGTTTAGTTATTGAAGTCATAAAGTAATTTTTTGGTCAGCTAAACGGTGCGGGTATTATTTTTAAGTCCATCACTTCTATAAAAAAACCAAAAAATACCATCCGTAACTAAGGGGGAGAAACTATCTCTCAATTAATACTTATTAGATGTAGTCATTAAATTTATTTAAAGTGCCTATATAAATTATCTATTGATGGAGATAGGGTTATCTCTGAATAACTAATAGTGATGTTGAAGGAGATTGTAGAGGAATATTTGTTAAGATATGCTTTTTTAAAACAGTATTCAATGATGGTTTTTCAGTATGTTCCTATTGTTGAAGTTGGAGTTTATTTGATTGTTCATGCGCTCTCTCTCTTTTTATTTTCATTTCACTGAGTTAAGTCTCTATTTTTTGAGACTAAATCACAGCATGTTGAAAAAGCATGAATATAATTTTATGGCGCTTAATGAATTATAGTTTTGATTTTGAATCCATTAAGGAACCATTATTAATGAATGTAACAACCTAAGCGGAGTGTAATGAAAAACATAAATTTAAGAATTGCTTTGTGATTCAACTTGGTTAGAATCTGGTTAACCAAACCTTTATGTTTCGTTGGTTTTCTGAAGACATTCATCAATTCATGATGCGTATTAATCCGTCAGATGATTGTGTTTATCATCATGACATATAAGATTTTTATTTTTTATAAAAGGGTTCTGTTGAGACTGAAACGTATATAAATATACGTATGACGCTCAGCATGGTCATGTGATTGATGGCAATTGTGATGAATTCAATGATGTGGTTTGTATAAATCTTTTAATTAATACCAAAATCAATCCATTGCGCGTAAATCACTATGAAGTGGCGAATGAATCTATAGCCAATTAAGCCCAGAGCAATAAATGGATGATGGATTGTGTTTGTTTTCAATCTGGTGAAATAAATAACAATACAAATTCAGGTCCGCCAATTTCTCAGGTGGTACTGATTCAATGTTTATTTTCTGGAAGTACCCGATGATCTTCGGCTATCTCCAGAAATGAGAAGTTCATCTGGGGGACGGAACCCATATCGTCACGTCAGTGAAGGATATCGCTAGACGCTAATTCATGAATGCTGGCGCTCACAGGGAAAAGAGCCGTGAGCGAATTCAGGATGAGTCTAAATGAATCAATTACTGACATCAGGAATACGGCTGCTTTTGGCGAATCAGTACTGAACTCGCTATCACCAAGAGAGGATTGTGAACGTGACTCCAGAAAACCATGAAGATTTGAATCAGCCAGATTCGCTGCCGGCATTGAGGCTTAGCGACACTGCGTTTTTCTTCGATATCGACGGTACGCTCGCGGAAATTTGCGCCCGTCCAGAGGACACCTCCATTCCCTTGACGCGCTTATCCCTTCTTCGCCTGCTGTTTCACGGCTGTGATGGCGCCGTAGGGATTATCTCAGGACGGCGTTTAGCGGATATCGATGGTCTGCTGGCGCCGTTGCTGCTCCCTGCGGCGGGAGTTCATGGCGGCGAACGTCGTCGTGCGGATGGGACGGTTCATCGCAGTGAGGTCAGTCTGCCCGTAGAACTCTGTTTGCGACTGAAGTATTGGGTGAGTCAGCATCCCGACGCTTTTCTCGAAGCCAAAGGGAACACTGCCGTGGCGTTGCACTACCGCCAGTGTCCGCAATTCGAACCCGAAGCGGCCCGGCTCGCCTTAGCGCTGATTGAGGATTATCCCCAGTGGGCGGCCCAGCAGGGGAAATGCGTTGTTGAAATTAAGCCTGAAAACGTGAACAAAGGGCGCGCGTTGCGGGCGTTTATGACGGAAACGCCGTTTCAGGGCCGTACCCCCGTCTTCGTGGGTGACGATCTCACCGACGAACAGGGTTTTGATGCTGCGCAGGCGTTGGGAGGGATAGCGATTAAAATCGGCGCTGGCCCTACCTGCGCGAGGCATCGACTGGCGAGTGTCGATGCCGTCGGGGAGTGGTTATCGTGTTTGACCTCGTTCGCCGACCCGCCGTGTGCGGATAAGGCGGTGTCGCGATGAACCGGCTTGTGGTGGTATCTAATCGCGTTCCCCCAGCGTTGGATGACTGTCCCGCGGGAGGATTGGCCAGCGGGATGATGGCCGCACTGGAGCTTAGCGGCGGCGTCTGGTTCGGCTGGAATGGCGAGGTAGAACAGTGTCCAACCCGCGTCGAACAGCGAAGTCTGAATAACGTCACCTTCGCAACGACCGCGCTGACCGCGGAAGAGTATCAACAATATTACTGCGGCTTCTCTAACGGCACGTTGTGGCCGACGTTCCACTACCGCGTCGACCTGGCGCGCTACGACAATGAAGAGTACCAAGGGTATCTGCGCGTTAACCGTCGTCTGGCGCAGATGCTGAAACCGCTGCTTCGGCCGGACGATATCATCTGGGTACAGGATTACCACCTCCTTCCTTTCGCCCAGGCCTGTCGGTCGATTGGCATCCACAACCGTATCGGTTTCTTTCTGCATATTCCTTTCCCGTCTAGCGTCATCGCCATGACGATACCGCCGCACCGTGAGCTGTTCTCGAGCATGACGGATTACGATCTGCTGGGCTTTCAGACCGAAGAAGATCACCAGGCTTTTCGAGATTACGCCAGCCGCATGGGAATGAGCGACGGCATCGTCAACAGCGGCGTTTACCCCATCAGCGTTGCGATTGAACCGCTTAGACAGCTGGCGGAGGACAACTCTTCCGACCTTCATCTGCTAGACCAGGTCTCACGTCATCTGGGACGTAAAGCGATCTTCAGCGTCGACAGGTTGGATTACTCCAAAGGCTTACCTGAGCGCTTCAGCGCTTACGAACTGCTGCT
The DNA here is from genome assembly GCF_900107885.1 of Lonsdalea quercina. Lineage (NCBI taxonomy): Bacteria > Pseudomonadati > Pseudomonadota > Gammaproteobacteria > Enterobacterales > Pectobacteriaceae > Lonsdalea > Lonsdalea quercina. The sequence goes on along the minus strand of NZ_FNQS01000009.1, from coordinate 148,216 downwards.
GAAACATTATCCCGAGCATCGGCGGCGGGTTCAGTTTGTCCAGTTCGCGCCGACCACCCGCGATGACATCTTAAGTTACCGCCAGATACGCGAGCAGCTGGATGCGCTGGCCGGGCGCATAAACGGCGGCTACTCCGAGCTGGACTGGCTGGCTCTGAATTACATGAACAAGAACTGCGATCGCCGGCGACTGATGGGCTTATATCGCCAGGCGCACGTCGCCTGCGTCACGCCGCTGCGAGACGGGATGAATCTGGTGGCGAAAGAGTATGTGGCGGTCCAGGAGGAAACGGATCCCGGCGTGCTGGTGTTGTCTTGCTTCGCCGGCGCGGCGAGGGAATTGGATGCCGCGTTGATCGTCAATCCGTACGACCCGCGGGAAGTCGCCGCCGCGCTGGACCGCGCTTTAATGATGCCGCTCGAAGAACGCATAGAACGCCACCAGAGCATGCTGAGCATTTTACGGCATGCCTCCATCGACGTGTGGCTACATCGTTTTGTGGATGACCTGTCGCTGCAACGCCTGGCAGGCGACGCGGGACGGATGCCCTGTGTGTGTTTGAGGGCCTGAGCGCGCTCGGCAAGGATGCATCCCGTAACGACGCGCTAAAACAGATCAAATGGAAGAAAGGCCATGACTCCTGGTGTAGCGGCGGGCGGTGCCGCCCCGTCATTTTCGGCGGCGTTGGTTGCAAGGAATGCGTTGTCGACGATCGGCAGTGCCAGCGGTCCCTGGCCCTGACTGTCTGATGTGTTGATGAAATTTTAAATGAAGGAGCAATGAACCATGACAATGATTAAGCACATTAGCGCTTATCAAGGACGTTTTGACCAATTCGATGCCGTCATTGTGGGCTCCGGCCCCTCCGGCGCGACGGTGGCGCGTACGCTGGCGGAACAGGGCAAGGATGTTCTGATTCTGGAACTGGGCGGACTGGCGTCGCCGGGAGAAGTGCTGGGGACGCATCAGTCCATATATAGCCGGGCCATCACCGGAACCGGGTTACAGGACGGCAACCCCTGGACCGCTTGCTGCGTCGGGGGCGGTATGCAGTTCTATTCCGCTATCACCTTTCGCTACCGCGATGTGGATATGCGGATCAGCCGCTATCTGCATTCGGATATGGAGATGGATTGGCCCATCACCTTGCAAGATCTGGAAGAACATTACGGCTACATCGAATCCATGCTGGGGATGCAAGACGTCAGCAGCTATCCGTTTAGCGCGCGCGGCAAGAAGATCGCCCATGCGATGGCTTCGCTGGGGTACCGCCCGCGTAACATGCCGCTCGCCATTATTCCGGCGGGCTGCGACAACGGATGCCAATTCTGTTCCGCCTGCGACAGCCGCTCTTGTACGACGGGCGCCAAGGCGTCGATTCTGAACCGATCGGTGATTGACGACTCGGCGCTGCCGGGATCCATTACCGTGCTATTCGGCTGCATGGTGAATAGCATCCGGCTCTCCAACGAAGGGCATGCCCAGTCGGCGGAGTGCTATATCCCATTCTCATCCGAACATTTGAGCATTCCCGTCAACAAAATCATCTGCTGCGGCAACGCCATTCAAACCAGCGCGCTGCTGCTGCGCTCGACCTCCGTGCTCGCCCCGCGCGGCATCGGCAACGAGCACGACCTGGTTGGCCGCGGTCTCTCCTTCAAAATCACCGGTTACACGACCGGCTCTAACCCTGCCTGGGCGAAGGAGGATGGGCTGTGCGCCCCGCATCAAGGCGCGCCCGCGTCCGTCTACACCGATGACTTTTATCAGAACGCCGACGTCCCCACCGGTATTGGCGGACTGCTGTATGAGGTGGCCTCCCCGGAACCGCTCCGCAACATCGGCCGCATCCGTTTGCACTATCTCGCGGGCGAAGAGGCGTGGTCCCACAACCGCATCACTCTGGATGAGCATCAGGATGAGTTTGGCAATCCGCTGATCAAGTTCAATTACAAAAACTCCGACAGCGATTTGGCGCGTATTGGCTTTATGGCGGCGCGGGCGGAGGAAATTCTCAGAGAAGCCGGCGCGAAGACGATAGAGCGTGAACCGTCTGTGCATAACAAAGGCGGCTCGCATTTGCATGGTACGGCGCGGGCAGGGACGGATGCCACGCGGTCGGTCGTCGACGTCGCGGGTCTCGTTCACGGTTACGACAACATCTACGTCATGGATGCCTCCGTCATGACCTTTGCCGGAAACTCAAATCCAACTCACACCATTATGGCCAACGCGCGACGCATGGCCGTAGCGATGCGCTGAACCCCACTCAGGAGCGATAAACACGATGGATAATAATCAGCAGCAGTTACGACGGGCGATCGCATCTACCGCCGCCCGCGAATACGACATTTCCGCTCGCCCGCCATTCGTAGTGCAAAGCGCCAAGGGCGCCTGGCTAAAGGACTGCGATGGTCGAACGATTCTGGACATGACCTCGTCAAACGGCACCGTACTTTTCGGCCATCGGCGTACTGAAATCGATCAGGCCGTGGTCGATCAGATTCAGTCGCGCGGCATCATCTTTCCGACCACGCTCTCCCCGCAGCGAATCGAGCTGGCCGAGCAACTGGTGGCGCGCTATCCCAGCGTTGAAAAGGCGGTCTTTTTCCGCACGGGGTCGGACGGCACCTCGGCGGCGATCAGAATGGCCAGAGCCTACACCGGACGGCGGATCGTCCTGTCCAGCGGCTACCACGGCTGGCACGACTGGCATCGTCAGTTTGGTCAGCTTTGCTACGACCCGGAAACGGATGTCTTCCATTTCGGCTACAACCTGCAGGCGCTCTCCACCGCGCTGGATGTGGCGCGAGACCGTATCGCCGCCGTCATCGTCACGCCTGAATTGGGCTGGTTTCCGGAAAGCCACTTTAACGAGATGGGGCGTCTGTGCCGCGCCGCCGGGGTTCCCTTCATTCTCGATGAGGTGATGTCCGGACTGCGTTACGGCGCACATGGCGTTCACGGAGATGGCGGGGTGGATGCCGATTTGATGATTGTCAGTAAAGGCCTCGCCAACGGCTTCGCGCTATCGACCGTCGCCGGAAAGGCGGATCTGATCAACGCCTACGATGCCGCCGGGCTGGCGGGCACCTACAACAAAGAGGTGACTTCGATGGCGGCCGCGCTAGTGGCGCTGCGGATCTTCAGGGAAGAGCGACCTCACGACGCCGCGCTGAAAACCGGCGCTGAGTTGATCCGCCGGCTTCAGATGGCGGCGGATGAGGTCGGCATTCCCCTTTGGGTGACCGGCCCGCCGCTGATGTTTAAAACGGTTTTCGCTAATGCCAAGGTGGCCGATGCGGTGACGGCCGAATGCTTTGCGCATGGCCTGTTTTTAGAGTGCAACGGTACGCACATGATCAATTTCGCCTTTGGTCAGCCGGAGCTGGCGCATGCGGTGTCCATTTTCAAAGCGTCGCTGGAGGCCGTCAAAACGTCTGGAAACGACACCGGCGGGGACATGGGCGCGATTGACGAGAAGCGGCGGAAAGACTATGCGCGCTCTGCGTTCGGCGTGGCCTTTGAGGTGGATCTGGAAGCGGATGTCGTTCACGCCTTAAATTTTCGTCGAGGGTCGTATGAAGCCAGAAGCTAACGTCAAAGCGCCCGTGCTGCTAGGGGGGGAGAATCGCTCTGGGACGACGCTGCAAAGTATTATTTTGGATGCGCATCCCGATCTGGTCGTCGCGCCTGAAATCGATTTTCTTGAGCCGCTCGATCTGGGACCGCACATCCTTGAGGCGGCGCGGCTGCTCTCCGCTAACGATCCCCGCGTGCTCGGTCCGGGCACGGAGACGGAAGATCCCTTCTGGTTTGATGGCGCGCACTTCGTTAAGCAGTGTCAGCGTTCCGGCGTGCCGAATGACGAGCTGATCGAGCTGGTCGAAGCCGCGATGGCCGAACGCAAAAGCGATCTCAGTCGCTTTGTCGATCGCTGCTATCTGATCGAGAAGATCGGCGCCTATCGGCTCAGGAAATACGGCGGCCTGTTCTGGGGCCAAAAGTTGCAGCGCAAAATCGCCCGCATTGATGATTTTGCGCGGATTTGGCCCGAAGCGCGGTTTATCCATATCGTCCGTGATGGCCGAGATCTCTTCGCTTCCCACCTCAAATCCGTCCCCAAATGGGGATACAAAACGCCATCGGAAATGGCGCGCGGCTGGGTAGAGATCGTCTCCCGGCCCGTGACCGTGGCGCCGCAGGGGCGCTATCTGGAGATTCGCTATGAAGATCTGGTGACCTCGCCGGCAGAGGTTATCAAGCGGATGACCGATTTTATCGGCGTTGAGTGGAGCGACCAGGTGTTGGCGCATCACGAGGTTTCGCATGTGTTGTTCGAAAACCCTTGGGATCATCCCGCTGCGGAAGCCGCCGCCAAAGCGATCTCCACGTCCCCGGTCGGGCGTTATCAGCGTGATTTGTCAGCGCGTCAGATCGCCGAGTTCGAGGCGGTGGCGGGACCGCAGCTTAAACGGCTGGGCTATACGCTCTCGGATGAATCGCGCTAGACACGCTCCTTGCGCGGTGATGTTCATTTTAACCTCGGGCCGGCTCGCGCCGTACTCAGGTCGTTCTGAATTACTCAATTAAGCGAAGGAAAGACTCATGGATGTAAAGAATAGGGCCATATTCATTTCATTTGATGGCGTCGCGGTTTCCGGTATTACCGTGGAAGCGGCCAAGCTGGCTTCCTGCCTCAATCAGAGAGGCTTCGAGTCATTCATTGATCTTGGGTTCGACATCAAGATCGATAAAGGCAATTTCGGCAGGCCTTATACGCAGAAAGAGAAGAGCGCCTTCGGTCAGATCTTTACGGTGGTGAGAGCGACGGGGGAGGGCGAGCTGCCCGGTTACACTCCGTATTTTATCGAGGACGTGAATAACCTGTTGATCAATGGAAGTATTCCTTCCAGCGAAGAAAAAAAAGCGCGTAAGCTGGCGGATGTTCATGTGGTCGCTGACGCCTTATCCGAGCGCATTGTGGCGACCTGGCGTGAATTAGGCATTACTCACGTCGTCGTTGAAAACGGCACGCTGCCTGAAAATATCGTGTATACCCATGCGCTGTATAAAGCGATTGCCGCTTACGGAGAAGAGAACGGACTCGGATGTTTCGTGCTCTGGCGCGACCACGATCTCATGTGGAACAGCGAAACGGCCTGTGGGAAATACGGAGGCGAACCCTGGCCGTATGCCGTGAAACCGATTCCTACGAAATATATCAATTACGTCACGCTTAATGATGCCCTCGCCAGCAAGCTCAGTGAATGGAGCGGGGTTAATATTGACGTCATGCGTAATTGCTACTGTTTCGAAGGCGATAAAAAGCGGAAATCCCTGCGCCCTGAATTTGGGATTTCAGAGAACGATATTCTGATTGCGCGCACGACGCGACTTGTTCCTGTGAAACGTCTGGAACGAGATATCTATCTGACTAAAAAACTCAATGAGCTGTGCGTTAAAAATAATAAAGAGCCCTGCGTCTATTTAATTATTGCGGGGGGGGAGCAAGAAGACGCTCGCTACTTTCGTTATTTGAAAGACTATGTCAGCGAATTGGGAATGGAGCGGTTTGTCCACTTCATCGGCGCATTGCAGCATGACTTTATCGACGAAAGCGGCGATGCGTATACGGTTCAGGATCTCTATGAGTCCTGCGATATCGTCTCCTTTCTCACATCGTACGACTACGACAGCTACGGCAATCCGATTGGGGAAGCGATCAGCCACCAGCGGTGTTACATCGCCACTCACTATGAGTATTACGACGAGGTCTACGGTCAATACGGCTTTCAAACCGAACTGATGACGATTTCTGCCGACCAGGACGGCTGGCCGGACGATGATTTTGTGCAACGTGTTTATGGATTGGTTGCCGACAAGTCGAAACGAGAGTTCATCGCGAAACATAATTTCCATATCGGGGAAAAACTCATTTCCAACAAGATATTTGGCCACGTTTTTAATGTGTAATAGGGAGTTGTTATGCGTAAAGAAACTTATATATCCATTGTGCTGCCGGTTTATAATGAAGGGAATCGCATTGAAGCCGTCATTGATTCTATTTATCGGCAGACATCGAAATACGGCATATTTACCCTGGATAATATGGAATTAATTATCGTTGATAATAATTCGACGGATGACTCTATTCAGAAAGTCAAAGCAGCTCAGGATAAATATAAAGACCTGACAATACATATCATCAATGAAACCACGCAGGGCGTCTCTTCAGCCAGAAAAAAAGGCATGGATTACGCCTCTCAGCGCGCCGGTATCCGTAATATCGAATACGGTATCGATCATAAGCACTATATCGTTTCCGCCGATGCGGACTGTGAGGTGGATAAATATTGGATCGACGAACTGGTTTACACCATGCTTGAACAGCATGGCGATCTCGGTACCTGTAATTACTACTACGACAAACGGGATTTTGAGCTGCGCCCCAACCTGTATCGTGAAATTGATAAAACCCTGCGCTGCCGCCACTTTTCGTTCTCGCTGTTCGGCGGTTTCCCTGATGGCAAAGGGTTTGCGGTCGAAAAGCGGATGTATGATGCGGTTGGCGGCATCGAGATTTTCTACCAGTTGGAAGGAGGGCGCTTTGTCGAACACCTCTCCGACGACTGGGACTTCGGCATCAAGGTCATCGCCTGCGGCGGTAAACCCGTCTATGCGCCCGAAGCTTACGTTAAAATCAACAGCCGGAGGGTGGATACACTGCTGTACGAGGTGATGAATGGGACTGCCTATGGAAAAGACGGCATCATCATCATGAAGGATGTGCGCCCGACGGACCACGCGTTGGAAAACTATCAGGATCTGTCGCCCGAACAGGCTGAAGTCTCCTGGTTCAACTCGATCAAAGACTACATACCGAAAAATATCGTACTACCGGTGTTACTCAATCCATCGCTGCTGGTGGACAACCCCGAAGTCATTGAGTTCTTCACGCCGGAGGTGGCGGAAAGTCTCTATCGACGTATCTACCAAATCAAGTATGAAACCAGCGTCGTCGACTTCAAGCCGATTCATGCCTACAAAACCCCGGCGTTCCGACTCTATTTTGAATTCAGACACGAAATCTTCAACTCGCTGCGGCGTTTTGTCGGCGAAGATATCGGCTCCGCGCCGCCGCTGCCTGCCTGTTTCGATACCGTGGATGAAAAAGACTTCCTGCGCTTTGTGTACTATTTCTGCGAAGACCGCGAGTCGGGCGAAGCGCACAACTATTTTGCCAATGGCGGGGTGTTTTGATGAATAAGAGCCATCTTGATACGTTGCTCGATCTCGATAGCCGATATCCCACGCCGTTAGTGTGTGAGGTGCTGGAGAAGGAAGAGAATGCGACGTTGCTCGACTATGTCGTCAAAGATCCCTTTGGTTGCCACGTTTTTCCTGGCGATATTGAGGATTACCCTTTATCGGCGTTTCATGCAGACATGGATGTGGAAATCGGCAACGCCGAGCAGATCCATCTCTGGGCTTACATTCCAACTTGCCGTTATAAGTGTCATTTTTGCCAGTTTCCCACGGTGATCCTCAACCCGGATTCTGCCAAGGCGGGCGCGCTGTTTAGCGAAGTCGTGGATCTGAACATCAAAGAGGCCCAGCTGTGGCTGAAACATGTCCCGAGCCTTCGCCATACGCCCGTCGGCGAATTCAATATCTTCGGCGGGACGCCCTCGCTGCTGCCGGAAGTCGAATTACGTCGGCTGATGGCGTTTTACAAGGAGAACTTTAACTTTTCCTCCGCTACCTTGCGGTTTGAAGGCGAGCCGGGCAGCCTGCCTGAAAATTATCTCGGTATCTTGAAGGAACTGGGGTTCACCAAGCTGTCATTTGGCGCGCAGTCGTTCAACGATCGCCTTATCCATGCCTGCGGCAGAAGACATACGGCGGCGGAGTGTTTTTCCACGTTGGAAAATGCCAAAGCGATGGGGTACGAGCTGATCACCATCGACCTGATGTATGGGCTGATGGGGCAGAAAGTGGATGACGTCGCCTACGACATGGAGATGGTGAAGAAATACGACCTGTCGCATGTGGTTTGCACCAAGCTGCATATGAAAGAGTTTATGGAAACCCGCAGCGGCGTGTCGGCGAAACGGAAAAACCTCTGGCAGCGCAAATTGATTTCGCTGGGCGATAACGAAATGCCCAGTTTGGGAAAACAGTACCAGATGCGTGAGCTGGTGGAGAGCTATCTGGCCGATGACTATCTCGAACATCCCACCATGTATTTCCACAAACGTGATTTGCCGCCGGAGAAATGGAAAAGCCTGATCACCGATCTGGACAAACAATATCCCGAGGTTGCGATAGGGCTGGGCGGCAGCTCCAAGTCTCGTCGCTCTGAGATGATCAACCTGACGGAGTATGACGAGTACCGCGATGCCTTAAACGCGGGGCGTCTACCGTGTGGCTCGGTCCGGGGGTTCTCCCCGCATCAGCAGCGCGTCAATGCCTTCAAGATGGCGTTATCAACGCTGATCCCTGTCGATGATGCGGTCTTCAAAAAACGCTTCGATGGTGAGAGCTTCTTTGACAATCCCACCATTTCGGCGGCGTTAACTCACTTGGAAGAAAAAGGGTTAGTGACCGTGGACAACGCGGTGGTCACCCTCTCGCCGGAAGGACGAGTGTTGGTGGAGGCCATTATCAACACGCAGTTCGAGACATCGAGTCCGACGCCTCTCGGCGTCGGATGAGGGATCTCGTAACATACGGAATGTACGCCAAAAAACCGCCGCCGTTGGTCTCTGCCGTCGGCGCGGTAAGGGCGCATAAGGATGATTGTGATGCAGAATTTCTCTTCTCGTGTATTCAGTTTTTATTACATCGGCATTGATACCGAAGCCGGCGTCACCAACGCGCAATTCGAAGCCTTTGTGCGTGACAAAGGCGTTCAGCTGCCGATTTATCCGGGATGGCGTTGGACCTTGTTGCGCGGGCTGCGCGGCGAACGTACCGATCAATATCTGATGCTGTTCGAAATGAAAAACGCCGAGGCGCGTGACCTATACGTCGATGAAAACGGCAACCCGACGGCGCTGGCTCAGCAGTTCTGGCAACAGACGCCTGAAGCGCAGGGAATCCTCGAAGTGTGGAAACATTTGGCCACTTTCGCGGAATTGCCGACGTTGTTCACCGACTACCGGCTGTTGGCCGAAAACAACAAAAGCACGGTGAAACCTGGCCCCCGCTATCATCAAGGGCCGGGGGAGGAGAGGACCGCGCGAATTATTGGTATCCATAATCTGGCATTGCGAACGGGGGTCACCCCCGCTGAATTCGAATGCTTTATCGCAGAGAACCATCACCGCATAGAAGACTATCCCGGCTGGAAATTTCACCTGCTGAAAGGGGAGCGCGGCAACCGACTGGATCAATACGTTGTCATGATGGAGATTGAGAGCGTGGAGGCATTGACGGTCTTTTATCCGGAAGCGGATATCGGCACTCAGGAAACCGATAAATTCGCCCAGGCGCATCGCGACACCAAGCAGATGTACGAAGAGTGGAAAAAGCTGGCCTCTTTCTCTGGGTCACCGCAGATTTACACGGACTATATTTCCGTCGCAGAATGCGGGACGTGTGACTAGCGCTCATGCTCGTTAAGCATCGCTATGATGCAGGCGTATTGCGTCGATGCATCCCAAGATAAAGAAGGTAAACCCGATAGCCCTGAACCCTTTGTTCAGGGCTTTTATTGCTGTTTACGGCGTATTCGACCTGCTCCACTGATCTCCGCTTCAGAACCGCACAGACGTGCCGGGGCTTCGCTCACAGGGTCTAGTTCCGCGATGTTGTAGTCTTACACAGCAGACTGACTACAAATCGCCATAGTTGAAGGTAACGGATTCCTTGCCGGCAGGTTGCAGCGTAGAGCGAGGTTTCCCGGTCAGCTCATGACGAATTTGTATTTGCGCACCGATTGAGAAAATTTGGTTATCAAATGCCGCAGTGGAACCGGTGGCGCCAGCCTTTGCCGGAACACAACTTGCTGCCGAAGCTTGATAAGGGTTGAAGTAGCACAGCTGCACGTTATCACTATACGCTGCGGGGAATTTTGTCGTTTGGTAACTAACGGAAAGTAACCTCTTGGTTACGATCAGATTGCCCTTGGGAAAATCAGCGGAATAGACGTGGAAGGCGCTGAACGAGGTGGACGGAACGCCACTTGACGGAACGTACTGCGGATAAGGTGTTGATGATTTCGTGATTACGCCAGCCGAGGCCAACAGTGGGAAAGCGGCCGTCAAAAAACAGCAAGCCAATAGTTTTGATTTCATAGATCCTCTTTTGATTAATGATAGGTGCGGAAGATTTAATATCTTGGTTTTTTTCGATGATTGCAAATAGCTATCTCATTGAAAATAATATAATTATTTCGCCCGTCAGATTTTGTCGGCTTATATAAGAGGGCGAAAACCTTCTGCTGAACAAACCGTTGTCGAGGAAGGGGTTAATCGACCAGAGGCTCTCGATGGATACCGTGTCTCCGTGTTGGCGAACGGTGCCATGACGAAGAGACGTAGCTTCTTATTACAATATGAGTAGTGGGGAAACCGTGACGATTAAGGTGCCGCATTCATGTCACGTAAGTGATTGCGATAGAGGTTTTTTTCTCTTTTTTCTTGGGGATAACCTGGGTTGTTTTGACCCCGCTAGTCGCCCCAAACGGCTCCTGCCGTTTTCCAATCTGCTGTTGAAACTCACCGACAAAGCCCCTATAACTGGACTATCACTATTGCAGTAAGCAGTAGCTGACACTCTGTCATCTTGATAGCAGGCGAGACGTGCGAAAGAAAACTTATGCCATGAGATATGTTGCCGGGCAGCCTGTGGAGAGAATTTTCCCCCCGGTGGTGATGCATTATGCCGGGCAGCCGGAGTTGTCCGGTCCGTTGCCTTTAGAGGACGGCGTTTTACGTTTACTGGTCTGGAACATTTTCAAACAACAGCGGATGGACTGGCTGTCGGTGCTGAAGGGCTTCGGCAATAACGCTCAACTCATGTTACTGCAGGAAGCGCAGAGTTCGCCGGAGTTAATTCAGTTCGCCACTTCCCACTATCCTGCCGCCGATCAGGTTCCCGCATTTTCCCTTCCGCTGCACCCGTCGGGTGTGATGACGCTCTCTGCCGCGCAACCAATGTACTGCTGCCCGTTGCGTGAGCGTGAGCCGTTGCTTCGGCTGTCTAAATCCGCCCTGGTGACGATCTATCGTCTGCACGACGGACGTTCGTTAATGGTCGTTAACATCCACGCGGTGAATTTCAGCTTCGGCGTTGAGGTCTATACCAAGCAGCTACAGGCAATCGGGGATCATCTAAACCACCACCGTGGACCGGTAATTATGGCGGGGGATTTTAACGCATGGAGTCAGCCGAGAAGCAACGCTTTGTACCGTTTTGCCGGGGTGATGGGACTAAAAGAAGTGACATTTAGCCACGATCAGCGGCGCAGAGCGTTCGGCCGTCCTCTGGACTTTGTTTTCTATCGCGAGCTGAACGTTGCACACGCTTCGGTACTGGTCACAGACGCTTCCGATCACAATCCGCTGCGGGTGGAATTTAGCCTGTAATCACTTGGGATGATGGCTTATCGCCACGACGCCGTATCCCGTTAGGTGCCTGCCTCTTGGAGTGAGCGCCGCTCGTTCCCTCCTCTCACCACCCAGTTTCTGTCACGGTATTACGCCCATAAAAAAACCTCTCCTAAGAGAGGCTTTGGTTTTACGTGGCCGATCAGGAATCGGGAGTCTGTTTTTTGCTGACGAACAAGGTCAGTTTGTCACCCGGCTGGATATTGGCCTTTTTGTTAATGACCGTATTCCAGCGCATCACATCTGCAATGTCGACGCCGTGACGCTTGGCGATACTTGCCAGCGAGTCACCTTTACGAACATGGTAGATGATCGAACCACTTTTACTACTGGCATCAGACCCTGCCGTGGCGAAAGAGGCTTTCGCGACCTGAAGCGTCTGACCTGCTTTCACCGTGTGACCACGAAGGTTGTTCCAGTTTTGCAGGTCTTTGGTGCTGACATTGAGCCGTTTGGCAATGGCCGATAGCGTATCGCCAGTACGGACTTTATATTCAGAACCCCGGGTTGTTTGTGCCAGACGCGTCGGCTGAACCGCCGCAATATCTACTTCTGCCAGCGAGTCTTTCAACTGCTCGACATGTGCCTTCGGTACCATAATGTAATGCGGCCCGTTGGGCGCTGTCACATTCTGTTTATAACCCGTATTGTAGCTTTTCAATTTTGTGACGGGTAAACCGGCTAGCTCAGCGGCTTGGGTCAGCTGCATTTGCTGTCCTAAGTCGACTTGCGCCAGGGCACGTTCTTCATTCGTTTTCGGCAGGTCAAGGCCGTATTTTTTGCTATGCTTTAAGATATCGCTTAACGCTAGCATCTTAGGTACGTAGATCGACGTTTCGTAGGGGAGCGCCAGTGACCAGTAATTCGTTGGGCGCCCCTTTGCCTTGTTCGCTTTGATGGCCTGCATCACACGGCCTTCGCCACTGTTATAGGCGGCGATGGTTAGCAACCAGTCTCCATCAAACATGCGATTAAGGCGTTGCATCATATTTAATGCTGCCGTCGTGGAAGCGGCGACATCGCGGCGTCCGTCGTACCATTTATCTTGTTGCAATCCATAATGACGTCCCGTTCCTGGGACAATCTGCCACAATCCAACGGCGTTGGCCGACGATTGGGCGTTTGGATTAAAAGCGCTCTCCACTATGGGTAGCAGTACCAGTTCCATCGGCATTTTACGTTGCTTTATCTGCTCGACTATCCAGTACATGTACGGCTCTGCCCGTAATGTTACATCGTGGAGATAGCTCTTATTTTTCAAATAACGCTGTTTCTGTTCGCGGATCCGGGCGTTTTCCGGAACCTCCATCTTCAGCTCACGACTAATCAAATTCCACAGGTCCTGCTGCGCGAGGTTGCCATCATCCAACCATCGCGCCCCGGTCTCTCGACCATCCGCGTATTTTCCTGTTTCACTTTGACTGGCCGAAGACAGACTCTGTGCATGTTGTTTGGGCTGAGAGGTATCATGGGGTGAAACCTGGCAGCCTGCCAACAAGACCGAGGCGATAAGTATCGCTTTAGCCTTCATATTTTTGTCAACAGTTGCTCAAAAGACGAACGATCATACTTTGATTGGTCATTGCGTACAACTAAAACCTTCAGAAGTGATCCTTCATGGCCCTTAGTTGCGCAAATGTCTGCCAATCGCCCCTGGTACTCACATCTTTAAATATTTTTCTCTGTAAATCAGTGTCATGACAACGTAAGAAAAGATTAATGTTTCGTTCAAAACCGAGGCTTGTGGGGACTGTTTGCAGCCCTTTTTCCCTTAATTGTCTGACTTTTAGCAGATAGTCGGCAATTGTGGGTTCCTCCGGCCATAACTCATGGGCGAACTCCAGGTTTGACACCGTATATTCATGAGCGCAACACACCAAAGTCTCATCCGGTAGCTGGTTAAGTTTACTAACCGATTCAAACATTTGTTCCGGTGTGCCTTCAAAAATACGTCCGCATCCTGCGGAAAACAGCGTGTCGCCGCAAAACAGGTATGGAGCGCTATAATACGCGATATGTCCCGCCGTATGCCCAGGGACGGAAAAAATAGAAAATTCCGAGTTCAGCAGCGTTAGTTTGTCGTCTTCCTTCACTATGTGTGTCGTTCCGCTGCGGGACGTTTCCTGCGGACCGTAAATATCAATGTGGGGGAAGCGCTCGACTAAGGCTTTCACACCGCCGACGTGATCCTGATGGTGGTGGGTTAAAAGAAGGGCGATCGGCGTCAGTCGCTGCTCATCCAGCGCCGTCAGCACCGGCGCGGCTTCACCGGGGTCGACAATCACACACTGCTTCTGTCGATTACACAGCAACCAAATGTAGTTATCTTTGAGGGCGGGAACACTGATAAGATTCATGGTGAGTCCTCTGTTTGCAGTTACCTGTGGAAGATACTAGAACATGAAGCCAGCTCAAACCGTCCAGACTGTAGAGGCTCCTGATGCTTGGGATTCCATCCCCTGGGGGACATTCTATCGCGATACGCTTGATGACGCGCTCCAGCCGTGGTGGCCGAAGATTTTTGGTTTTCATCTGTTGAAAGTCGGCGCGCTCAGCGCCGAAATGAAAAGCGCTGAGTGCGCGATCCCGCATCAAATCAACCTCACATCGAATCGAACACGTGCGGATGTCATCGCCGACCCGTGCCAGCTGCCGTTTGTAGAGAAGTCTGTAGATGCTTGTCTGCTAATTCACGCATTGGCTTACTCCAGCGATCCTCACCGCGTGCTGCGGGAAGTGGATCGTGTCCTGATTAACGACGGCTGGCTTATCATCAGCGGTTTTAATCCGATGAGTCTGATGGGGCTTGGAAAAATGGTGCCGGGGATTCGGCATCGGCAGCCGTATTGCAGCCGGATGTTCAGCCAGATGCGTTTGCAGGACTGGCTGAACCTGCTCAACTATGAAATCGTGCATCACGCCAGCCTGCATGCGTTGCCCTGGCGTCAGCAAGGGCAAGGGCGCTGGAACAACCATCTGCCGTTGTTGGGGTGTTTGAACCTGATCGTGGCGCGTAAACGTACGGTGCCGTTGACGCCGACGCCGATGCGATCCCGACTGAAAAAAGCGCCCATGCGCAGTCCGGTGGGCGCGACGAAAAGCTATCGTCGCGGTCCGGATTAATCCTGTTTGTAACCGACGTCATCCAGCGTTGGCGCGCCCGCGGCTTCACGCGCCAACTGATCGCATCGCTCGTTTTCTGGGTGACCGGCATGACCTTTCACCCACTCCCACTGAATAGTGTGTTGGTGGATGGCTAAATCCAGACGCTGCCAGAGATCGACATTTTTAACCGGCTTTTTATCGGCGGTTTTCCAGCCACGCTTTTTCCAGTTGTGGATCCAGTTGGTGATCCCTTGACGCACGTATTGGCTGTCCGTACTGAGCGTCACGTCGCAAGGCGTCGTCAGCGACTCCAGCGAAACAATCGCCGCCATCAACTCCATGCGATTATTCGTCGTGAGACGGTAACCCGCACTGAGCTCTTTTTCGTGCTGTTTATAGCGCAACACCGCGCCGTAACCGCCGGGACCGGGGTTGCCGAGGCAGGAGCCATCGGTGAAAATTTCTACCTGTTTACGCATCTCTGGTAGACTCTTGTCCATGCTGAAAACCACAAGTCTGACATAAACGAAAACGATGAGCACTGAAATAACACGACAAATCGTCCTGGATACCGAAACCACGGGTATGAACAAGTTGGGTGTTCATTACGAAGGTCATCGCATCATCGAAATCGGCGCCGTCGAGGTGATCAACCGCCGTCTGACCGGCCGCAACTATCATGTTTACCTCAAACCCGATCGCCTGATCGATCCGGAAGCCTACAATGTTCACGGTATCAGCGACGAATTCCTGGTCGATAAACCCACCTACGCCGACATTGCCGACGACTTCATGGATTTCATCCGTGGCGCCGAGCTGGTCATCCATAACGCAGCGTTTGATATCGGCTTTATGGACTACGAGTTTCGGATGTTGCAGCGGGATATTCCAAAGACGGAAACCTTCTGCAAAATCACGGATAGCCTGCTGTTGGCCCGTAAGCTCTTCCCCGGCAAACGTAACAACCTGGATGCGTTGTGCGACCGCTATCTGATCGACAACAGCAAACGTACGCTGCACGGCGCGTTGCTGGATGCCGAGATACTGGCAGAAGTCTATCTGGCGATGACCGGCGGCCAGCGGTCGCTTGCGTTTTCAATGGAAAACGAAGGGACGCAGCAGGCCAATCAGACAGACACGATTCAGCGCATCGTGCGTCCGGCGTCCGCCTTGCCGGTGATCTATGCCAGCGATGACGAAGTGATGGCGCATGAACAGAGACTCGATCTGATCGTGAAAAAAGGCGGTAGCTGCCTGTGGCGTGATTGATCGCCATCTGTGAGAAAGAGAGGCTTTGCGCTGTAAATATGAGCAAACAGAGTCGGTTAGCGTGAAAAAGCATTGACGTGATAAGGGCGCCATTCTAGTATTCAAGCCGCTCACAGAGCGCAGAGTGGAGCGGTAGTTCAGTTGGTTAGAATACCTGCCTGTCACGCAGGGGGTCGCGGGTTCGAGTCCCGTCCGTTCCGCCACTTATCTTTCCCAGAATGTTGTTTAACGTGCTGGATGAAAAAGCCGTATACCTTTAAAAGGGTATGCGGCTTTTTTTCGCTCTCATGGAGCCCCTGGTGGAGAGTGGAAGCCCGGCGAAAATGTCCTACGAAATGCCTGCGTTTTCCATCGGGAACAGCAATATTATGCAGAGTCGATATCCCATCATAATGTAATTATCCGCTCAAACCCTTAGTGATAAATATATTTCGTTATTGTCAGGAATGATCGATTCAAAAAATAAACTCATCGAGAAATAGTATAAAAATAAAGAATATCTCGTTTATTAATATGGCGATGTGTTGGTTGACCATTGCTAAAGGGGTTGTATTATGACACCTGTCTCGTCAGTTGAACCAAAAATTAATACTTACTAATAAATTAGTCGGGAAGCTAATTAAATAGAAGATGATTAATGTTTGTTTGACCTGGCTGGACATAATGATTTTCTTCTATTTTATTATCATGTAAAGGATTCGCATATGAAATCTACAAAATGTTTTTCTATTTTAGTAAAAACAATAGCGTGTGCATTAATGCTTGGTAGCTTGCAAGCCTATGCAGCCAAAGGATACTCTTCGTCAGCGCAAGGAATCGTTATTTACTCTCCTAACTTTTCGTATACAACTAATTTCTCTATTCCTTCATCTGCTATATTTCCTTCAAATGCCAAGATTAACAAAGTAGATTGGAAGTATTCAATTGGCTGGAATATACCGTCAAAAGCAACGTTTATTGCTTGGTTATGTCATGGTGATGATAGTACTTGCCTTGATGTAACCAGGATTAAAAGTGGAACCACTACCTTCTTTAATACCGATGGAAAAAAACCTAATACGCCTTTCTATTTAGCGTATCGGATCAATAGTGGATATTCTTTTCCGCCTATTTCCACCGGTTCAGCTCAACTGACGGTTAACATGACATATTGATCTAAATTCAAACC
The DNA here is from genome assembly GCF_900107885.1 of Lonsdalea quercina. Lineage (NCBI taxonomy): Bacteria > Pseudomonadati > Pseudomonadota > Gammaproteobacteria > Enterobacterales > Pectobacteriaceae > Lonsdalea > Lonsdalea quercina. The sequence goes on along the minus strand of NZ_FNQS01000009.1, from coordinate 131,058 downwards.
AATTGATTAATAGTTAAAAATCATGATGGTATAAGTAATCATAGGTGCTGTGGTCATCATTGGTGATTGCATAGCTATACATATAATAATTGCTGATGACAGGAAAGAAGGCGGTGTTATCTCTACTCAGTATCAAGTGTGGCTGCATTAAGCATTGATAGTGGGCTTCAAGGGTTACTCTGCCTTCGCCTTTTGAAATCTGTTCCAACATGAAGATGATTCAAAAACGAGGCTGCAAAAATACAACGAATTCTTTCTGCTATTTTTCAACGAACTGGACGAAAAAGCCGCATACGTTTAAAAAATGTATACGGTTTTTTCGTTTTTATAATGCCTTCCTACAGCTCACCGCTTGCATTCCATTCCCAGGAAAACCTTTCCCCCTATAGAAAGCAGAGAACACCTTACCAGCATTCGGTGGCGATAATCGATGTCAGAAGATCTTTCGTCCGTGCGAGGTAGTCGGCGATCACCACGGCGGCCTGAGGCGTGGCGGGATGGCGATAATTGATAAACAGACCGTCATGCGTGCGCACATACCACAGACACACTTCATCAGGGTCGACGCTGCGGCTGCGGAAGCTTTTGACTTGCCACCTTGCCCACTCGCGCGCGCCTGAAATACGTCGTAGCTCCATGTAGGAGATCATAAAGGGGTCGCGTAGAGGCTGGTCGAGAAGCTCGGCCACGCGGGTTATCGGTATCTGGGCCAACGCTTTGACGCCGACCAGTCCGTTTGCCGCCTCACCCATCGCCTGAGTAAATGAGTAGTTCCCGTCGATAGGAAATGCCACCGGTCCCATACCCACGTACCAGCCTACCGACGGCTGGCGCTGAGCGGTTTGCGTCTGGAAGGGGATCATGGTGCGAAAATCCTCCTGGCCCGTGCGTTCGTTGGCGGACTTTGCCAGACAGGCCAACAGCCCGGAAAAAATGTCGCCTCCGGCGGAACGGCAGATCTGTGCAAACGCGTTGGCCTCCTCTTTATCAAACACTCTGGCGTGGCCGCTCGGTTGCTCGGTCAGGCCATCGCCCACCGCTCCCAGAGAGAGGGGAAACGGCGGCAGGCGGCCGTCTCCCTCCGCTACGAAGGTCTTCCAGCGCTGAATGCCTTCATGGCTGGCGGTGACCGTCTCCGACGCTTTGCGCTCCGCCTCGGCGAAGTCGAGATAGCTGGCGACGGGCGGAAGGGCAGGCTGGGCGGCGCACTCTTCCGATGCCGACAGGGCGGCGTCGTATAGCGTATGGATCTCGCCGGGGATCTGGAAAAGGGAATAGCCGTCGATCAGCGTGTGGTCCACCGCGAGACACACGGTCGTCGCTTCAGAATGACTAATGGTGGTAAAGAGATAGCCCGGCCAGTCGAGGGGGCCGACTTCGCGATCGAACAGCGCTTCGAGCTGGTTCGCCATCGGCTGAGCGTCGGTAAAGCTCCCGACTTTGCCGGGGCGTACTTCGATGGCGCCAGGTTTTAGCGTCATGCGCGCTAACCGGCGGTCGGCGCGGGGGATAAGGTGGCTGCGTAAGGTCTCATGTCGGTCGATCCATTGACGGATGGCTGTGATGAAAGCCGAAGCGTTCAAGTCGGCCGACATATCAAAGGCGCATCCCAGCCAGGAGGCCGTCGACGCGTTGTTCTCCCTGTCATCCAGCGCGCCCATGATGCTCGCTTCCTGTAGGCAGGAGGCCCGGCGAGGGTCCTTGACCCAACGGTCGTCGGTGGCGGAAGGACCGTTAACGCGCCAGGCGGTGAGGCGTCCTGCGGGCAGATTAAGTGAGGCTATATCTGTGAACTTCATGATCGTTTCCCTGTATCGGTGAAGGACGAAAAGACTCAGGCATTGGCGGTTTCGTTGCGGAGCGCAGCGAGTTGAGGTTCGCGCACCGTCCACAACGGCGACATGACGATCCACACGGCGGCGGCGGCGATCAGCACGCCCGTCACAAACAGCGTCGTTCGCGTTCCCAGCCACATCCCGCAGGTGCCGCCGACTACGGCGCCTAACGGTGCCAGCCCCCAGACCAGCGTACGGATGCTCGCGTTCACCCGCCCGTGGATCTTCGTCGGAGCCAACGCATAACGGATGGGGACCTGATGGACGTTGTAGGTCTGTATGCCGACCCACATGATGCATTGGGATAACCCGACGACGAGTAGGTTCGGCAGCAGCGGACAGAGCATGGCGCCGATGGCGCTGATGAGGATCGCCGCGACCAGCGTGCGGCCCAGGCCCAGAACGCTTGCCGCCGGGCGGGCCAGCAAGGCCCCCACGACGCAGCCGACGGCGGCAACGCTGGTCACAATACCAATTTCAGTCGAGGTCAGTTTCAGCTGGTCGGAGAGATAGAGAATGAAAACAGCGGAATAGGCGCTGTAGAAAAAGATCAGCGTGACGGTGGCGAAGGTTGACGCGCGCAGCGGCGGCGTACGGATCAAAAATCGCATGCCCTCGGCCGCCTCCTTCAAAATACGCGTTAGCGCGCCGCCCGTGGGGATGTCACCGGCAGAACTGACGTTAAGCCGCCGACGCGCCGACGCGGTGGCGACAAAAGGAAGCAGGGCCGACATCAGCAGGAAGGAGACGGAGTCGGCCAGTATCGCCAATGCGGGCGAGGTAGCCGCGATCAGCCATCCGGCGATCGGCAGGCCGATGACCATGACGGCGGACTGCCCGAGTTCCAGTCGGCTTTGCGCCTTTGTCAGTTGCCGATAGGGCACCAGCGCGGGCACCCAGGCCAGAAAGGTGACGTCGGCGACCACCATTGCGGCGCCGGTCAGCGTGGCGACGGTGTAGAGATGCAACATGCTGACGTGGCCGGAAAGAAAAAAAACCAGCGGCACGCTGGCCAGCGTCAGCGCCATGATGATGTTGGCCGTCATCAACAGCAGACGGTGTGAGTAGCTGTCGACGAGCAAACCGGCAAACAGCCCGAGCAGCAGGTACGGCGTTCTGCTACAGGCCAGCAGAACGCCGGTTTCGAACGGGCTGGCATGATTGAGGTTGATCGCAGTCAGGGGGAGAGCAAGGTGCGTGACCTGCGTGCCGACCAGGGAGAGCGATTGGCCAGCGAGAAGTAGGTGGAAGCTGCGGGGCAGCCGCTGTGAAACATCCTGTAAACCCTGCATCGCCATGCTCTCCGCCGTTCTTTGATGAGCTTACAGCTCGTAGCCCAGACGCTTCAATTCGTCACCCGCGATGTGCTCGAATTCAGCAATTTGCGTCGGGCTGAGGTCCTGTAGATAGCGTCCATTACGGCCCCGGTAGAGCGGTTGACGCGCCGTCTCAGCGGAAGGATGGCCCCAGGGCTTGTCGAACAGGGCATGGTTCTGATCGGCATGGCGCATCACCGCCTCATCCCACGGCAGTCCCAGAAAGTCCAGCATTTGCGCAATCGTCTCGCGAGGCTGGGTCACCAGATCTTCATAGCGGATCTCCAGATAACGAGAGTCCGGTGCGGTCAGACGAGCATGGGCGACAATCTCCAGCCAGCCGTGGGCGGCTTCGGCGATCGTCTGATATCCCCAATCGGGAACGGTCTTGAGGTGAGAGGCCGCCAGATCCCGTCCGTCGCGGACGATATGAATAAACCGGGCCTCAGGCCAGATCGCGGCATAGGTGCCAATATCCTTGATTCTGCGCTGTAGTTTCAGCCCCCAGCGTTGCGTCCCCGTTTGTTTGCGTCGACATTCTCCCATCAACTCGATAAGACGGCAGCGGTCTTCAAGCGCGGAAAGATCCCGGCCGCACTCGGCCATCAGGTTCTTCACCAACGCTCTGACTTCGTCGCGAGCGAGGCCGAAGCGCTCACACTGCACCACGAAATGCACGCCGTCATACCACTCGGGGGCGAACGTCTCCTTTGTGGCCCCGATGAGCAGATTTTCGTTGGCATCCAAAAAGTCGCAGACGGCCAAAATGTGCGGACCAAGATTAACCGGCTCCGTGAAGTCGATTTCCGGGCCGACGACAAGGTCCGGATGCGAATCGAGAATGACGCTGAGCAACGTCGTGCCTGAACGGTTTTCGCCTCCCAGCAGCACTGGGTTGGTCGTCAGTACACAAGGCGTGATTGTGGCGGATGGACCAGACATGAAGACTCCTTTCCGTGGAAGAATATTTCGAATGAACCTCACCCGCTGACAAAATAATAGGGTCGCAAAAACAAGCCGGTGGGCGATATCGTCTAGTCAAAACAATGAACGTGATGAGGCGACATTGAGTCGCCCTCGAGAATATTTACGCTGAATACATAATTAGCATTGGCTGTTGTGATAATCAACACGGGCTGAGATTAATTTTTTTATTTTTATGAGGCATAAAAATTAAATAACCAACAGATGTCCATTGAGGTCATTAATAAATAAATCTGTCGAGGTTTTTTTATAAAAATATAAGGATAACAACAGGGTTGATTTTATCTTTACTGAGGGTGAATTAATGTTATCTCTATATTTAAAATATGCCTGGTCTTCGGATTAAGTCGTCGCTGATGTGATAAAAGCACTTACTCTCTTCATGATTAATAATTTAAGCTCGCGTCTTTCTGGGCTCTCACGAGTGGTGAACGGTTCGTTATGTAGGCGAGGACGATCGCCTTTGGATAGGTTACCTATTCTGAGGGGGGGACCGCTGATACGAACCACCACGGGGAAGAGGGCGCAGTATTATTCATCGTTGTTCGCGAAGGTTGAGGGGAATAGCACTCGGCTCGCAGAGACAAGTGCTATTCATGGTTTGAGGCCTTGCTTACGTCAGCGCCTGATGACCGCACGTCTTAGGCGTTGACGGGTCCCTTTAGGATCATTGGCAATCGCGGGTCCGCACCGTTGCGCCCATCTCGCTGGACAGTGTGCTGCGCGTGTCCGTGCCTATATAAACCAGCCCGCCCATGGCGGCGCTGCCCGAGATTTCCCGTGCGCGGCACAGGTCTGCTTCCGCGCCCATCGCCACATCCATATGCGCGGATTGGATCACCAGATCGTGGGTGGCGTTGATTAGCTTCGCGCCCATGGCAAGCTTGGCATCCAGGCGCTGGATGTAGCCGCTCAGCGCGATTGTCGCGCCCATGCTGCCATCGACCATCAATTGATCCGAGCTGAGGGCGCAGGCATCGGCTTTCAGATTGACGCCAAAGGTGGTTTTGAGCGACTGCACGGGGTAATCCGTAAAAATCGTCAGGTCCGTTTTATTGTCCGAAAGATCCCACCCCTCTACGTCGCGGGTCACTCCCGTCATGCTCAGCTTCTTGCTCGCCGAATTGACCTGCAATTGATCCAACACTTTTTGGGAAGCACTGGCCACCGCATAAGGCTTCTCGGCGCATTTAAGAGTGACGTTAAGCCCTTTAGATAATTCAAGTTCGTTGAAGGAAGCAATCGGTATCCGTTTCTCGATCTTATTCGCGTAAGCGGCGTTGAGGGTGACGCCATAAAGCAAGGCAATGGAAAAAACGGTGTTCAAGCGTGTCATGTGACCTCCGTAGCGCATATTTAAAAAGAATCAGCAGAAATCGGGGTCGCCAGAGGCGTGGTCGTTAGGGATACATCGCCTCGTGGCGCCAGGTTGAGACCAAACTCCGGGCGTAGGTCCACCGGTCGCGTTCCGGGCGTTAGTTGGAAGCGGCAGCTCAATGAGAGCCGAGCCAGTGTCATCACCAGCTGATGAAGCGAAAGCGACATCCCCACGCAGTGGCGTTTGCCCGTCCCGAAAGGAAAATAGTGGTACGGCGGGATGGGACCATGAAGAAAACGATCGATATCGAACCGCATCGGTTCAGGCCAAAAGCGGGCGTCATGATGCACCAGCCAAGGGGCGAACAGGACCGCAGTGCCGGCGGGAAGGCGGTAACCGTCGATGTCGATGTCCCGCAATACCGTCCGTTCGACCAGCGATGAGACCGGTGTCAGCCGCAATGCTTCTTTCACGGCGGCCAGCGTGATGGGGCATTTTTGCAGGCTGATCCCGTCGCGTGGCAGCGCGCGCGCTTCCTGATAGATCCGCGCCTGCGCTTCGGGATGCCGTGCCAGATGGATGAGACACCACTGCAGGCTGGTGGCCGGGTTATCGATGCTGCCGGACAGATTACCCATCACCTGATTTGCCAGCGACGCTTTACGCTCTGGGTGGCGGGCGACGTCGAGAGCGTGGTAAAGCTGGGCCAGCATGGTATCCGGCTCCTCGGCGATGCCGCACAGGCTCGCATCCACCAGCGTATGCAGGCGTGCGCGATAATTCAGCAGCGTGGGATCGTGCAGCAACGTGTCTCGATCGACGGTGGCGGCCTTCCGGATCAGCGCGTAGAACGTCTGATGGGTTTCCGTGGCGAAGCGTTGACCTTCCTGGAGCGTACAGGTATGCCCGATGAAAGGCGGCATTACAGCGCGTACCGCCCATTCGAGCGTCAGCGCGCGCAGAGTCACCGGCGCCGATGTGGCGAACTGTTCGACAAGCCAGTCGGCGCTGTCTGTCAGGGCGCGCTGCAACGACGCGCACTTCGGATTGACCTGCTGCACGGTGAGTTTTCTGATCCGGCGCCATTCGTCGCCATCCTGAGCAAACGTGAGCGCATCTCCCAGCAGCAGGCGGCCAACGGCCGCGGAGGAGGGCAGCGTCATGACGTCCTTACCGAAACATTCTTCATTCTGCTGCCACTCGCGCACATGACGGGCGCCTCCCAATACGACCAGATCGGCGCTGTTGGCGAACCGGAGCCGGACCCGATCGCCCTCGGCCGCGACGGCTTCTTCCACCGTTTTCAAAATGCCGATCGCGCGTAAACGCTGCTCATCGACGACAACGGCGGGGAGCGATGCATAAGGTCGTATCACGTCTTCTCCTTATCGTCTCCGGAGATGTACCGAGGGTCTGGAATGACGTTACAGGCGCCGATGAAAGCGCCTGCGCCGATGGAAAGCAGGCCGCAGCGTTTTGATAAGGGCTGCGTATTTTGCAATCGGCGGCTCAGCAATAAAAAGGGATCGGCCGCACAGCAGTGGCCCACGTCAGGCAATAAACGGGTATCGATACGTGCCTCGAACTCAGGATTGCGCCGCGTGAAGTTGAGCCAGGTCAAGCGGTTGATATTGTGCGGCAGCAGCACGTCATGGGTCTGAAATGAAAATTCGATTTCTTTCAGCGCGTGGGCCATCATCGCGTTGTGCTCGGCATAGAAGGCGCTTTTTTGCGGCGATTCGATAAATAGTCCAGGCCAGAATTCCGCGCGATGTTCCCCAAAAGGGGGCGTCAGCTGTATGCCGTCATCCCGATTGTCCAGCAGCATGACGACGAATCCGTCTCCCAGAATTGTGCAGCCGGGGATATAACGTTCCCCCAGTCCAAAAACGCTGAGCGAATCGCCCAGGAGCAGCAGCGCGCGTTGCGAGAGTCCGGTTCGGAAGAGCGTCTGGAGCATTTTCAGCCCCCAGAACCCACCGCCGCAGTTGTGCTGATCAATCTCGTAGCGGCGTTTTACCTGCTTCAAGGCGGGATGGCGGCGCACCAACTCCGTTGTCACGCCTTCCCCTTCGACAGACTGAATCGGCAGGGCATGCACGTAAATCAGCGTATCCACCGGCGTCTCTTCGGCGCTGACCTCGAGTCTGTCCAGCAGAGTCGAAAAGGTGTGCAGGAGTGAGACCGTGTGCGGCAGCGCGGCGACCTGTTCGATACCGAACAGTTTGCTGAACACGCGGGCTTCGCTGCGGCTGCCGCCGGCCGCTTGAATGACATCGACCGCGTCGACGCGCTCCGTGGGAATGTCGTCCACCATGCGGGTTAGTCGCATGCTTGATTCTCCGTGCCCTGAAAGGCCAGTGCGGTGATCGTCGTCTCTTCCTGTAACAGCAGCAGATGGTCGTAGCGCGTGTCGCTTTGCTCCAAGGCCGCAAATAGCGAGGTGCATAACAGGCGATCATCCGCAGGAATAGGGTGTCCGTGCGCGGGCAGCGAGGACAGCAAGGTGGGACTGGCAACGAGGCGGTAGCGATCCGTCAGCCCAAAATGCTGTTTTAACCCTTCGCAATGCGCCGCCAGCCCTAACGCATCCCGCTCGCGGCGTTGGTAGCCCAGATAGCGCCAGCCTTCGCTGCTCCGATTCACGGCGACGATGCAGGCGCTGTTGTGGGGCGCGAGCGCCTGCATCAGCGGGGAGCGATAGAGCAGGTGCTTTTGGTCGGCAATCAACAGCAAAGCCCGCCGGTCGCTGTGGCGAAGGTAGCGGTGCAGCGCGTCGAAAGCGAAAAGCGGGGCGGACAGCCCGCGGTCGCTGATGGCCAGCGCAAAACTCTGTTCGCTGAGATTCAGCTGGTGGACAACGTGATTAACGACGGACGTCCCCAGGTGCAGGTCTGGCGTCCAGTGCGCCATCATCACCACGTCGATATCCTGACAATCGGCGCGTGCCTGAAGCGACGGCAACAGCGAGTCCATCATGCGCACGAACGGCGCTTTGTCCTCGGCGGATATACACTCGACGACACGGCTTTGCGCGGGATCCCACGGCAGGCCGTTCGACTGAAAAAACGCCGCGATATAACCTTCCCAGTGGTCGACTTCATCGAGCCAGACCGGGTTAAACGGTTCAAGCTCGCCAAACGTCTTCCAGAGGATGTCGCGGGGATGCAGGCTAAGGCTCATCCCTTCTCCTTATCGGCCAGGAAGCCGCACCAGCCGTTGAGCAGATGAATATTTGACGTCCCTTCCATGTATTCGAAGGCAAACGCATCGCGGTATCTTTTCATGAGACCCGGCTGATTCCCCCAATATTCCGTGGGCAGAAGATGAGGAAGCCGATGGGCGACCCGCTCGACGAACGCCGTGGCCTGCCGTTTAATCTGGCTGGTCTGCCAGACGCGCGAACGCGCCTGATGAAAGTGATCGCCCACTTCCATCAGGCGGGTATGCAGAGAGTGGTACTGCCGCCAGAGATCTTTCTCGTGAATATCTTCCTGGGCGAGCGCCTCCAGAAAACCGCGCGCGGTCCCTAGCGCCATGGCGGCGACAAGGGGGCGATGCTTCTCGAAGACCTGCGTTAACGCGTTGATGCCCTGTCGTAATGGGCTGGCGGTTAATCCCAGTATCTGTTCAGGCTGAACGGGGAACGCGTCGAACGTGATCCGGGACAACCCCGCGCCGGCAAGACCGTAGGCCGCGAGCGGCTCGACGGTAATCGCCTCCGGCGCTTGTTTCGGCTCCACCATGATCAGCTGCGGTCTGTCGTCGTGCCGCGCGAACGCCAGACCGATGCTGGCCATTTGCGCGCCGCCGATGAACATCTTGCTTCCCGTCAGTGTTAGCCCTTGTTCAGCGTGGTCCAGACGGGTCGTAATCGAGGCGGCATCAGAGCCGACTTCCGGTTCGCTTACGGCGAAAAAGGTCCATGTCGGCTGTGTCAGAAATCGGGAAAAAAAGTGATCCTGTTGCGCGTCATCGCCCAGCAGCAGCATGGCCCGGCAGGCGAGAGAGGTGCCGGGCAGGGCCAGTAAACAGCTGGCGTCCGCTCGCGAAATATATTCCACGACGCGTAAATAGGTGGGGAAGTGACGCATATCAAACGGCAGTGAGGCGGCATGGTCCCGCCAGGGATTGTATTTATCGGGCAAGCCGGTATGCGATAACGTTAATAACAGGTCATCCTTGATATGAAATACACCTTCCTCAACGTTATCTTCGATAATCAAACCCGCGGAATGAAAGGTATCCAGGCTGTTATCCAATACGTTCAGGTTATATTCATCCTTTTTCACTACTATCCCTCTGCCGATCCATGGTGCCGCGATATCTTCGTCAGGCTCACGTTGCAAGGGCGTTGGCTGACCAGATTTACCGATCCTGGCCAGCGCATCCGTGCTCTTGACACCGTCCTGCCACTCGAATGATTGAGCGTAGCGCTATCCTGAATGCAGTCTATTCCTTGCCGAATCATTGAATTGATTCAGATTGCATTTGGACGCGTTAATTAAACTTCAGGAACATATTCCACAATGGCGGAGGCCGCCGTAATCCCTAAGCCAATACTGATTAATAAGACTTTATCGCCGGGCTTTATTTGTCTGGTTTCGATCAGGTGCTGCAAATTGATAAAAGGATCCGCGCCGAAACAGTGGCCGTACTGAGCGATGTTCTCCATGACGATTTTACCGGCAGGCAGAGACAGCGTTCTTTCGATGTCTTTCCAGGACGCCAGGTTGACGTTATGGGGCGCAATGTGCGTAATGTCGTTCAGGCCCAGGCCGGCGTGCTCGAGGCTCTTGATGATGTGGCGGCACACAAAATCGGTGTAGCTATGTGGAAAATGCATCGGACTGGCGTCCGTAAAGTGCCCGCTGTTGATGCTGAACTGGCCATCGCGCGTCGTCGTCGTTCCGAGCAGGCGCACCGGGCCGGGACGTCGCGACACCAGCAGAACACAGGCGGCTTCGCCCATGATGGTGGTGTCGGCGATGAGCTGGACTTTGGGATGGAACGCCTTCTCCGCGATGATCACCAGGGCGTATTCATCGTCGCCAAGCCAGCTGGCAAGCTGCTCCAGCGCCACGAGTCCGGTGGCGCAATGACTCATGGTATATCCCGCATATTCGACGTGCTCACCCACTACCCGCCTGACCAGCGAGGGCAGAATAGGCGCGTCGAAGGGGGTGACGGAAGGGATGGTGTGGCAATGTACGCAGAGTTTGATGTCATCGGCCATAGCGGCGTGGCGTCCGACAATATTTTGCAACGCAGGCTCGATTAGAGCGGTCAAATTCTGGCTCTCGTCATGAGGAAATTGCCGCAATCCGTAGAACCGCTCAAACATTCTGGTTTCTATTCGCGTCAGCCCTAGCGCCCGCGCCGCTTCGTCCAGCGTCTGCATCTTCGGCGCGAAGACGATCTCCATGTCGTTAATCGTCAGACGCATCAGATCGCCTCTCGCCTGACAAGGGATAAAACTCGCTGTGCTCTGCGTCAGATCCGTCGCCTGCGCAGCGCGGCGGTTGGGGGCGAGGACACTCGACATCCGGCAGCAGCGCCGCTGATTTCGCGGCTTTCATCGACATATCCGCTCCCTGATTTGTTCGACTTTCAGAGTGACAGGGGGATGTTCGCCTACGGCGTCCAGCAGGACATCGCCTTCTGCGGGCCGCGTCAGCCAGTCGGTCAGGCTCAGGCGATCCGCTTCGGGCTGCGCGGCGATATCCCAGCGCCATCCCCCTGCCTTGAGCGTCGCCGCTTCTGAAGTGAAATGCAGATACATCAGGTGGGACGACGCCTGTTCAGGGCGGGGGGTGAAACGGGTAATAGCGTCCAACACCAGCCAGCAACCGCCGTACTCCTGCGCCATGGCGGCCGCCAGCTGTATTTCAGACCATCCCGGCATCGGCTGATCCACCGCCAGTCCAAGGACTTCACTGTATTGGCCCGTCTGCCAGATAAAATTGGGCAGCATGGCGGTTTTGCACTCTTTCGCCAGACCGGTGTGCAGATACAGCAGTGAGTCCGAGTCGTGCTTCCTCAGGTTGCGTAGGGTGTTTACGACCGTCGGGTGATGAGCGATGTGGATGTTTTCGCACGCGTAAGGGCACGCCGCAATGCGCAGGGACTGAGCCTCAATGTCCTCGGGGTGCAGCGCGTGCCAGCAACTCAGCCCAGCCAGATCGAAGTCGTTCGCCGTCCGCCACGAGATATTCAGGCGCAGCAGGCCCAGCTGGCCGATCCAGAATCGTGAAACGTCACGCATGAACCGGCTCGCTTTTAAATACGTGGCTGGCGTTCAGCAGGTGAATATTGCGTGTGCCTTCCGTGTATTCGAAACCGCTGATGTCGCGCCAGGCTTTGCAAAAGAACGGATCGCAGACCACCGCGGGGTCGCAGGCGTGGGCCAGCTCATTGACCAACTGCTCCGCCAGCAGGGTGGTGTCCGCCTTGGCAAGGCCGATAAGCCGGCCGATACGCTCGCCGCGATCTATGCGCTCCGCGAGGGTCAACAGGCGATAAAGTCCGGCGGACAACCGTCTGCGCATCGTCCGCAGGCGCGCGTCCTGAGCGCGCGGAAAATAGCCCGCGTCGACGACGTGATCCAACAGCGCCCGGGCGACACCCAGCGCAAGCGCGCCGACGCAGGGGCGCAGATTATCGAACGTCGCGAGGGTGGCGGAAGAAAAGCGCTGAGCAGGGTTCAGATGTGCGCCGACCATCGCCTCCTCCGGCAGAAACATGTCATCGAAGCGCAGGTGCGAGATATTACTGCCGGGAACCCCATAAACGGGAAGACGGGTAGCCTCGAACCCATCGACCTTGCCCGGTTCAAACAGAAACATATTCAGCCCCAGAGGGCCTTCGGCCGTACGGGCGAAGACAATGCCGATGTCGGCGATAAGGCCGTTGCCGATGAAATATTTTTCACCGCTGATACGCCATCCGCCGTCCACTTTCCGCGCCTGCGTCTGAATAGCGCCCGCGTCCGATCCTCGACCCGGTTCGCTCATGGCAAAGCAGCTGCGGCTTAGTTTAGTTTTGAAGTGGGTGAAGAAGGTCTCTTGCTGGGCATTGCTGCCGATGGCCTCAATCACAAAGCCCGCCATGCCGGGTGTGGGACTGGCGAATATCAGGTTGGGATCGATATATCCCAGCGCCTCATAAAAATAACAGCGTTGAGAAACCGTCAATTCATACAAGACGTCGCCGTTTTCCAGAACCAGCGGCGTGGGATTCCACTTTTCGGGCAGCCCCAGACGATTGAGCTGCGGCGCCAACGCATAGTCATCGGTATGCCGGTAATGGCCTGCATCGGCCTCCAACCGTCGCCCGATATCCCGGCCTGAATCGAACGTCGTCATCGCTAATACACGAAGCGCATGATGTGTTGAACTGATTTCCATGACATTTCCTCTGTCTATTCAGACGGCCTGCTCATCACCCTGAGACGTGACAGAATAGAGTGATTAATCACGTTTTTTTTTACCCGGCTTGCAATGAACGCGTGTGCTGATGCTATTTGAGCGCGGCGGTGACGCGGTGCAACAACGCCTGGCGATCAATTTTTCCGTTTTGATTCAGAGGAAATTCGGAAATAAAGCGAATGCTCGTGGGGACCATATAGTGGGGCAACTGATGGGATAAATGGACCCGAAATTCATGTTCGCCGTTGTCGATGTGAGGATGGAGCTGGACGAATAAGAGTACGTCGGCCAACTTATGCTCCTGATAGACAGGCAGCGTCGTCGCCATGACCGTATGGACGAAACGGCACGCCGCGGCATCGATTTCCTGCAAATCGATGCGGTTGCCATGCCACTTGACCTGCGAGTCGAGCCGCCCCTTGATAAACAGATGGCCCTGCGCATCCAGCCACCCCAGATCGCCGGTGCGATAGAACGGGACGCCGTGACGTGAGCCGAAGGCGACATGGTTAGGGTGAGACTCCGGCAGATAGCCCAGCCCGACCTGATCGCCGTAAATAACGACTTCCCCGATGTCGTTTTCCGGCAGCGCGTTGTGATGCCTGTCTTCAATGGCGACGCGCAGCGTGCCGCAAGGCTGGCCCAGCGGGAGCAGGCCCGCCTCCTGCTCGGTTGTGTTGTCTATCGGATGGAGGTGAGTCAGACAGGTCGTCTCCGTCGGGCCGTAGGCATGTAAGATTCTGAGGGATGGGAAGCGGACCAACAGGCGATCGATCAGGTGCGGAGAGACGTATTCACCCCCGACCATCACGGTCCGAAAATGCGGTAACGTCTCCGCGTTAAAACGCGGATCCTTGCACATGATGTCCAAAAAACTCGGGGTAGAAAACCCGCTCGACAGGATGACGTCCGGCTCGGAGACCATCAGGTTGAGGTTCAGACGAGGCAGCGCGTTATATTCATGCGGCAGCATGATGAGCGGCCGACCCAAGGCAAAACAGGTGAAGAAATCCAGCAGCCCCATATCGAACGACAGCCGGGCATGATTGAGATGCCCTTCCTCCTCCGCGCCCGCCTCACGCAGCACGCGATGATACCAGCCAAAAAATGCGCCGAAATGATCGCAACCGATCTGCACGCCTTTGGGCTGCCCGGTGCTGCCGGAAGTGGAAAGGACATAAAAGAGCGGATTGTCGCATGAAGGCCGAGTGTAGCCGCCGGTGAGGGCGCCGTCCGGCAGGGCGGGCAGGCATAGGCAGGGAAATGGCTCAGGGGCCGTCGGCGCGGTATTCGGATGTTCGCGCCCGTCCAGAATCAGCTCAATGCCATAGAGGGCGGCGATACGTTCCATACGCAGCGGCGGGTTGACGCTATCGACGACGGTAAACGGAATGCCGGACCAGGCGCAGGCCAGCAGCGCCGCCGCCGTGTCGCGCTCCTTATGACCGTAAATGAGCGCGCGTTTCGGTTGAATGCGCGCCAACTCACGGCAGATAGCGCCGACCCGCGAGGCGATATCGGCATAACGCCAGCTTCCCTGTGCATTGACGATGGCAATCCGGCGGTTACTGATAAGCTGCCGGCCGATCATCCGCATCATGGATGTAAACATAATATTTCCCTTTTGACTGAGCCGCAGCGCTAACCGCGTGTCGATCCAGCTTGCTGTTGAAATTCAGGCAAGGTTCGCTGATGGCGTACCAGCGCCTGGGGATCATCCAGGGCGGCATGCGCGTCGCCATCGCGTTTCCCAGCCGCGCAAAGTCCGTGTCGTCACCCTCGTCACTGAGCACAAACGCGCAGATCCCTTGTAGATAGCCGTGTCGGCGCCAGGTCTCGACGAACGCTTCGCGCACGCCGGGCAGACTCAGGAGCACCTGTTCAATGTCGTTGAGATCGATGCGATAGCCTTGCAGTTTGATCTCGCGGTCGCTTCGGCCCTGAAAATAGAAAATATCGTCCCTGATGACGCCACGATCGCCGGTCCGGTAGGCTTTTTCGCCCCGGTCATTCACGAAGAAGCGGGCCTGCTGTTCCGGCGTCGCGTTCAAATAACCCGACCCTACCGCTTTGCCGCTGATGATCAGCTCCCCGATAGCGTCTCCGGGCGGCGACAGCGTGATGCGGGTTCCGGGGCGAACGCCGCCGAGCGGCAGCGGTCTTTCATCCTCGACATGGCGGGGGTGGATATCGATGGCGGTCACGGCGACGGTGCATTCGGTCGGACCGTAGGTATTGGTGATGCGCGCGCCGGGAAAGCGTTGCCACAGGGCGTTGACCAGCGCTTTCGTTAACACCTCGCCGCAGAAAATAAACTGCCTGAGCGCCGGGAGCGCGTCGGCATTGAACTGCCGGTCGTTGAGATAACACCGCGTGAGGCTCGGGGTCGAGACCCAACAGGTCGTTCCCGCCTCCGCGTGGCGTTGGATCGCCAGACGGGTGTTGAATAAATGCTGGTGGTCGAGGATGACCAGCGGCTTCAGAAATAGCCAGGAGAGCCATAGCTCGTAGAGCGACACGTCGAAGCAGTAGCGGATATTGCCGCTGACCGCGCCGTCCAGCGGGAACTCGTGGTGTAACCAGCGGGTCAAGTCGGCGACATTGGCATAGCTCACGCCAATGCCTTTGGGGTGTCCCGTCGTGCCCGATGAAAACAGGATGTACATGTTCTGGTCCGCCTCGACCGTGTTGACGACGCGGGAGAGGTCCGGCGGCGCAGCCAGATAGCCTGCGTCGCGCACCGGGAGCTGCCGACAGGTCGCGGGATTGGCTCGTTGAGTGGTATTGAGCAGGAGAGACGCCTGCGCACTATGCTGGATCTGCTGGATCCGCGCGTCGCAGTTGTCGGCCTCTGTCGGGATAAAGGTTCTGCCCGCCAGAATACAGGCCCACATCGCCGTCAGATAGCCGAAGTCCTTGTGACCATAGATGAGGACGGGCGCGTCCCCCTGCGCGCGCAGCGTGACGGCCAGCCGCATAGCGCTGCGGTAGAGCGCATCGAACGTCATACGACGCTCGCCCAGCATGGCCGCCGGCAGCTTGCAGCCGCTGAATCGGGCGAAGATCGCCAGCAGGGCCGATTGACCTTCCATCAGGCCGATGCCGCAGAAGAGACGCGGGTGGCGATGTAGTCCGCAATGGAGCCGATGGACTCAAAATGCTGTATGTCCAGCGTCGCGGGATCCAAATGCAGCGAATCAATCGCGTCTTCCAGATACATGATCAGCTCAATGTACAACCCACTGTCAAAGCCCAAATCCCGCTCTATCTGGGTGTTCCGATGCAGCTCTGAGGTATCGTCGATTTCCATCACCAGCGCGATAGCGGCGATGACCTGAGATTCATAGTTCGGCATGTTTCTCTCCTGAAAGACCGGCCGTGGGGGATGAGGGGTGGCTGAGCGCGCATAACCGCAGGCGATCGATTTTGTGGTTGCTGTTTTTGGGCAAGGCGTCGCAAAAAAGGAAGCGATGGGGGACCAGATAATGCTCCATTCTGGCTTGACACCAGTCGCGCAGCGCGCGGGGTTCTATCGCCTGCGCGGTTTCAATCCACGCGACGATTTCGTCACCGTAAACGGCATGCGGGATGCCGACGACGGCCACCTGAGTGACGTGCGGATGGGTGGAAATGATGCCCTCGACCTCTCGCGGGGCGACCTTCTCGCCGCAGGCATTCAACACGTCATCCATCCGGCTGATGAAATAGAGAAAGCCGTCCTCGTCAAGGCGACAGAGGTCGCCCGTATACAACACGCTCTCGCCGGGGAATCGCCCCGGCCGTAATTTTTCGGCCGTTTTTTGCGGGTTGTTCCAGTAGCCACGCATTACGGTTTCGCCGCGAATCACCAGCTCGCCGGTCGCGTTGCGGCGGTGCGCGGCCCCGGCGTCATCCACCACCCACAGTTCCGTCCCCGGGATCGCCTTGC
The DNA here is from genome assembly GCF_900107885.1 of Lonsdalea quercina. NCBI lineage: Bacteria > Pseudomonadati > Pseudomonadota > Gammaproteobacteria > Enterobacterales > Pectobacteriaceae > Lonsdalea > Lonsdalea quercina. The sequence goes on along the minus strand of NZ_FNQS01000009.1, from coordinate 114,250 downwards.
CCACGCTCAGCGTTCTGGCGCTGAGTTCTCGTGGGTCCAGCCAGGTGCAGCGATGGCATTCGGTCAGGCCGTACATGGAAAAGAGGCGCGCCTGCGGAAATGCCGTCGTCAGCGTGGCGATATCGTTCGCATGTAGCGCCGCCGACGTGCTGGTCACCGTTTTGACCGAGGTGAAGTCGAAACGCCGCCCCAAACGCGCGATCAGGCTGACCATTGTCGGCACCAGCGGAAAGACGGTCGCGCCTTGTTGGACTAAACGGTTGAGCGCGAACAGCGGTCGGCTGAAGTTTTTTTCGATGATGACCGTCGCGCCGGTCAGTGCCGCCATCGTGATTTGATGCAGGCCATAGTCGAAGCTGAGCGGCAAGGCGCAGTAAATGCGATCGCGCGCGTCCAGCTGCAAATAGTGAGCGACGGACTGCGAGGCGGCGATCATGTTGCGCTGGGTGAGCATGACGCCCTTGGGATGCCCCGTGGAGCCGGAGGTATAAATCAGGCTGGCCAGATCGAGGCTTAACGGTGGCGGCAGCGTGCACGCGTACGCGGCGCGGGCGATCTCCGCGAACGCGGCGTCCCCCGCGACCAGCCGCTGTGGGCGCCCCTTCATCAGGGGTGCCGCGCGGAGGGCTTCTTCCTCACGCTCCGCATCGACGATCATCAGGCTGGCCGCGCAGTCGTCGGCGATCCATGCCAGTTTTTCCGCTTTGGTTTCGGGATGGAGCGGCACATAGACGGCGCCGCAGCGCTGCGTCGCCCAAAAGCAGGCGACCAGATCGATGCTGTTGCTCATCAGCACGATCACCCGATCGCCGCGGGAAAGCGCGTGATGCTGCATCCAGCCCGCGATCTGTTCCGCCCGCTGATGTAATGCGGCGAAGGTTATGGCGGCGCGTTCGTCGATGAGCGCCACGTTGTCTGGATCCTGCTGACGGCGATCGTCCAGATATTGAATAAGAGCCTGAACATTCATCTCGGTGATCGATCCTCTTTACGATGAAATACCCGTGCGCCAAAGCTGCCGGCGACGCCTGCCGCCACCGCCAGAAAGTAGCCCGAGCGAGGGACGGAAGGGGAGAAACAGCATTCGTGCAGGTTGATAAAACCATCGCCGCAAAAACAGTGGCCCAGTCGGTAGAGATGGGTGCGGAAAACCCGAGAGCGCGGCACATTCAGCTGGTCGGCGATGCGATCGAAGGTGATCGGGCTCATGTGATAGGGCAGGATGGCGTCCAGCCGATCGGCGCCGATCCCGGCGTCGGCCAGCGCCCGATGGATCGCGCGCATCATCGTCGGCATAAAATCATGGTCGTAACGATTTTCGAGCGATGCACTGCTTTGATAAGTTCGGCTGCCGATGCCGCCGATCATCGCCTGCCCGACGCCTTGCACCGTACAGCCCGGCTGCGTGTCATCATCCGTCAACAGGAGTGCGGTACAGCCCTCGCCAAAGATCCCGTTTTGATTGGCGTATTGAACCGTTTGATGGAAACACTTTTCTCCCGTCAACAGGACCGCATACTGCGGGCCGTCTTCCGCCTCGCCCGGTAACAAGTGCGTCAGCAGCGAAAGCGCGTTAAACGACGAGGCGCAGGAGTTTTGCGTCGCGGACAGCACTTCCGTCTGTGCGGGCAGGAGAGTGGCCGCCATTTTTCTCAGACCGTCGGCGCCAAAGGGAAACGTAGCGTTCAGCGAGTGCGCATAGGCCAGATAGCGTATCCGACTGCGCTTGTCGGGATGCCGGGAGAGCAGCTTTTCAAGACAGCCTTTCAACAACTGCGGCAACGGCTCCTCGGGGAATAGACAGGCCGACTCCAGCTTTAGAAAGCGGGAGAAGATCTTGTGGTTGCGCTCACCCCACTGATAACGCGCCTGAAGCGCATTCAAGGGCGTGAGATCCGGGTTGATGACGGTCGCGACATCAATGATGTTCATGCCGTTTCCCTCCTAGCCAGGTAAATCATGGGGGGCGTTTCGCCATCGGCGGTGGAGAGCAGCGCCGTCGGCCCATCGAGGCTCGCTTGCAGGTACTCCGCCAAGGCATAAAACGGGGCCGCGCTCAGGCGCGACGGGTCGGGCGTGAGGGTTGAGATCACCGCCTCCGGCGGAAATCCGAGCGGCGGCGTGCCAATCACCACAACCGGTTCTTGTGGGGCGTTGGCCGGGGCCGCGCACTTTGGCTTCTCCGTGTTCGCCCCTGCATAGGGCGATAGCGCCACGCGTCCCTCGCCGGGCTGTCGGTCGAGCCACAGCGCCGCGCCGCTGGCTCTGACGGTTTCCTGACTGAAGCAGGCGGTGGGATGGAGCAGCAGCGGCTGGTCGAGACTCACCAGCAGGGCTTTCCCCTGATGGGGAGGAAGGTAACGGTCGATGAGCGACAGCGCCTGAAACGGCGCGGTTAACCCGCAATCGCTGACGGCAAAGGCGTAGGCGTGGCGAGCCTCTATACGATGCAGAATAGCGTTGGTGACCGATCCGCCCATCACACAATCCGGGGTCCAGTGGGCGACGACGACCACATCGACCGCTCTCAGGTCGTGGTACGTCGCCAACTGCGCGATCAAGTGCGACGCTATTTGCTCAAAGCTCACTCTGACCGGAGCCTGCAACCAGGTCTGCGCTTCCGTCATTGCGCCGTGCGCTTTCCCATTTGAGGCGTAGAAGCCTTTCAGCCAGTCGGTCACGATGTCGGGCGCATCGGCAACCGCATCGCGCCTAAGGTGAACGCGATCGGCATGAAAACACTGAATGCCGTGTCGATCGAAATACAAAGGCATGGCTACGCTCGCTGCTTCGCGCGTATCGGGGACAGCGAGACGGGTTCGGCCTGCTGCTGACGCAGCAGATGAGCCATGTCGTCAGGTCGTCGGATCATGACGGCGCGATCGCCATCGACCAACACTTCGGCGGGGTAGCCAAAACTCAGAAAATAGACGGGAGACGCGGTGGGACCGTACGCGCCCGAATTGAACAAACCGATAAGATCCCCCGCTGCAAGCGTAGGCAACAGCATATTTTCGCCGATGATGTCGGTGGGCGTGCACAAAGGGCCGGTCAGATCATAATGCTGTTGCGGTGCGCCCGGTGATTCCGCCCCGAGCCGCTCCGTGCGAAAGTTCCTTCGGATGACCGCGCCCAAACCGGCGGCGGCGCCATGACAGTTCGAGCCGCCGTCGCAGATGGCAAAGTGTTTGCCCCGCGACGATTTGACGTAGCGGACGCGGGTCATAAACACGCCGCTGCGGGCGACGATGAATCGCCCTAACTCCATGATCAGCCGGGCGCGCGGATGACGTTGCTGAAACTGCCTGATGGGGTCCTGCAACAATCGGCCCAGCAAGGCGAGGTCCAGCGGCGTCTCTTTGTCGTGATAGGCGATCCCCAGCCCGCCGCCGATATCGACAAACTCCAGTTCATTGCCGGTTGCCAGCTGGAATTTTTCGGCGGTGCGCAGGATGTTGAGGGTGTTGCGGGCGATCGCTTCCGCGTCCAGAATCCGCGTGCCCAAATAGATATGAATGCCGCAAAAATGCAGGTGAGAGTAGGCGTCTCGCTGCGCTATCAGGCTGAGTGCCTGCGACTCATCCATACCGAACTGCCGCGGTTTGCCCGTCATGACGAGACGCGCTTTGGCGGGAACGAAGTCCGGGTTGATGCGCAGTGCAAAACGCGGGCGCTTGTCCTGTTCAGCGGCAATCCGATCGAGCATCGCCAGTTCATCTGCGGACTCCACGACCACCGCGTGAATGCCGAGTTCGACGCTCCGCCGGAGGTCCTCATACGATTTCGCCGGTCCGACGAAGATAATGTCGTCGGGCTGAACGCCCGCCATCAGGGCGGTTTCCAGTTCAGGAAGCGAACAAACTTCACAACCTACCTGCTGTTGATGCAGTAGGCGCACTATTGACAGGTTGGGGTTGGCTTTGAGCGAAAAGAACACATGAAGCTCGGGCGGCAGGGCGGCTTTGAGTTGTTGCAGGTCGTCCTTTATTTGACCGGCGCTATAAATATAACAGGGCGTGCCTACGGCATCGGCGAGGTTATTATATTCGACCCCTTCAATATTAATTTTATTAATGTATTTACTGTCGTATTTAGAGTGGCGCATGTTGAATGCTCTCTGCCAGGTAATGGCTCAATGCATTAATGTTTAAAAAATTACCAAAAAATTCATTATCCATTCGCTCAAAAAGATCGATATTCTTTCCCGTGATTTTCTCAATGCGGTCATTGAGTCCGGCAATAAGCTCAACTAATTTGACGGAATCTAGGACGCCTGAAAAACCATATAATTCTTGTCCGGACAGGACCAGGTTAATTCGGTGCTCATCCAGACCCAGACTCTCAAGCTCACTGGTTATGATGGTTATTAATTCATTAATGATGTCAGCCATCGCTTCTCCCTGAAGAATAAAAGTATTCTATATTTTAATACTGCTATTTAGGCAGAAGACTACGCCGTCACTTTTGTGTGAATTTGACTGAAATTGTCATTGAATGAAAGGGGTGAAATTATTTTCGGGCAATCTCAGTCAAAATTTTTCTATAAAAGATGATACTTTCGCCATCACTAATCTAATAGTCTTTCCCGCGAAGAAGACTATTTTTGCAGAGCTGTTTATCGGCTGGAATTAAACAAGGATGATGATGGATGACGCTCTACATAAAGGATATTCAATGTAGCAATATGCGTTATCAGCAATGCTGCAATCTGGGTGATCTTGGCGAGACTCATCAACTTAAAGCTAAGGATATCATCATGTTAAATCGGGTCTTCTCGCTCGATGGTGTGGTGATGAATAGGCTTTGCCATCAGCAAATGCATTTAGAAACGATGGTTTCATTATTGGAGAAATATCCAGATCTGCGTCACCGTGGCGGAATGATTATTTATACCAAAACACAAACCCATAATACCTTTTTCGATGATAACTGGCTGAGTGAAATTGCCGTTGAATGCGGTCTCTCGCACTGGCGGTATTTTACGCTCAGCATGAATCATTGTGCATCAGGCCTGAGCGCCGTTAATCTGGCATGTCATATGGACGATAATGGTTATCAATTTCCTGTTATTATTTTGAGCGGGGAAAAAAGCTTCAGTGCGTCGTTTAATCGCATGCCGGTGGGATTGCTGGGCGAAATGTCGACAGCCTGCTTATTAAGTCAGGAAGAGGGCGATTGGGAAATTAGAGATACAAAAATAGAACATATCCATCGCTTTTATAAAAACCAAGACGAGATGACGCAACAGGAGCGGAGTGAGTTACGCACCCTATTTTTTGAGGAGTTAAATCGTTTTTTAGCGCGTTTTTCCGACGCGAATAAGGAACCCGATATTGTTATCCCTTATAACCTGAATATTCCTTTGTTAAAAAGAGTGGCGCAAGCGCGAGGATGGACGTCGGTTATCGACCTTTCTCAGATCCCCCGCATCGGTCATCTGTGGTGCTCAGATATATTTCACCATCTTTCTCTCATAAAAAATGAACCTTCCCATCAAACGGTGATGGCCTTTTCCGCCGGAATGGGAATCACTTTATCCGCTATTAGTCTCGTCAAATCTCATCAAGGTCATATAAATGGAAACTTTAAGCGTTATTAAGCAAGCCCTTCAGGACGTTCTCGAAACGCCATCGCTGGCGGTGACGGAAGCGACGCGTTTCGAAGACGATCTGGATTTGGATTCCGTTAACTTCGTCCAATTCCTGTTGACGCTAGAGGACAGCATCGAGGGGCTGATGTTCGACCCCGATCACATCAGTCAGCACTCTTTTTCCAGCGTAGGCTCGCTGGTCGAGTGGCTGGACGCCTGGCAGGGCGCGCAGTCGGTATGATGGCGTTAAGCGCGGAAAAACTTACCCAGGCTGCATCCTATGGCCGTCGCCTTGACCCTGTTGATGCGTTGTTCCATTTCACCGGGCTGGTGACGGGAACGCCCGGGGGATTGACCTGTCACGGAATAGGGCTTCTGCCCGGAGACGCATCTGCACGTCTCTATGATCCTGATGGGGCAGATATTCCGCTCAATGATTGCACGGAACTGCCCGCCGACCGCGTTTTGTCGTTTATGCATCTCCGCAAGGTCGCCGTCACAGGGTCTCGCCCTGCGCCTCACTGGCTTTCTCTGATGACCGCCGCGCTGCGGCTGGGCGTGGTCGCCCGCATGCTGGATATCTCCTACGCGCATTTGAATCAACGTATCAGCTTTGGTCAGAAAACGACGCGGCATCCGCTGATCAAGGCCAGCTTCGCCAGCATCTACGGAGAGATCACTCAGCTACAGGAACAATTGAATGTACGTGTGGAGCAGGCGGACTTTGAGGATCTGGAGCAAGAGCATCTCGCGATCACCCAGCTCGGCGGGCAGGCCGAAAAATTGATGGGGGGACACGGTTACCTGCTCGGCAACACCCATACCCTCAGTCATTTTTCCATGATGGTGTACTGCGTGTTCGGCAAAACCGGCTCGGCGCACTCCACGGTCAATCAGGTGAATGAAGCATGGCAAAGCCTTGGTTAATCCGCGCTGCGGCTTATGCGCCCGGTGGAGAGATCCGTCAGATCCTTACTTTGGCGTGGCCGATGATCCTGACGGCCGTGGTGGTCTCCTTGTCGCAGAATGGACCGATCTGGATCCTGGGTACGCAGAGCGGAGGGCAGCGGGCGCTGTATACGTTGTCCATGCTTCAGCCTTTCTACTTCATCTTCATTGCGTTGTTGGAAGGGCTGACGATCACGAATCAGATTTTCAGCGCTCGCTCGGTATCGCACTGGGCGCCTGGCCGGGTGCTGCACAGCAGCGCGATTTTTTCGGTCGTCGGCGGCCTGCTGCTTGTCGTGCTGGCGACGGGGAGCCGCTTAGGCGACGCCGGGTTGCAGGTGATTTATCCGAACGATGAGCCGGCGCTGTTCTCCCATTTTCTTCCCGCTTATCTGCTTTCGGTGATCCCCCTATTGGTGCTGGAGCTGTGTAACGCCGGCCTGAGGGGGCAGGGGAAAACCGCTGTCAGTATGCTGTGCGTCTGTCTCTTTATCGTCATCAATCTGACCGTCTGTTTTGTCAGCCTGCATTGTTACCAGAACGGCTTCATGGCGGTCATCTACGCCAACCTGATTGCCGCCCTTGCCGTATTACCGTTTTCGGCGTGGTGGTTGTTTAACACGGTGACGGGAAAAACGGACCCGCAGCCGCAGGCGTTCTTGCCCAGGCTGCTGGCGATGACTGCCGACGCCGGCGTGCCCATTTTCCTGACCATGCTGTTCGCGTTTGCCAGTTCCGCCGTGCTGTTTCCGCTGCTCAGTCAGCTTGGCGCGGCCTATGCCAGCGGGTTCCTCATTGTGGTGAAGCTACGCGCCTTTTTTATTATTCCGGCGGTAGCGCTGGGGTCGGCCATCGCGATTGGGATCAATCAACGGCTATCCACCGACTCCCCGCAGCAGCTCAATCGGTGGCTGGGTCAGGGGCTGGGGGGCATTGCGCTGACGTATATCGGTCTGACGGCGGCTGCGTATCTCGCCCAAACCGGCATGGTGAATATGATGTCCGTTGACAGCGAGGTGCGCGTAAGCGCCCATGCGATCATGCGTTGGCTGCTGCCGACGTTTTTCATCACTTCGCTGATTGCCAGTATCCAGACGATGCTTGAACAGCTCGGCAGGGGAAAGCGGGTGTTGCTGATTACGTTCATCATGGAAAGCCTGATGGCGGCTATTGTGCTGTATGTAGCGACGCAACCTGGGGCGCTGGTGGGGTTGATGAAGAGTATCTTGATTTTTAATGTCTTGTATTTATTGGTTTTTACGTATGAGTACGGGAAGTTGTGCCACGGGATAGGTCAGCAACATGCTCTATGATTTTTTTCTGCCTGCGCTGAAGATAACGGCGATGTTGCACCGTCGTTATCATGTTTTTCTGGTCCGTCGTCGGCGGCGGCCCGCGCTGTTGCTCAAAAATCCGATCGTTCCTGAAAACCACTACGCGCCGACCTGCCGCCGACTACGCTGGCTGGACTTGCAGCTGCTGCGCTGGCTTGCGCCCGGCAAAGCGGCCGCTTACGCCCTGGACCTGTTCGAGCATCCCCACCGGATGCCCTGCAAGAAAACCGATGCGCGGTGGCTGAGTTCGCTGCGACGGGAGGTGGTGATCTGGGCCGGGCGGCGCGTCGTTGTGTACAGTTCCGGGGCGTCTTCTCCGGCCCGACGGGTTTTACTGATCCACGGTTGGGAAGCGCGGGCCGTCATGTTGCGTCCGCTTATCGAGTCGCTCACGCAGGCCGGATATGAAGTGATTGCCCCGGATTTGCCCGCTCACGGGGAGTCCGAGGGGGAGCGCTGTGCTTTCAGCGATCTGGTGAACGTCATACGTCTGCTGGGCGATCGATACGGCGTCTTTTGCGCGGCGTTAGGCCATTCGTTTGGCGGTACGGCGTTGCTGCATGCCGCCACGCAGCGGTTGCACTGCCGACGGCTTGTCATCCTTAGTAGCCCGGAGTCTCTGCCCTGTGTGTTTGACGCTTACATCGCTTTTCATCGGGTGCCGGCGGCGCTTACCGAGCGGATAAAAAAGGTGTATCTCGAACGCTATGGCCATCATCCGGACACCATTTCCTATGCGAGCTGGCCCCAGATCGCCGTTCCCACGCTGGTGTGCCACGACCAGGATGACCGCAATATCGCGTTGACGCAGGCCTTTCATTTGCTGAGCGCGACAGCGGCAGGTCAACTTTATATGACTCAGCGCCGCGGACATCGCGGGATTGTCCGGGATCGGCAGTTAATTCAACGCGTGGCCGAGTTTATTCAGACTTCGTGAGCGCATCAGAAAACAGCATTGAGCGTTTTGAACCAAGACGCAGGCGGTAGTGATGGCTTCATCGTCTCATCGCCAGCTCGATAGGTTGTTGCGTAGCAGGGGAGATCGCCACACCTGTGTCTTAAAGACTTACTCCGTCGGGAATTTGATGGTGACCTTACAGCCCGGTCGATCTTCCCGATTTGTCAGGCTGAAATAACCGCCGTGGGATTCCACAATCTGGCGCGAGAGCATCAACCCAATGCCGCTGCCATTCTTCTTCACGCTATAAAACGGCACGAAAATATTTTCCGTGTTGCCGATGCCACAGCCTTCATCAAGGATCTTGAGGCAGAACTCGTTGTCAATGACTCTCCAGCTCAGATAAATGGCGCCTTCGGGAGAGGACATCGCCTCATCGGCGTTTTTCAGGATGTTGATCAACATCTGTTCTATCTGAACGGCATCGATACTAACGACGACATCTTCACTGAAAATGATGTGCGTTTGGCGATGTTCGAATAAGGTGAGAATTTTTCTGATGAGTGAATCGATATTATGCGGCGCTTTCTGGGGAAGGGGGAGCGATGTGAGCTTCCGGTAGCTGTCCACAAAGCTTTTCAGATTCAAGGCCCGCTCATTAATGATATCCAGGCCATCGCGTAAATCCTGATTTTCCTCCTTGCCGTCGTCAGGCACGGCCGACAATAACATCTGGCTCAGCGAGGCGATGGGCGTCAGCGTATTGTTGATTTCATGGCTCATGACGCGCAGCAGGTTACGCCATGCGCGATACTCTTCCTCACGAAGAAGCTGGCTCACATCCGTGATGAACAATAGTTGCTGCTTCTTCCCATCTTCGAAATATTTTTCCAGGATGATTTTGTAGCGGCCTCGGCGCTTAGGAAACTGGTACTCGACCACGCTATTGGCCGGCAGTTCGAAGAGCGAGCGGAATGACAGCTCGTTCAGCGCGAGGCCCTTGAGCGCTTTTGCCGGCTGGCCGAGCAAGGAGACGGCAGTTTCGTTCACAAACGCGATTTCCTGATCGCTGTTCAGCGCCACGATGGCCACGTCGATATTGTTGAGTACCTTCCTTACCAGGTACTGCTGCTGTTTGACGTGCAGACGCTGCTTTTGCATCGAGGAAGCGAGCTTGTTGATCATATCAATCAGGCCATTCAGCTCACTGTCGGTTTTCTGGCGCTTTCCTCTCAGGCTGAAGTCGTTATGCGTGATGGCCTCGATCAGATTGGTCAGCGTCGTCAGCTGAAAATTCAGCACCTGCCGGGTCATTAGCGAACAATAGCCGATGAGCGTCAGACAAATCAGCGCCACCAGGGCGATCAGGTATCCGGAGTAATCGTTCCAGATCATCAGCACGATAATCGTCAGCGACGAAGGAAGCGAGGCGATGATCAGCAGCCGTTGCTGTAATGACTCCAGTGAGTGCCGGAACATAGAATTCAGCCAGTTCTTTTAAGACGACGATAAAAGGCGCTGCGGCTCAGCCCCAAGGACTCGGCCGCTTCGGAAGCATTGCCGTTGTAAACCGCGAGGCGTTTTTGCAGGGTCTCCTGCTCGATATCCTCCAGCGTCAGTAAGTCGCCCTGCTGAGCGCCCGGCGTTTCAGCCTGCGCGCTTTCCCCCGCTTTTGGCGACGCTCTTTCCGGGTCGGCAGGCAGCGCCAGCCGGAGGAGATGCGGGTCCAGCACGTGATTATTGCTGAGTAACACCGTGCGCTCCAGCGTGTGATTCAGCTCTCGAATATTGCCCGGCCAGGCGTAGTTTTGCAGGCTTTGCATCGCCTCGTCGGTGATACTGAAGGTGGGTTTGCGGTAGCGCTCCGTGAGGGTTTTCAACTCCCGTTTGACCAGGTCGGGGATATCCTCTTTCCGTTCACGCAACGCCGGAATGCGCACTTCGAACGTGTTGAGACGATAGTAGAGATCTTTGCGGAACTCGCCGGCCTCGATCATCGTCGCAAGATCGGCATTGGTCGCCGAGATCACCCGAACATCGGCCGACTGGGTTTTACTTGCGCCGACTTTCTCGAACTGGCGCTCTTCCAACATCCGCAGCAGTTTCGCCTGCTGGTTGATGGGCACATTGCCGACTTCATCGAGGAACAAGGTGCCGCCATCCGCCAGTTCGAAGCGGCCGATACGCTGCGTTTTGGCATCGGTAAACGCGCCTTTGACGTGACCGAACATTTCGCTTTCGAACAGGCTGTCAGGAATACAGCCCATATTGACGGAGACGAAGCTGGCGTCGCTGCGGGTAGAGTGCTGATGAATGTAGTTGGCCAGCATGCTTTTGCCCGTTCCGTTTTCACCGGTGAGCAGGATGCTGGCGTTGCTCGGGATGACCTGCTGCAAAATCGCCATCACCTGCTTCATCGCCGGAGACTGCGCCACCAGTTCACCTTGTAAACAGGGGTGGAGCTGCTGTTGCAGCAGGACGTTTTGTTGTTGCAAGGAGCGCTGCTTTTTCAGGACTTCCACGAGTTGCAGCTGCACGTTCAGCGCCTGAATCAAACGCTCGTTGTCCCAGGGTTTTTGTATGAAATCGGCGGCCCCTTTCTTCATCGCTTCCACGGCGATATCGATCGACCCCCAGCCGGTCATAACGATAATCGGCATATCCGGCTCAAGCCGTTTGATCTCCGCGATAAGCTCCAGGCCCTCGTTGCCTGAGGTGGTATCACGTTGATAATTAAGGTCAAGTAACGCGATATCGGGCTTGCCTTCCCGGACTTGCATGAGCGCCTCATCCATCTGGGTGGCGGTGATGACATCGAACTGATGCAGCTTCAGCATCAGTTTTAATGTCTTGATGATGCTGATGTCATCATCCGCCACCAGTACCTTGTAACTCGACTTCATGAGGCCCTCACTCTTTCCTGCTTCGTTATTGATGTCTCAGCGCATCGATAGGCTGTATCTGGATAGCCCGTCTTGCCGGCACCAGCGTAGCTACGGTGACGACGGCGGCAATCAACAAGGCCATAGCGACAAACAGCGCCGTCAATGCTATGCCCTGACTGCCGAAGATGCGCAATATCATCGGCGTGACGACGCCGATCACCGGCAGGCTAATCACGAGTCCTATCGCCAGTTGCCACCATCCCTGGATTAAAATTAACGAGATGATATTGGCAGGCGTTGCGCCCAACGCGCGCCGTGTCCCTAATTCGGCATAGCGTTGATGTATCGTCTTCGCCATTACCCCATAGATACCGCTGCCGGCAAGCAATACCGCCATAATGCCAAACAGGTTGAATAATATAGATATGTAACTCAAGCCGACAGTATTTCTTCCCACCACTTCCTGTAGCGTTTTCTCCTGATAGGCCGGAAGCTGGCTATCAATTCGGCTGAGGCTGGACTGGATTGTATGGCTGAGGTCTTCGTGATTCATCCCTTTGACGATAATCGACATCTGATCTTGCGGCGCTTGCAGCATCGAACGGTAGGCCGTGGGCATGCCTTTGCTGTGTCCGAAAGGCCGGCCCTGAATGATATGGGGAATGACGCCAACCAGGGTATACCAGTCTCGATCGTCGCCCTCGACCCAGCGAATTTTCTTGCCGATCGGCATCGACTCCCCAGGCAGGTAGCGATCGATGAACGAACGGGTAACGACAACGACTTTCTGCGAGCGGTTGTCATCATGCAGATTCAGTAAACGACCGAGCTGGGCGTTGACGCCGAGGGCTTCCAGCGTGCCGGGATAGGCAATCACATCGTTTACGCGCGGATACTGATTGCGGTTAGAACGCAGATAGCTGGCTCCTTCGATTTCGACATTGCTCGTCGGTGTGAATTCACCGGGCAAGCGGCTGATTAGCCCGGCCTGTTCTACCGCCGGTTGGGCGTTCAGTTCAGCGACGATGCGGTTGTCGAAATTATAGCTGTCCAGCGCGGTGGGATAGGTTCTGTCCGGCAGGCTGACTTTGGCCGACCAGACGTTCTGTTGTTGCACGCCGTAGTCGATTTTAGACGCCTGCGCGACTACCAGTGAAAGCAGCGCGCCGATACACAGCACCGCGCAGGAGAGGGCGACTTCAAAAATCACCAGGGCGCGACTGATACGACTACTGCTGCGGCTTTGCGCCCCGCGGGTGCCATCGCGCAGTACGTCGTTAACGTTGCTGTGGACCATTTTCCAGGCGGGCAGCGCGCCGGTCATCAGGCTGGCCAGCGCAACCAGAGCAAGCGTTTTCATCACCGTGGCGGCATCGATGCCGAGGTGCCACCAAAAGGGCGGTTGGTCCGGAACCACTCTGACGATCAGTGTATTGGTGAGAGACAGTCCCCAGCCGGCCAGCAATAGCCCAATCACGCCTCCCATGCAGCAGATGATCGCGCTTTCCCACATCATTTGCAGGACCACGCGCAGGGGAGGCGCGCCATGCGCGATGCGAATTGCGGTTTCTTTGCTGCGCTCAATGGCGCGGACCAACAGCATATTGCCGACATTACAGCAGGCCAGAAGCAGGACGAGTCCCACCGCCAGCAGCATGATCAGGAAGATAGGTTTTGAATCTTCCCCCATGAAACTGTCCATGAAGGTGATGACGAAGGCTGAGCGGCCGCGATTGATCTCCGGGAACTGCTGGGCTCTCGCGTCCATGATATTTTTCAGTTCGGCGTCGACGTCTTCCGCTGAAAAACCGGGTTTAATCTTGCCGAAGGTCTGAATCGACGGCGCATTCTCAACGGTAATGTGCCGTGGATTCAGCGTCGAAGGCAGCCAAATCTGGTTATTCATCGGGAAGGCGAACCCTTCGGGCATGACGCCGATGATCCGGGTACTGATGCCGTTCACCATGAAGGATCGGTTCAGGATGTCCTGACGTCCGCCAAAATAGTTCTGCCACATCTCATGGCTGATGACGGCGACGGGATTGGCGCCTTCCCCGGTGTCCTGCTGATTATAAATGCGCCCCAGTTCGGGCTGCACGCCCGTGAAGCTAAAGAGATCGGGCTCTGAGCGAATGGCGATATAGCGCGACGCTTGTCCATCCAGGCTGATGTTGGCGACGTCGCCATAATAGTAGCCGAGCTGCTCCAGACGCTGGCTTTTCGCCTTCAGATCCATAAAGTCCATGTAGCTGATAGGGGAGTCGCCTAACCGGACGCCATTAATGCTTGGGCTGACGACGACCATCCGTTCCGCATCGTGAAAAGGCAGCGGTTTGAGCACTAGCCCGTTGATGACCGAATACATGTATATGCACATACCCAGACCGATCGCCATAATCAGCATGGTAAACACGGAAAAACCGGGGCGCTTCAGCAGGAGACGGCATGCATAGCGCAAATCAAAAATCATCGACATCGGTTTCTCCTTAAACCACGCGTGCGAGGTGCTTCAGCTGGTGGTCGTCAATCACCATACCGTCAAAAATTTCTATTTGTCGCAAGGCGCGGGCCGCTGAACGAGGGTCATGGGTCACGATGCAAATGGTGGAACCGGTTTGATGAAGCTGATCGAACAACGACATCACGGCGTCGGCATTGCGTGAATCCAGGTTGCCGGTAGGTTCATCCGCCAACAGCAGGGAAGGGTTGCCGACAATGGCGCGCGCGACCGCGACGCGCTGCTGCTGTCCGCCCGAAAGCTGGGAAGGGTAGTGTCTGCCCCGGTGTTTCATGTCCACCTTTTCCAGCGCGGCATCCGCCATGGCTTTCATTTGCTTGTTGCTGATGCCCTTGCGGTAGGTGAGCGGCAGCATGACGTTTTCATCAACGGTAAGATCGCTGATCAGGTTAAAGGACTGGAAGACGAAGCCTATCTCAAGATTACGAATTTCCGCCTGCTGTTTAGCGTTCAGGGTATTGACGTTATGACCGTTGATCACATATTCGCCCTCTGTTGCCTTGTCCAGTAATCCGAGGATAGACAGGAGCGTGGATTTTCCACATCCCGAGGGGCCGGAAATAGAAACGTAATCCCCTTGGTTGATAGTGAAACTCACATCACTCAGAGCATGGGTTTCCATTTCCTCAGTAAAAAACACTTTTTTGATGTTTTTAAGCTCGACAACTGCTGACATACAAGAATCCTTTTTAGCGAGTGATGCTGATTTGGTCGACGTGTTCCCAGGGTTGATAGCTCGATAAGATAATGTGATCCGTGGCTACCAGCCCTGATGAGATCGCAATTTCATTGGCCGATCCCATCCCAAAATTCACGGGTACTTTTACCGCACTTTTACCGTCCGCCGCGAGCTTATATACGATCCCAGGGGTATTGCTCTGGGCGTACATAGGCCGCGGCGCGTAAATGACATTTTTCAGGTTCGCTACCTGCACGCGACCTTCGATGCTCAAATCCGGTCGAGCTTCATTCGGCAGCGGTTCCGTGAACTCGACGTCAACCTGCACCGTGCCATTGATGACGGCGGGATCGATTCGGGAAACTCTGCCGTGGATCTGATTGGTGTGAGTATTGATCAGCACGGATTGGTCGATCGCAACGTCTCGGATCTGGCGCTCAGGCACTTTTAATTCGGCAATGAGCTGATCCTTACGCGCGACGCGAGCGAGGCTAAATCCATTGGTGATGTGTTGTCCCACTTCAATATTGGTGACCTGAATAATACCGGCTTCGCTCGCTTTTACCGTCAAAGAGCGTATCTGCGTTTCCGCTCTGGCCAACATATTTTTCAGTTTACTGAGTCGCGCGTCGTCCGCTTCTCTATTTTCCTTCTGCACGATCGCCAGCTTTTCAAGCTGCTCTTTGGTGTACATCAGGCTTTGCTTGGTTTGCTCGGTGGCGAGCTTTGAGCGGTGCAGGACCAGAAGGGGAACTGAGCCGTCGTTACGCTTATTCAGCATTTCCGCGACATCATATTCGAGTTTGGCGTGACGGTACTCCTGTTCGGCTTTGACGATGGCGATCTTGGCGGCCAGATAAGCGCTTTCCTGTTGGCCTCGCAGCGCCTTATTTTCGGCCTCTTTCGCCCCCAGCTCCCAACGCAGTTCTTCCGTGGTTTGAATCAGCTCCGGATTGACTAATACGGCGATGATGTCTCCTGGCTCTACGGCAGCGCCGGGTTTAACCTTCACGGATTCGACGATGCCGTCGATATTGGAGGCTATCCAGGTCGCATTGCGCGGAGCAAGAATGCCATTGCCCTGAACCTCGATGACCATGTCGCCCTGTTTAACCTGACCAATTAAAATATTGGAGGCCCTGACTTCGAAGCCTCCTGGGTCAAAGCTGATCAATAAATACCCGGCAATGAGCACGAACAACGCGCTCCCTGCGATTAAAAAGGGTTTGAGACGCCCCTTCTTTATTGTTCTTTTAATATCCATCTCGACATACTCGTTCCATTAAACTCGGGCTGATAAAGCATGTTTTATGCCAACTGTTAACCATATGATTAGTCTATTCTTTTATTTTATTGTTTTTTAATAATTCTCACTTTTGGGATTAAGGTAGCGCTTCAAGTTAAAAATGGGACAGTGAGATAGGTGATTGAAAAATGGGATTAAGTTTATGAGTGGTTAAAAAGTCGCCGTCAAGCGGACCATCGACATCCCCTCGTTGTTTGCTTCTGGCCTGATCAAGGGGGATCGCGATGTCGTCAGGCGCGCAATATTCAGCGTCGTCCGTTTCAGAAGGGGGCGTCAGGAAACGATCGGTGTGGGTAGTCGCTCTGCCGTCGCTGAGTTCGGCGCGCGGCGAGCGAGCACGAAGATGCCTTCACCCCATCGCGGAATGAAGGCGTCATGGCTTGGGCGACTAAAAATCCCAGTCTTCGTCTTCCGTTTCGACGGCTTTGCCGATGACATACGACGATCCGGAGCCGGAGAAGAAGTCGTGGTTCTCGTCGGCGTTCGGCGACAACGCGGCCAATATCGCCGGATTGACGTCCGTCATACTGGCGGGGAACAGTGCCTCATAGCCGAGATTCATCAGCGATTTATTGGCGTTGTAGTGCAGGAACTTCTTCACGTCTTCCGTCAGACCCACCTCGTCATACAACGCTGCGGTATAGTCCACCTCGTTGTCGTAAAGGTCCTGCAACAGCTCGTAGGTGAAGGTTTTGATCTGCGCCTGACGGGTGGCATCCACCCGCTTGAGTCCCTGCTGGAACTTGTAGCCGATGTAATAGCCGTGGACCGCTTCATCGCGAATGATCAAACGGATAAGATCCGCCGTGTTGGTCAGACGTGCGCGGCTGGCCCAATACATGGGGAGATAGAAGCCGGAGTAGAACAGGAACGACTCCAGAAACACGCTGGCGACTTTCTTCATCAGCGGATCGTCATGCTCATAATGCTTGAGGATCAGGGCGGCTTTATTTTGCAGCGCTTCGTTCTGTTCGCTCCACAGATAGGCGTCGTCCACTTCGCGGGTTTGGCACAGCGTGGAGAAAATCGCGCTGTATGAACGGGCGTGTACGGCTTCCATGAAGCAGACGTTAGACAGCACCGCCTCTTCATGCGGCGTAATCGCATCCTGCATCAGCGACGGCGCGCCGCGCGTGTTTTGCAGGGTGTCCAGCAACGTCAGGCCGGTAAACACTCGAATGGTCAGCTGTCGCTCCTGAGCGGTGAATTGCGCCCAGGAAGGAATGTCGTTCGACAGCGGAATTTTTTCCGGCAGCCAGAAGTTGGCGGTCAGGCGATTCCAGACCTCCAGATCTTTGTCATCCTGCGGCCGGTTCCAGTTAATGGCCCGTAGCGGGGGGAGTTTGCTCATAGCGTTAGTTCCGTCAATAAAATCACAATGCGCAGGATACGCAGCCTTCAATCTCTGTGCCTTCCAGCGCCATCTGACGCACCCGGATGTAGTAGAGAGTTTTAATCCCCTGTTTCCAGGCATAAATCTGCGCCTTGTTGATGTCGCGGGTAGTGGCGGTATCCGGGAAGAACAGCGTTAACGACAGCCCTTGATCCACATGCTGGGTGGCTACCGCATAGGTATCGATAATTTTCTGCGGGCCGATGTCGTAGGCGTCCTGATACAGCGCCAGGTTTTCATTGGTCATGAACGGCGCCGGATAGTACACCCGCCCGATTTTGCCTTCTTTACGGATTTCAATGCGCGACACGATGGGATGAATGCTGGCCGTGGCGTGATTGATGTAAGAGATGGAGCCGGTGGGCGGGATCGCCTGCAGGTTCTGGTTATACAGACCTTTCGCGATCACGCTGTCCCGCAGCTGCTGCCAGTCGTCACGGTTCGGCAGGTGAATGCCGTTGTCAGCGAACAGCGCGCGAACTTTCGCCGTGGCGGGCTGCCAGTCCTGCTGGAGGTATTTGTCAAAGAACGCGCCGCTGGCGTAAGTGGACAGTTCGAAGCCCTTGAAGGTTTCGCCCCGTTCGATAGCCAGTTGGTTAGAGGCGCGCAGCGCATGGTAGGCCACGGTGTAGAAGTACATATTGGTGAAGTCCAACGCCTCTTCCGAGCCGTAATACATGCCTTCCCGCGCCAGATAGCCGTGCAGGTTCATTTGCCCGAGGCCAATGGCGTGGGACTCCGCGTTGCCTTTCGCAATCGAAGGCACCGCGTTAAGCTGGCTCATATCCGAGACGGCGGTCAGCCCGCGCACGGCGAACTCCACCGCGCGGCCGATGTCCTTGCCATCCATCACATTCGCGATGTTGAGCGAGCCAAGGTTGCAGGAGATGTCCTTCCCGATCTTCCGGTAGGTGAGATCTTCCTCATATTCGCTCGCCTGGTTGACCTGCAAAATTTCCGAACACAGGTTGCTCATGTTGATGCGACCGTGGATCGGGTTGGCTCGGTTGACCGTGTCTTCGAACATCATGTACGGATAGCCGGATTCGAATTGGATCTCGGCCAGCGTCTGGAAGAATTGACGCGCGCTGATGGTCCACTTGCGGATCGCCGGGTTATCGATCATCTCCTGATATTTTTCGCTGATGGCGATTTCCGACAGAGGCTGACCGTAAACCTGCTGAACGTCATAGGGTGAAAACAGGTGCATGTCTTTGTTTTCACGCGCCAGATGCAGCGTGATATCCGGGATCACCACGCCGAGCGACAGGGTTTTGATTCGAATTTTCTCGTCCGCGTTTTCACGCTTGGTATCAAGGAACTGTAAAATATCGGGGTGGTGAGCGCTCAGATAGACCGCGCCCGCGCCCTGACGCGCACCGAGCTGATTGGCGTAGGAAAACGCGTCCTCCAGCATTTTCATCACGGGGATGATGCCCGATGACTGATTCTCAATCCGTTTGATGGGGGCGCCGGTTTCGCGGATATTGCTGAGCGTGAACGCCACGCCGCCGCCGCGCTTGGACAGTTGCAACGCGGAGTTGACGGCCCGGCCGATGGACTCCATGTTATCTTCGATGCGCAGCAGGAAGCAGGAGACCAGCTCGCCGCGCTGCTGCTTGCCGCAGTTGAGGAAGGTCGGCGTGGCGGGCTGGAAACGCCCGGTCATCATCTCATCGACCAACGCGCGCGCCAGCGTCTCATCGCCGCGCGCCAGCGTCAGCGCAACCATACAGACCCGGTCCTCAAACCCTTCCAGATAACGTTTGCCATCAAAACTTTTCAGCGCATAGCTGGTGTAAAACTTGAACGCGCCGACGAAGGTTTTGAAACGAAATTGATGGCCGTAAGCCTGTTGGAACAGCGCTTTGATAAACGCGGCGTCGTACTGGGCCAGCACGTTGGCCTCGTAGTAATTCTCCTCCTGGAGATAGGCCAGCTTGTCTTCCAGCGTGGCGAAGCGCTGTGTTTTGGGCGCGACATGCTGCGCGAGATACTGAGTGATGGCCTGCTGATCCTGTTCCAGCTGAATCCGGCCGTCGGCATCGTAAATGTTAAGCATGGCGTTAAGCGCATGGTAGTCGAGCCCGCTGTCGAGGGGCCGTGTCATCACTGATTCTGCTGTAGCCAAAGGTTGACTCCTTTACGCACGTTTTCCACATCTTCAGGCGTACCGGATAGCTCGAAACGGTACAGGCAGGGGACCTGGCACTTGCGCGCGATGATGTCGCCCGCGATACCGTAGGCTTCACCGAAGTTACGGTTGCCTGCGGCGATGACGCCCCGAAGAAGATGCCGATGGGAAGGGTTGTTAAGAAAGTGGATCACCTGACGGGGCACCGCGCCAATCACGGTGCCGCCGCCATAGCTGGGAACCACCAAAATATAGGGTTGCGTGACCTCTTCCATCACCGCGCTCGGCCGGATAGGGATGCGGATGGCAGGGAGTCCCACTCGGTCGATGAAACGGCTTGTGTTCTCCGACTGACTGGAGAAATAGATCAACAACGGATTCATGAGTGGGCCTCAGACGGCAATCGCACGCAGCGCGTGAATTTTGTCGGGACGAAAGCCGCTCCAGTGTTCCTGCCCGGTCACGACTACCGGCGCCTGCTGGTAACCCAGCGACCGCACATAGGCCAGCGCCTGAGCGTCCTGAGTCAAATCGATTTTATTATAGCCAATCTGGTGCTTGTCGAGCGCTCGACAGGTGGCATCGCACTGCGGGCAGTTGGATTTGCTGTAAACAGTAATGCTCATGATTCGTATTCACCTCTGGGCGCAAAAAAAGGGGGGCGATATGCCCGATCGAGAAGCGATGGCGGTCTGCCGCCGTGGCACACGTCGTGTCGTCTTCTGATAGATAATACTAGATATAGTGGTGAAAAATATCAACCACGCAATATATGGGATTTATAGGGAGGTTAAGCACAAGAAAAGCCTAAGGGCGCGCGCCCTTAGGCTTGGCGGTCACATGGCGGGGATGTTTCTGCCGTAATAAATTTCCTGCATTTCGTGATACAGCAGATCGGTAATCCGCTGATGCTCTTCTGAACTCAGTGCATCCGGGCTGGCGTTGAACAGGTAATGCTTCAGATCGAAATCTTTCAGCATCATTTTGGTGTGGAAAATATTTTCCTGGTAAACGTTCACATCCATCAGGTGATACAGCGACTTCATATCATCCGACATAAAGTTTTGTATGGAATTGATTTTATGGTCGATGAAGTGTTTAACGCCGTTCACATCACGAGTAAACCCGCGCACGCGGTAGTCGATAGTCACAATATCTGATTCCAGCTGGTGGATCAGATAGTTAAGCGCCTTAAGCGGGGAAATGACGCCGCAGGTGGACACTTCGATATCGGCACGGAACGTACACAACCCGCCTTCCGGGTGGCTTTCCGGATAGGTATGCACGCAGATATGGCTCTTGTCCAAATGGGCGACGACCGAATTCGGCAACGGGCCGGGATGTTCGGACGTATCCACGTCGCGCGGATCGACGGGTTCTTCGCTGACCAGAATGGTCACGCTCGCACCCTGCGGCTCATAATCCTGACGGGCTATATTCAGGACGTTGGCGCCAATAATAGAACAGGTTTCGGTCAGGATTTCTGTCAAACGGTTCGCATTATATTGCTCGTCGATATAGGCAATATATCCATCGCGATCGGCTGGCGTTTTGGCATAACAGATATCGTAGATACAAAAACTCAGGCTCTTGGTCAGGTTGTTAAAGCCATGTAGTTTCAGCTTTTGCAATTTAATTCACCCCCTTATGGATGCGATGATCAGCGCGCGGCCGACAGAGCATTCAGTAGATACTGCGGCAGGGCAAAGCTGCCGACGTGGATGGCCGGATTATAGTAGCGGCAATCAATACCCGTTGCGGCAAAGCGTTCTTGCAGACTTTCCGGGCTAAGTTGGCGTAAAGCCGGGTTGTTGCTCGCCCAGGCGAAGGTCATGATCCCGCCGTAATAGGTTGGGATCGCAGCCTGATAGAAGCTGACGTCGCTAAAGTAGTGGCTCAGCTTGTTGTGGCTGGTGACCGCTTCATCCTGCTGGAGGAAACAAACGCCGTTTTGCGCCACAAAAATACCGCCGTCGTTCAGGCAGCGTGCGCAACCCTCGTAGAAGTCGGAGGTAAACAGGCTTTCTCCGGGACCAATCGGGTCGGTGCAGTCGGAGATAATGACGTCGAATTTTTCCTGACAAGCTTTGACGAAGTTTACGCCGTCGTCGATGACCAGACGGAAACGGGGATCGTCATAGGCGCCCGCGCTGTGATTCGGCAGGTACTGCTCGCAGAACTCCACCACGCCGGCGTCGATTTCAACCATCGTGATCTGTTCTACGCCGCGATGACGACAGACTTCGCGCAGCATGCCGCCGTCGCCGCCGCCGATAATCAAGACGCGTTTGGCATTGCCATGCGCCAACAGGGGCACGTGAGTCAGCATCTCGTGATAGATAAACTCGTCACGTTCGGTGGTCTGCACCACGCCATCGAGCGCCATCACTCGTCCCAGTGCGGCGTTTTCGAAAATAATCAGGTCCTGATGGTCGGTCTTTTCGTGATAGAGCACATTGTCTACAGCAAAATACTGACCGAAGTTGGCATGGAGTGTTTCATACCAAATTTCTTTCTGGGACATGTTAGTGCTTCCTCCGCGATAACAGCCATGAAAATTGGCGCGCTATGATAGCTAACTCTTATTAGGCTTGCACGGTCAAATTTCACGCAGTGCGGGGGATTTAGACAATTACTGAGTATTCGCCAGCAGACTGAGCGAATTTCGGGCCAGTGACTGGCATTTTTTGGGCGTGGGGATGGCGATGCCGCTTAAATCGCGATAGCTGGATTCGCCTAGGGTGATCATGTCGTAAGTGTTGTAGTTGCTCAAATCCCAGCGGTTCTGCTGTGCAAATCCCACCAGCGCGCGGCGAATTTGCTCGTTGGGCAGATCCTGGTAGCCACAGTTATTTTTCAGATACACGAAGATAGCCGTCAGATCGGCGAGATCTTCGGCTTCGAATTCGTTCAGTGCTTGACTGGCGGAGGAGACGCTTAACAGACTCAGCAAGAGTAGCGCCAGCGCGGATTTTTTCATGGTTTGACCTGTTTCATACTGCCGTTGGTGAGACGTTACCACAGTTATTATCGCGGATTCCAAGTTTTATTAAGCGGTTAAGATGCCCCTCGCCTGCCACGATCAACGCCAGCGCGCAGGCTTTGACCGACCATCAGGGCTAAGTATCGACCAATAGCCGGATTAGTGCCTTTTTCTTGCAGATTGATTTTATGACGACCGAGTTATGCTCTGTTATTAATCGTGTTATCTGAAACTTTTTCTATGCTTTTACCTATGAATCTCAGTATCTGGCGCGTCAGTAGCGGGTGGTTGGCGGGGATGCTGCTGTTTCCTGTATGGGCAGTGGCTGTGCTGGCCGTGGTTGAACCCGGCATGGGCATGGCTTCCCTGTGGGCGATGTTGCCGCGCTATGGGGGAAATACCCTGACGATCATGGCGGAGAGCGCGGCAATCAGTTTATTGCTGGCGCTTCCGTTCGCCCTGATCATGGCCCGATATCGTTTCCGGGGACAGCGTTGGCTACACTTGGCGCTCCTGCTGCCTCTGGCCATGCCCGCCTATCTGCTGGCGGCCGTGTACGGCGAACTGCTGGAGTTCGGCGGTCCGGTCCGGCAAACCTTCTATGCGCTCTCGTTCGCCAGCCTGTCCGGATGGGGGAGAGACTGGAGCCTATCGCTGCGGCAGGTCAGCTGTAGCGCGTGCCTTGCGCTGTCTTTGTTCCCTTATCTTTATCTGCTGTTGCGCGCTACGTTAATGAGTCTGCCGGAGAGCGTGATGCAATCCGGGCGGCTGTACTGTCCCTCTGCGCTACGGCTGTTTTTTCGCGTGCGATTTCCCCTCATTCGTCCGACGCTATGGCTGGGGCTTGCTGTGGTGGCACTGGAGTCCGTGTCGGACTACGGCGCGGCGAGCTATTTTTCTGTGCCGACGCTGACGACCGCCAGCCTGGATTTCTGGCGCGACAAGGCCCAATTCGGGACTGCGGCGCGCATGGCGCTGCTCCTGTTGCCGCTGATCGTGCTGCTCGGGGCGATCGCGCGTCACGGTCGCCTCTGGCAGGTGCGTTACCAGCGTCCCGCATCGCCTTACCCGATTGAACGACCTGAGGCGCCGGTCTGGCTCCGCCGCGTCACGCTGTGGGCCGGATGCGGACTGATGCTGCTGGCGTTCGGCGTACCGCTTCTTTGGCTGGCCCGCCACTGGCTGACGACGACGGTCACGCTTTGGACGCTGCCGCTGCTGCTGGCGATAATCAACAGTGTACTGGCGGCGTCGTGCGCGACGCTGATTTCGCTGGGACTGGCGATGATGTATCTGTTCGACAAGCGGACCGCCGACAATCCCGCGTTTCGGCATCCACTGCGCTGGCTGGGTTTCAATCGTGTGTTGCCGGGCAGTCTGGCTGGGATGGGCGTGCTGGTAGCGCTCATGCTGATTGATTCGCGCGGCATGCCGCTCGCAATGGGCGTCTTGTCCGGCTCGGTATTGATGTTGATCCTGGTCTATAGTGTGCGGGGCGCCAGCCTCATCATCGCCCCTCTGCACCAGCAGCTGCGCCAACTTCCGGCGGGAATGAACGCCATGAGTCGAACGCTGGGCTATTCAACGGCGCAAAACGTGTGGCTGAACGTGTTTCCATCCGTCCGCGGCACGCTGCTCGTGGGGGCGCTGCTGGTCTGGAGCGAGGGTCTGCGAGAGCTGAATGCTTCGCTGCTGTTGCAGCGCGTCAACGTCGACACTCTGTCGACCTATGTGTTCGGCTTTGTTGAATCCGATCAGCTGGCATGGGCCGCCGCGCCGGCGTTTCTGCTGGTCTTGCTCGGCGTGCCGCCGTTATTCGGACTTCATCGTTTGCTACAGAGGGAAGGATAAATTCCGCATGACCCAACCTGATATCTTGTCGGTGCGCGAACTGCACTGCGGTTACCCATCTCATCCCGTCCTGGACGGCGTCACCTTTTCCATTCATGAAAGCGAACTGGTCTGCCTGCTCGCGGAAAGCGGGGAGGGCAAGAGCACCTTACTCAAGGCGATTACCGGGCTGATCGCACCGACGCAGGGCCAAGTTGTACTGGCGGGAACGCCCGTCAACGGCCAGCCTCCATATTCCCAGTCCGTTGGGATGGTGTTTCAGGATGACGCGCTGTTCCCGCATCTGACCGTGATGGAGAACGTCCGCTTCGGGATGCAGCATATCCCCGGTAACGAGTCGCGCCGCGTGCTGGAGGAGTCTCTGGCGCTGATGGGCGTCACGGACGTGGCGCAGCGTTACCCGCACGAATTGTCGAAAGAGCAGTGTCTGCGGGGCGCGCTGGCCCGTACGCTGGCCTGTCGCCCCTCGCTTTTGCTGCTTGATTCGCCGTTCACCGGCATAGACAGCCAGCATCGCTACCCGTTGCTGACGCAGCTGCGCCGATTACTGAAGCAGCGCCATATCGCGGCGCTGTACGTGACCACCGAAAGAGAAGACGCCTTTGCTTTCGCCGACCATCTGATGCTGATGCGCAAAGGCCATTTGGTCCAGCAAGGCGTTTCCGCGGACTTATATTACCGACCGGTGAATCGTTACACCGCGGACTTCATGGGCTACGGCAATTATCTGCCGGTGAAGATTACCGGCGACAAGGACTGGAAGAGCTTTCTGGGCCAGCACCATTCGGCGCGATCGCTGGGGCTGGAGCCGGGGATGATGCGAGACTGGCTGGTGCGTCCGCAGGAAATCGCACTGGCGTTAGATCCTGAAGGCACGGCGGTGATAGAGGATCGTTTGTTTCTGGGGACGAATAACCTATATCAGGTGAGAATTGGGGATGATGTGCTGCAGGTGCAGACCAATAACTGGTTTGAGCCAGACCAGCCGGTCCGGCTCAGTATTCGTACAGAGCAACCGGTCTTTTTCCCTCCGCAGGAGGGAAAAACCGTGATTACAGGCCCGGCGGCCTAGGGACTTCGATGTAATCGCCTTCAATGGTGTGCCGGTAGTAGCGTCCGTTTTTAACGTAGAAACGTTCGCCGTTGACGTCCAGCACCGTCATCGTATTCGTGGTCTCGACATTTTCCGGGTTGTTGACCACGACATACCCCTCCTGATCCGGACGATAAAATATCCCGTTCAGTACGTAGTAGGTCAGCCCGGCTACCAGCACGGTTTCGACTCCAGGCGGTAGATGGTCGTAGTGAAAGCCGGGGCCGGGGCCGGGGCCAGGGCCATGATCGTGACCATGTCCATGCCCATGCCACATATCCGGGCCGCCAGGCGCGGCAAAGGCCGAAGGCATGAGGCTCAGCACGGCGAAAGCTGTCACTAATCTTTTCATACGAAATTCCTGTGTTGCCATGAGACGATTAAGTAAACCTTAGCAGGTTCACTTATCCGCAGCGCCTTTTTGGGGTGCGGGCGGCACTTCACGTACGCTGACGCTGACTTCATAGGTTTTGCCGATGCCGGCAGGCACGTTGGAAACCAGTTTGTTCACCCCCGCGACCGGATCGTTGGTCTGTAGAGAGGCCTGATACAACGCTGGCGGCATCGGAGGGAACGGCGGATGGTGCGGCATACGGTCATGGTCTTTTTCGCCGTGGCCATGCCCCTCCATCTGCGGCGCGCCCTGTTCCGGATGCGCAAAGGCGCTGGGCAGGGTCGCGAAAAGAGAGCAAGCGGCGATGGCGGCAGCGATGCCATAACGTTGGGTCAATGTTTTCATAAATGCACCTCTTCAGTAGGAATAGCCCTATATAAGAGCATTCATCGTCCAAGGGGCAACCGGCTTTACCCAGCTTTATCCAGGCATAACACAATCCTGATTATTTTGTTCAAACGTTGCGGTCAACGCGTTTTTTTTAGCGATATTCCTACGATCAAACAGGAAATACGCCGCACGCATTTAGGCTCAAGCATGAAAGCGCCTGTTAGTGGAAAGGGGCTTTTGCTATACTCCGCGGCCATATCTTCTGGTGCGCACAGGTCGCGTATTCAGCATCGGGGTATGGCCTGCGAGGCGATACAGAACACTTCCTTTCAATGAGTTTTCAATATGATGAAACACACCGTCGACGTCATGATCTCCGAACAGGACATCAAAGCGCGTGTAGCCGAACTCGGTCGCCAAATCAGCGCGCATTACCAGAACAGCCAGAGCGACATGGTGCTAGTGGGATTATTGCGAGGCTCGTTCATCTTCATGGCAGACCTGTGCCGGACGTTGGAAGTGTCTCACGAAGTCGATTTCATGACGGCATCAAGCTACGGCAACAGCATGAATTCGACCCGTGACGTGAAGATTCTGAAGGATTTGGACGAGGACATTCGTGGCAAAGACGTGCTGATCGTGGAAGACATCATCGACTCCGGCAACACGCTCAGCCGTGTGCGGGAAATACTGCAACTGCGCGAACCGCAGTCCCTTGCCATCTGCACGTTATTGGATAAACCGTCACGCCGTGAAGTCGACGTGCCCGTCGAGTGGGTCGGGTTCTCCATTGAGGACGAATTCGTGGTGGGTTATGGCATCGACTACGCGCAGCATTATCGTCACCTGCCGTATATTGGCAAGGTTGTGCCGGAGTAAGCTTCCTGGGCTTGCCTGTTGGAGAGAATGAAAAAGCCGCGCTCAACAATCGCCGTTGGCGCGGCTTTTGATTTCGATTAGTCTGGCCGGGAAGATGACAGCAGTGAGGACATCGTCCGGCGATAGCGCTGTTCCAGCGATTCGCGGCTGGTGGCGGTCACTTCCAGATCGCTCAGCCGACCGTCCTGAATGCCGTAAACCCAGCCGTGGATCATTACCTTCTGGCCCCGTTTCCAGGCGGACTGCATGATCGTGGAGTGGCCGAGGTTATATACCTGCTCTACCACGTTGAGTTCACACAGTTTGTTGAAGCGCTCTTCGGGAGGCAATTCTCCCAGCAGAGAGCTATGCTTGTACCACAGATCGCGGATATGCAGCAGCCAGTTATTAATCAGCCCCAGCTCGGGGTTTTCCACCGCGGCCTGCACGCCGCCGCAGCCATAGTGACCGCAGATGATGATGTGTTCGACTTCTAACACTTCGACCGCATATTGCACGACCGACAGGCAGTTTAGATCGGTATGGATCACCAGGTTGGCGACGTTACGGTGAACAAATAGCTCTCCCGGCTCCAGGCTGGTCAGGCTCTCAGCGGGAACCCGACTGTCCGAACATCCAATCCATAGAAAACGCGGGCGCTGCGCCTGAGCTAATCGTTCAAAATAACCCGGATCTTCCTTCACCATCTTTTCGGACCAATTCTGGTTATTAGCGATGAGCGTTTCGATTGTTTTCATGAAAGTAAATGACCTGTAACAACAAATGGCAGTGGAGTTAATATAGAGCAATCACTGGGTTTTTAACATTGAAAACTGACGTACACACTGACAATAAGGCATCCATTTTCTTATGACGTATGCATTGGAACTAGCAAAATTAAGCAAGACTTATCCAGGAGGAGTCAACGCGCTGCGAGGGATCGATTTACAAGTGGAGGCCGGCGACTTTTATGCGCTGCTCGGCCCGAACGGCGCCGGGAAATCTACCACTATCGGCATCATCAGCTCACTGGTGAACAAGACCTCAGGTAAAGTTAACGTCTTCGGTTACGACATTGATCAGGACATCGTTAACGCCAAACGCCAGCTGGGGCTGGTGCCGCAGGAATTCAATTTCAACCCATTTGAAACCGTTTATCAGATTGTGACGCATCAGGCGGGTTACTACGGCGTCGATCGCAAAACGGCTCAGCAACGCGCCGAAAAATACCTCAATCAGCTCGATCTATGGGGAAAACGCAATGAACGGGCGCGCATGTTGTCCGGCGGCATGAAGCGACGTTTGATGATCGCCCGCGCCCTGATGCACCAGCCCAAACTGCTGATCCTCGATGAACCAACGGCTGGGGTGGATATCGAGCTGCGCCGGTCCATGTGGGGATTTCTGAAGGAGCTGAACGCGCAAGGCACCACCATTATTCTCACCACGCACTACCTCGAAGAAGCGGAAATGCTGTGCCGCAACATCGGCATCATCCAGAACGGCTTGCTGGTGGAAAATACCTCGATGAAGCAGTTGCTCTCCAAAGTGCAGTCGGAAACGTTCATTCTCGATCTGGCGTCCAAAAGCGCATTGCCGCGCCTGGATGGCTACCCGCACCGGCTGGTGGATACAACGACGCTGGAGGTCGACGTGAAACGGGATCAGGGCCTGAACGGCGTGTTCAGCCAGCTGAGCGCGCAGGGCGTCCAAATTTTGAGTATGCGCAACAAGGCTAACCGGCTGGAAGAGCTGTTCGTCAATCTGGTTAACCAACATGGAGAATATGCCACCGAGGAGAAAGCATGAGCAGGTTGTATTGGATCGCGTTGCAGAGCATCTGGACCAAAGAAGTGAATCGTTTCGCCCGTATTTGGGTGCAAACGCTGGTGCCGCCGGTTATTACTATGACGCTTTATTTCATCATTTTCGGCAACCTGATCGGTTCGCGCATCGGTGAAATGCATGGTTTTACCTATATGCAGTTCATCGTGCCCGGCCTCATTATGATGTCTGTCATTACGAACGCCTATGCCAACGTCGCTTCGTCATTTTTCAGCGCCAAATTCCAGCGCAACATCGAAGAACTGCTGGTTGCGCCAGTGCCGACGCATATCATCATCGCCGGGTATATCGGCGGCGGGATGACGCGCGGGATCTGCGTGGGGATTTTGGTGACCGCCGTGTCGCTGTTCTTCGTGCCGCTGCATGTGCATGCCTGGTGGATGATTGTGGTGACGCTCTTACTGACCGCGATGCTGTTTTCGCTGGCCGGTCTGTTAAACGCGGTGTTTGCCAGAACCTTTGACGACATCAGCCTTATCCCTACCTTCGTGCTGACGCCGTTAACCTACCTGGGCGGGGTCTTTTACTCGCTCACGCTGTTGCCGCCAATTTGGCAGTCGGTCTCCCAGCTGAATCCCATCGTGTACATGATCAGTGGTTTTCGCTACGGCTTCCTGGGGATCAATGATGTCTCGCTGACGTTGACGCTGGGCGTGCTGGTGAGCTTCATCATCGTCTTTTACGTGCTGGCGTGGTGGCTTATCCAACGGGGACGCGGCCTGCGCGGCTAATGTGTTCGCCTCCTTCGGGGGGCGTTTTAATTATCGGCATCAATAAGTCAATTCTCAATGCACGTTCAATCCACGGCGGCTATTGGCATCGCACTCCTGACGTTGCTGACCGGGGTCAATGCCTTATCTCGCCACGACGAACCGTTTTCCGAATACCGAACGCTCATCCGCGACAGCGACGTCTACGCGTCGATTGGCGATAGCGTGAAAATCGTCGCCGCCATCAAACGCGGCGAGATAGTCCGGGTTTATCCCGGAACCGAGGAACGCGATGCGCTGACCTTCGGGTTCGGCAGCGGATTCGTTGATAAGCACGCGCTGGGCGAGCCTGTCGACGCTCCCCCGGCACAGGTCAGTCTAATGACGCCGTGTCCTCGGCGTAATCTCATCACGTCGCGACCGGTGACGCTCTATACGGCGCCGGATGACGATAGCCCGACGATGGGGATGATGGCAGGAAATCTGCGCTATCCCGTTGCAGGGCAAATTCACGATCGATTTAATCACCTCTGGTATGAAATCTTCCTGGGCGATAGGCCTGTGTTTGTCAGGGAGCAAGACAGCGAACTGGATCACGGTATTCCGGTGCTGACATATCACTACCTGCTGACCGACGTCGAAAACACCCATTTTCTGCACACGTCGACGACGACGTCCGATGACGCGTTCAATCGCCAGATGGCCTACCTGAAAGAGGCGGGCTACACGACGCTTTCGCTATATCAGTTGGAAGATTACCTGCACAATCGTATCAACCTGCCGGGCAGGGCGGTGGTGCTGACATTTGACGACGGGCTCAAGTCCGTGTGTCGCTACGCCTATCCGCGGCTCAAGCAGTATGGCTTTCACGCCACCGCGTTCATTATCACCTCGCGCATCAAACGGCATCCGCAGCCGTGGGATCCGGACTCGCTCCAGTTTATGAGTATCGACGAGCTACAGCAGATCGCTGATGTATTCGATCTCCAGTCACATACCCATTTTTTGCATCGCCTCGGTCCCGCCCATCGGCCGGTCTTGTTGAGTCGCACGCTGCGTAATATCGAGCTGGATTTCGAGCATACGCGGCGCGCATTGTCGCCGTTTAACGCTCAGGTGTGGTATCTGTCCTATCCTTTTGGCGGTTACTCCCCGACGGCGGTTCAGGCGGCGAAGGCTGCGGGTTTTCATATGGCGTTGACGACGCAACAGGGAAAAGTGCTGCCGGGGGATAATCCGTTTACGCTGAAAAGACTGTTTCTGCTGCGTACAGACTCTATTGAGACAATGGCGGCGCGGCTGGCCAACTAGCGAAGGATCTTGAGGAGAAACGGCGCCGCAGATACGACGCCGTGGAGATCAGGCTAACTGCACCGGAATGGCTTTGGCAGTGCGCTGGAGTTGGTTGTTGTCGTTGAAATAGGCGACTTTCGGGTGGTGAGTGCGGGCCTGTTCGTCTGACATTTGCACGTAGGAGCAGATGATCATACGGTCACCGACGCAGGCGCAGCGTGCGGCCGCGCCGTTGACGGAAATAATGCGCGATCCGCGTTCGGCGGCGATAGCATAGGTGGAAAACCGCTGGCCGTTATCCACGTTGTACAGATCGATGGCCTCGTATTCCAAAATGCCGGCGGCATCCATGAAGTCGAGGTCGATGGCGCAAGATCCTTCGTAGTGTAGGTCCGCCTGGGTCACTTTGACCCGGTGTAGTTTGCCTTGCAGCATAGTTCTTATCATAAGCGAATACCGGGTGTTGATTATGCGGTGAGATCCACCTGCAGGTTGTCGATAAGCCGCGCTTTTCCGAGCCACGCAGCCATGAGAATGACGCCGCGCGCGCTTTCTGTCGTCAGCGGTTCCAGCGAGTCCGCATCGCGGATAAACAGTTCATCCGGCGTAAAGCCCGCATTGCGTAGCGCCTCTTCCGCTCGCCCCAGAATTTCGTCAATCTGCCGATTGCCGGTGGCCAGTTCTTCCGCGATGGTATGCATAATTCGCGGCAGCTGAGGCGCCAGTTTGCGCTCTTCAGGCGTGAGGTAGCCGTTACGGGAGCTGAGCGCCAGGCCGTCTTTCGCCCGGACAATCGGGACGCCCACGATGCTGATGTCGTATCCCATATCCGCCACCATCCGACGGATCAGCGCCAACTGCTGGTAATCCTTTTCGCCAAAGCAGGCGACATCCGGCTGCACCAGATTAAACAGTTTGCTGACTACCGTGGCGACGCCGCGGAAATGGCCGGGACGGCTGGCGCCCTCCAGCATCTGCGACAGACCGGGGACTTCGACAAAAGTCTGCTGATCCAGTCCGGCGGGATAGATGTCCTGCGCGGCCGGCGCGAAGACCAGATCGGCTCCGCGTTGGGTCAGGCGCTCGCAGTCTTCTTGCAGCGTGCGCGGATAGCGATCCAGGTCGTCCGCGCGTTCAAACTGCATCGGATTGACGAAGATGCTCACGATGACGATATCGGCGCTCGCTTTGGCGGCGTCAACCAGCGCCATATGGCCGTCATGCAGATTCCCCATTGTGGGGACCAACGCCACTCTCTTCCCTTCTTGCTGCCAGCGCCGGACTTCGCGCCTTAGCAAAAGGGGCGTTTCAATAATTAACACTCCGCTTCTCCTGCGTTAGTGAAAGGCGTGCTGGTCGTCAGGGTACAGTCCCTGCTCTACTTCCTGCACGTAAAGACGAATGGCCGAGGGGATGTCTTCCGCCAGGGCCAAAAAGTTTTTGGCAAAGCTTGGCGTTTGCTCGCCGCTGATACCCAATGCGTCGTGCATCACCAGAATTTGTCCGTCGGTCACGTTACCTGCGCCGATGCCGATCACCGGGATCGTCAGCGCGTCGGTGATGCGCTGGGCCAGCTCGACCGGTACGCACTCCAGCACCATCATTTGCGCGCCGGCGCGCTCCAGCGTGATCGCGTCTTCCAACAGCTGCTCCGCGGCGGTATCACCACGGCCCTGCACCTTGTAGCCGCCGAAAATATTGACCGACTGCGGCGTCAGGCCCAGATGGCCGCACACCGGTACGGCACGTTCTGTCAGCATCTGTACGGTAGGCACCAGCCAGCTGCCGCCCTCGATTTTCACCATGTTGGCGCCTGCTCGCATTAATTCGGCCGCTTGCTGACAGGCTTGCTCCGGCGTGGCGCAGCCCATAAACGGGATGTCGGAAAGCAGCAGACACCGCGGCGCGCCGCGTCGGACACAACGGGTATGATAGACCATATCTTCGAGCGTCACGGGGATCGTAGAGTCGTTCCCCTGCACGGTCATTCCTAAGGAGTCGCCCACCAGCATGACTTTGATGCCTTGTTCATAGAACTGACGGGCAAAGCTGGCGTCATAGGCGGTGATAGTGGCGAACTTTTTACGGGCTTGCTTCCACTGGCGCAGATGGGTGAGGGTCGTTGGTTTCATGGCTGCCTTCCTGAATAAAAATGAGGACGTGAAAAGGGGCGGCGATATTCTACTGGAAATGGCAAGGCAGTGGGCCGCTTTACGGCTGCGGTTATCGCGCTAAGTGATCCCACAGGGTCAGCCCGTTGGGCGGTACGAGCGTCAGGCGATCGGCCAAGGCTTCACCGTCGGGGAAAATCAGCATCGGGGCAATATCGGCCAGCGGATAAAGCATGAATTCGCGATTTTTCATATCGTAGTGGGGGACAATGAGGCGCTCGGTGTTGATGACCTTATCGCCGAACAGCAGGATGTCCAGATCCAGCGTGCGAGGCCCCCATCGGTGCGCCTTACGCACGCGCCCCTGCTCTCGCTCGATGCGCTGCGTGTGGTCCAGCAGCGCTTCCGGCTCAAGCTCGGTGTGAAGCTCCGCCACCGCGTTAAGGTAATCCGGTTGATCTTGCGGACCCAGCGGGCGGCTGCGGTAGAAGGGCGAGCAGCGAACCCGCCGGGTAAGCGGAATCGCGTCCAGCGCTGTCAGCGCGGCATGTACCTGTTGTAACGGCTGCGACAAATTGCTGCCGAGCGCCAGATACACGCACGTCATTATTGTTGACCTCGGCGCGGCGCTGCCGGGCGCTTGCGCGGACGACGAGAGCGGCGGTGCGGCGTAGGGCCGTCATCCAGCGAATTCAGTAAGACCTGCTGCCGCGGCGGCGCAGCCACCTGGAATTCGCCCCACCACTGCGCCAGACGCTGCAGCTCCGGCTGATGTTCGATTTCAGCGCGCAGGCACAGCAGGTCGTAAGCCGCTCGGAATTTGGGGTGCTCCATCAGCTTGAAGGCGCGTTTTCCCTGACGGCGAGACAGGCGCAGCTGCAATTGCCAAATATCGCGGATCAGCGAGGTAATGCGTTTGGGGATGGAGAGTGAACGGCATTGCTCGTCGAGGATATCGTTCATCGCCAGCGCGAAGGCTTCGAAATAGGCCAGACCGCTTTCCTGCGCCAGCTTCTGGGCGTGCTCGATCAGCGGATACCAGAGCATGGCGGCAAACAGGAATGCCGGGTTCACGCGCATGTTATTCTGGATACGCTGGTCGGTGTTCTTCAGCACCTGCACGATCATCCGCTCCATCGCGGTTTCGCCGGTGTCGGTGAAGTTGCGGCTGATCAGCGGGAACAGCGGTTGGAACAGCTGGTATTCGCACAGCAGTTCATACGTCGGATGGCCGTAGCCTGCCTGTAGCAGCTTAAGCGACTCTTCAAACAGGCGAGCCGGCGGAATATCGTGCAGCAACGAGGCCAGACGCGGGATCGGCTCGGCGGTTTCCGGGCTGATGGTCATATCCAGCTTGGCGGCGAAACGCACGGCGCGCAGCATTCTCACCGGGTCTTCGCGGTAACGTTTTTCCGGCTCGCCGATCAGGCGGATGATGCGCTGATTCAGGTCGCTCAGCCCATTGGTGTAGTCGCGCACGGTGAAGTCCGCGCTGCTGTAATAGAGGCTGTTAATGGAAAAGTCGCGACGTTGGGCGTCTTCTTCGATCGTGCCGAAAATGTTATCGCGCAACAGCATGCCGTTCTGCCCCTGCTGGGACGTGTTTTTCAGCAGCTGTTCCTGATGCTGTTCGTGATGACCGCGGAACGTCGCGACCTCGATCACTTCAGGACCGAACATGACGTGAGCCAGGCGGAAACGGCGTCCGACCAGACGGCAGTTGCGGAAGAGTTTGCGAACCTGTTCCGGCGTTGCGTTGGTCGTGATATCGAAATCTTTGGGCTTTTTGCCTAGCAGCAGATCACGTACGCCGCCGCCGACAAGGTAAGCCTCATAGCCTGACTTGTTCAGGCGGTAAAGTACTTTCAGGGCATTATCGCTAATGTCACTGCGTGAAATAGTATGTTGGTCACGCGGAATGACCGTCATGGACTCGCGCGGTGCTGAGGAAGCGCCGGACTCGTTCTCACGGTTCAGTACCTTACGACAAAAATTAGCTACTCGGGTAAAGATAATACACCTCGATAATGATGAAAAATGAACGGCCCAACCAAAAAATAGCGGCTAATCATAGCTCACCCTCAGCGCTTTGAGAATGCTGATGTGATTTTGGGCAAAGGAATCGCCGCTTCCGTTGGTATGGTCGCGAGAGACCAGTGGGTCTCGGCCCACGTCAAAAGCGCCGCAAGCGTCAGGTCCTGCCAGCTTTCCGGCAAGGGTTGGCGTAGAAACGCAAGCGCCTGCGCCAATGTCGGCCGCGGATCGCTCTGGGGCAGCGGCGGGGCATGATTTTGTTTGGATAACTTTTTGCCTGCCGCGTCCAGCGCCAGCGGCAGATGTATATAGTCCGGCGCGTCCCACTCGAGTTGACGAAACAGCGACAGCTGGCGCACGGTGGGTTCGATCAGATCCGCCCCGCGGACGATTTCCGTCACGCCCTGATCGCGATCGTCCACCACCACCGCTAAATTATAGGCGAACAGGCCATCGCGGCGATGAATGATGAAGTCTTCGCGCGCCAGCGCCGGGTCCGCGTCCAACCAGCCGCGCAGACGGTCGTGGAAGCGCATGACCGGGCGGGTCTGCGTCAGCCGCAGCGCGGCGTTATCCGGTCCGTGCGCCAGCGTGCGACAGTGGCCGTCGTAACGGCCGCCGAGACGCTGTATTCGCCGACGTGTGCAGGTGCAATAGTAGCAGCGTCCCTGTTGTTTGAGGCTGTCGAGGATCTGGCGGTAGCGGTCGTGGCGCTGAGACTGGTAAACGATGTCGCCATCCCAGTGGAGACCGTAGTGCTCCAACTGGCGCAGAATGCGCGAGGCGGCGCCGGTGACTTCTCGAGGGGGATCGATATCTTCGATGCGGACCAGCCAACGTCCCCCGCAGGCGCGAGCCTGCAGGTAGCTGCCGAGAGCGGCTATCAGGGAACCGAAATGCAGATCGCCGGACGGAGAAGGGGCAAAGCGTCCGACGTAATGATTTTCTCGATGTAATGCGGACATACTACTGCGGGAGCGTCATGTCGAAGAAGGTCATATAAAGAAACGGGAAGGCCGAAGCCTTCCCGTTCAGGAATAGATCATCCTGCCATTTGTTTTTCGCGTATTTCCGCCAGCGTTTTGCAGTCGATGCAAAGGTCGGCGGTCGGACGGGCTTCCAGTCGGCGGATACCAATCTCGACACCACAAGAGTCGCAGAAGCCGAAGTCTTCGTCTTCGATTTTTTGCAGCGTCTTGGAGATCTTCTTAATCAGCTTGCGCTCGCGATCGCGGTTACGCAGTTCCAGGCTGAATTCTTCTTCCTGGGCCGCGCGGTCAACGGGGTCTGGGAAGTTAGCAGCTTCGTCCTGCATGTGTGATACGGTGCGATCAACTTCGCCACGCAGCTGGTTGCGCCATGCATCCAGGATGCGCTTGAAATGCGCCAGCTGAGCGTCGTTCATGTATTCTTCGCCCGGCTTTTCCTGGTATGGCTCCACTCCGGCAATCGCGAGGATGCTCAGAGAGGATGTCTTACGGTTTTGCCCTTCTTGCATGTTGCTTCTCCTACATAACACGACACGCAGTATCGATCCCCGAGGGGAAAAAACAGGCCGCTATAAATAACAGATGGACGTTGGGTTGGCAATCATTCCTGACACCGGCCTGATAAAGTGTGAGGAAGCGTTTAATTCATCCGTAAACATAACCTATCACGCTATTCGCGTATCGCCGCCATGTTATCGAATGGTAACGGGCCATTGACTGTCATCCCTGTCGCAGCAAGATGGGTCCCGTAACAGAGGATTTCAACCCCTAGTTGCTGTGCCTGCCATAATAATTCTGCATAACGTCTGTCTATGTGGCCGGCGGGAGAGACCCGCGTGATGCCGGAATGCATCACGGCGAAAAAGAGAACAGCGCGCGCTCCGCTGGCCGCCATGTACTGTAGTTCACGGAGATGTTTTTGTCCTCTCAGCGTCACCGCATCAGGAAAATAACCCTGTGCTTGTTGCAATAATGTGACTGATTTGACCTCGACATAGCAGTCCGCTTTTCCCGGCGTCTTGAGCAGAAAGTCGATGCGGCTGCCCTCTTCGCCATAGCGCACTTCGCTTTTCAGCGAGTCGTAGCCGTTCAAGGGCGGAATCTCTTGCGCCAGAATCGCCTCACGGACCACCTGATTGGCGCGTAACGTATTGACGCACAGTAGATCGCCGGCCTGCGTCTCGGTGAGTTCCCAGGTGCAGGGATAGCGGCGCTTGGGATTCTCGGAGGTGGCGTACCAGACGGTATCGCCCGGCGTGGCGCAGCCGGTCATCGCGCCGGTGTTCGGGCAGTGGATCGTCATGACGTCGCCGGCGGGCGTGACCACATCAGCCAGAAAGCGTTTGTAGCGTTTAATCAGCGTCGCGGGCTGCAACGGGGGCGAAAACTGCATAGTGATTACTCTTTGGCGATAAGCGGCCAGCTTGCCAACGACCGATAACGGGTTCTGCCGTGTTCAAACTGCGATTCATACAGGGAGAAGCTGTCGACCTGCGTCGACCAGCCGAAGGTGGCGGGCGGCAAGGCCACAGGGTGGGTCGCCCCGCGCAGCAGGGTGACGTGCGGATGAAACGGCTGCAGACTTTGGCGGCAGCCGTGACGCGCCGCCTGCGCCCGCAACAGTTCCGCCAGCTGCAACAGACCGCGCGGCGCGCGGCGACATCCCAACCAGACCACGCCTGGACGCGGCCAGTGACCCGCGTCGTCAAGCGTCAGGGTGAACCCCGGCTGACGAATACGCCCTGCCAGTGATTGCAGCGCGCGCTGCTGACCGTCGCCGACCTCGCCCAGAAACGCCAGCGTGAGATGGAGATTGGCCGCCGCTATCGGACGCCCCGCCTGCATCGGGAAATGCGCTGCGCGCCAGCGGATAATCTGGCGGCGGGTGTTTTCCGGCAGCGGCAGGGCAAAAAACAGGCGGCGGGTGGCAGTCATGACGCTCTCTCTATAATAGGGTGCTCCGATGCTACAATGCGAGCCGCTTAAAGTTAATCATTACGGAGAATTCTGTGAGTTTACCGCCCGTCAGCGAGGTGCTGGATGACGTCATCCACGCGTTGCGCCAGTCGCCTCAGGTGTTGCTGCATGCGCCGACCGGCGCCGGAAAATCCACCTGGCTGCCATTACAGCTGTTGCAGGCTGCCGAACTGCCCGGTCGTATCATTCTACTGGAGCCGCGCCGTCTGGCGGCCAAAAGCGTCGCGTTCCGGCTGGCGGAACAGCTGGGAGAAACGCCCGGACAGACGGTGGGCTATCGGATGCGCGCCGAAACCTGCTGTAGTACGCAGACGCGGTTGGAGGTGGTGACCGAAGGTATTCTGACGCGGATGCTGCAACAGGACGCCGAGCTGGAAGGCGTCTCTCTGGTGATCCTCGATGAATTTCACGAGCGTAGCCTGCAGGCCGACCTCGCGCTGGCGCTGCTGCTTGATGTGCAGGCGGGACTGCGCGACGACCTCAAACTGCTGATTATGTCGGCCACGCTCGACAACGATCGTCTTTCTTCTTTATTACCGGATGCGCGCACGGTCAGTTCCGAGGGGCGCGCCTACCCGGTGACGCGATACTTCCAGTCGCCGGGCGCGCATGAGCGTTTGGAGATTTCGCTGGCCCGACTGATTGCGCAGGTGCTACAGCAGGAAAGCGGTTCGATGCTGGTCTTCCTGCCGGGCGCGGCGGAAATCAAGCGGTTGCAGCTTCTGCTGAACGAACGCATCGCGGCGGATATCGACCTGTGTCCGCTGTATGGCGCGCTGGCGCTGGCGGAGCAGCAGCAGGCTATTCGTCCGGCGGCGGCGGGGCGGCGCAAAGTGGTGCTGGCGACCAACATCGCCGAAACCAGCCTGACGATTGAAGGGATCCGCGTGGTGGTCGATAGTGGTCTGGAGCGCGTTGCGCTGTTCGACGTCAAAAGCGGCCTGACGCGGCTGACGACCCAACGAATCAGTCAGGCGTCCATGACGCAGCGCGCGGGCCGGGCGGGACGTCTGGAGCCGGGCGTGTGTTGGCATCTGTGCACGAAAGAGCAGGCGGAGCGCGCGGCGGCGCAGAGCGAGCCGGAGATACTGCATAGCGACCTGTCGGGCCTCTGGCTGGATTTATTGCAGTGGGGGTGTCGCGACGTCGGCCAGCTCACCTGGCTGGATACTCCGCCCGCGCCGGCCCTGTCCGCTGCTCAGCGTCTTTTGCTGCAACTGGGCATTGTCGACGATCGGCAGCAGTTGACGACCACCGGCAGGCAGATTGCGGGTATCGGCAGCGATCCGCGTCTGGCGGTGATGCTGCATGCCGCCGCGCGGGAGGGCGGCGACGCGCTGTCCACGGCGGCGCTGCTGGCGGCCATCATTGAAGAGCCGCCCCGCAGCGGTTCGCCGAATCTGTTCGATGGTCTGCGCCGTCCGGCCGGTCATTGGCAGCGTCGGGCCTCGCAGCTGGCGCGGCGGCTGGGCGGGGCCAAAGGCCGTTTTGACGACGGGTTGGCGGCGGCGTTGCTGGCGCAGGGCTTCGCTGACCGCCTCGCCCGACGGCGGGGTCAGGACGGTCGCTACCAGTTGGCGAACGGCGTCGGCGCCCAGTTGGCGGTGGACGATCCGCTGACGTCCTACGAGTGGCTGATCGTCCCCGCGCTGATGCACAGTCCACAGCATGCCGATGCGCGAATTCAGCTGGCGCTACCGGTGGATATCGACCGCTTGCTGCAACATTTGCCGGGGTTGTTAAGCGAGCGGAATATCGTGCACTGGGATGAAGAAAAAGGTACGCTGCGCGCCAGTCGGCGTAGCCAAATCGGCTGTCTGACGCTACGTACTCAGCCATTGGCGAAACCCTCCGACGACGACCTGCAGCAGGCAATGCTGAACTGGCTGCGCGAGCAGGGGTTGTCCGTTTTGAATTGGGACACGGCGGCTTTGCAGCTGCGCGCTCGTATTCAGTGCGCCCGTCAATGGTTGCCTGAGGTCGAGTGGCCCGCCGTGGATGACGACGCGTTGCTGACAACGCTGGAACAGTGGCTCTTGCCTTCGTTGACGGGCGTGCGCGATCGCCGAGGGCTGAATCAGCTCAACCTGGCGGAAGCCCTTCACCGCTGCCTGGACTGGCGACAGAAACAGCGTCTGGATAGCGCGTTGCCAAGCCATTACACGGTGCCCGGCGGCAGCCGTTTGCCTATCCGCTATGCTGAAGGTACCGCGCCGGCGCTGGCGGTGCGGTTGCAGGAAATGTTCGGCGAGCGGGAAAGCCCACGCGTGGCGGAGGGCCGGGTAGCGCTGGTGCTGGAACTGTTGTCACCGGCTCAGCGTCCGCTGCAGATCACCCGCGATCTGGCCGCCTTCTGGCAGGGCGCCTATCGCGATGTGCAGAAAGAGATGAAAGGGCGTTATCCCAAACACGTCTGGCCTGACGACCCGGCTAACGCCGTGCCGACCCGGCGCACTAGAAAGTATCAGAATCAGTAATTTCGGACGTTTCCCCCTTTCTTGAGGAAGGCGGGAGACACAGAGTAGACGGCCAGGTACTGCACGGGTGCCGTTAGCAACCTGATGGAGATGTCACAGCAATGGCTCGGGACGATCGCGAACCTATCGGGCGCAAGGGAAAAGCGCCGCGAAAACCTACACGTAAACAGGTGGTAAGGCGTCGCAGGGATGACGATGACTATGATGATGATTACGAAGAGTATGATGATTATGATGACGAGGACGACGAAGAAATGAGCCGCAAGCCTGGCAAAAAGCGCCGCTGGCTGGGGCTGGCGCTAAAACTGCTGCTGGTGTTCGTGGTCGTCATGGCGGTCTACGGCATCTATCTTGACAGCGAAATTCGCAGCCGCATCGACGGCAAGGTTTGGCAACTCCCGGCGACGGTTTACGGCCGGATGGTGAACCTTGAACCCGGCATGTCCTACAGCAAGCAGGAAATGGTGCATCTGCTGGAAGGGATGCAGTATCGCGAAGTCACCCGCATGACCCGCCCCGGCGAGTTTACGGTGCAGGCCAACAGCATCGAAATGCTGCGTCGTCCGTTCGATTTCCCGGATGGCAAAGAGGGTCAGATCCGCGCCCGTCTGGTGTTCAACAACGATCGTCTGTCGCAGATCCAGAATCTGGATAACCAGCGCAGCTTCGGTTTCTTCAGGCTCGATCCTAAACTGATCACCATGCTGCAATCGCCGAACGGCGAACAGCGTCTGTTCGTTCCTCGGGCAGGGTTCCCCGATCTGCTGGTGGATACGTTGATCGCGACCGAAGACCGTCACTTCTACGAGCATGACGGCATCAGTCTGTTTTCCATCGGCCGAGCTGTGCTGGCCAACCTGACCGCAGGACGCGCGGTGCAGGGCGGTAGTACGCTGACGCAGCAGTTGGTGAAAAACATGTTCCTCACCAACGAGCGTTCGCTGTGGCGTAAGCTCAATGAAGCCTATATGGCGCTGATCGTGGACGCGCGCTACAGCAAGGATCGGATTCTGGAGCTGTATCTGAACGAGGTGTATCTCGGTCAGAGCGGCAGCGATCAGATCCGCGGTTTCCCGCTGGCCAGCCTCTACTACTTCGGGCGTCCGGTCAATGAGCTGAGCCTCGATCAGCAGGCGATGCTGGTCGGTATGGTCAAAGGGGCCTCGCTGTACAACCCGTGGCGTAACCCGAAACTGACGCTGGAGCGCCGCAATCTGGTGCTGCGTCTGCTGCAAAATCAGCAGGTAATCGACGAAGATCTCTATAACATGCTGAGCGCGCGTCCGCTGGGCGTCCAGCCGAAAGGCGGCGTGATCAGCCCGCAACCCGCATTTATGCAGATGGTGCGTCAGGAGCTTCAGCAGCGGCTTGGCGACAAGGTCAACGACCTGTCCGGCGTGAAGATCTTCACCACGCTGGACCCGGTATCGCAGGATGCCGCCGAACGCGCGGTGGAAACAGGCGTTCCTGCGCTGCGTGCCGCGCGTAACGTGGGCGATCTGGAAGCGGCGATGGTGATCGTCGACCGTTTCAGCGGAGAAATCCGTGCGATGGTGGGCGGCGCCGATACCCAATTCGCCGGTTTCAACCGCGCGCTACAGGCGCGTCGCTCGGTCGGCTCGCTGGCGAAACCCGCAACCTATCTGACGGCGCTTAGCGACCCCGATCACTATCGCCTCAATACCATGCTGGCGGATGCACCGCTGTCGCTGAAACAGCCGAACGGCGCGATATGGGAGCCTAAGAACTACGATCGTCAGTTCCGCGGTCAGGTGCTATTGGTGGATGCGCTCGCCAACTCGCTGAATGTCCCAACGGTGAATCTGGGGATGGCGGTTGGGCTGGATCAGGTCAGCGCCACGCTGCAGCG
Source organism: Lonsdalea quercina (assembly GCF_900107885.1). NCBI lineage: Bacteria > Pseudomonadati > Pseudomonadota > Gammaproteobacteria > Enterobacterales > Pectobacteriaceae > Lonsdalea > Lonsdalea quercina. The sequence goes on along the minus strand of NZ_FNQS01000009.1, from coordinate 71,750 downwards.
ATTGGGGATCCCCAAAGAGGTGATTCAGCCAGTGCCGTCCATGCTGCTGGGGGCGATCAGCCTGACGCCGATGGAAGTCGCGCAGGAGTACCAGACGATTGCCAGCGGCGGCAACCGTGCCCCGCTGTCGGCGGTACGCTCTGTGATCGCGGAAGACAATACGGTGCTGTATCAGAGCTTTCCACAGGCGGAACGCGCCGTACCGGCTCAGGCAGCCTATCTGACGCTGTACGGTATGCAACAGGTGGTTGAACGCGGGACGTCCCGCTCGCTGACGGCGAAATTCGGGCGCTATCATCTGGCGGCGAAAACCGGGACGACCAACGACCTGCGCGACAGCTGGTTCGCCGGCGTGGACGGCAAGGAAGTGGCGATCGCCTGGGTGGGGCGAGACAATAACGGCCCTGCCAAGCTGACCGGCGCCAACGGCGCGCTGACCCTCTACCGCCGCTATCTGGAAAACCAGACGCCGCTGGCGTTAACGCTGACGCCGCCGGAAGGCATCAGCACGATGACGGTCGATGGCAACGGCAATGTCATCTGCAACGGCAGCGCGGGCCGCGTGCTGCCGGTCTGGAGCGATAACCCGCAGTCCCTGTGCCAATCTGCGCCTCAGACGGTGCAACCGCAGGAAGGCCAGCAGGGTGGACAGCAAGATGAGCAGAAAGACGGACAGGGCGTCGCCGGCTGGATCAAAGAGATGTTCGGGCAGTAATGCCGCCTAAGGCGTGACTATCGCCCTGACCTTCAAAGCCCGCAACTTGGTTGCGGGCTTTTTGTTATCAGGCTCAACCGCCAGAGAGAACGCGTAATGGTTTCTGGATGAGAGAGTCTGAATTCCCCTCCCATGAACAAACCCTGTCACCGAGGCTTCTCGTCCTGTGGAGAGTGAAAGCACAGCAGCGGGACGCATCGCTCAGATTTATGAGGCGTGATGCCGACGGCGTCGCCTCTTTGTCGGGTGCTAATGGAATGAATCAGCCTGGCTTGGCGCTGACTGTGTCGCAGGGACTTAAGGCGCTTGCGGTAGCCGTTCCCTTTTGCAAAAATGCGATGCTTATAATAACTATTCTCGTTTGCATTCATTGATACTTCATTAGAGATGCGACCCATGCCGACGCCCGCTTGCCTGTTATGTCCTACCGCACGACCTTTCGCGACGGCGAATACCTCTGCTTTCGCTCAGGGCCTGTCTGATGCCAAGTAATTTTCCGGTCGATGACGAGATGACATTTACCCTTGAGGAAGCCAGCTTCAGCGTTGGCGACCGTACGTTACTGCATCCGCTGTCGGTCGCGTTTCCCGCCGGGAAAGTCTACGGGCTTATTGGCCATAACGGATCGGGTAAGTCCACCCTGCTCAAGATGTTGGGCCGTCACCAACCCGCCAGCGCCGGTCAACTTTCGCTGGCGGGACGCCCGTTGGCGCTTTGGCGCAACACGCCCTTCGCCCGTCAGGTGGCCTATCTGCCACAGCAACTGCCCGCCGCCGAGGGCATGACGGTGCGCGAGCTGGTGGCGGTGGGGCGTTATCCATGGCACGGCGCGCTCGGGCGTTTCGGTCATGCAGACCGGGAGCAGGTGGATCAAGCCATTGCGCTGGTCGGTTTGACGCCATTTGCACCGCGGCTGGTGGACAGCCTGTCCGGCGGCGAACGTCAACGGGCCTGGCTGGCGATGACGCTGGCGCAGGGCAGCCGCTGTCTGTTGCTGGATGAGCCGACCTCCGCGCTGGACATCGCGCATCAGGTCGACGTACTGGCGTTAATCCGACAGCTCAGCCGTGAGCGCGGGCTGACCGTGATCGCGGTTCTGCACGATGTGAACATGGCCGCTCGCTACTGTGACCGCCTGCTGGCGCTGCGTCAGGGAAAACTGATTGCGCAGGGAACGCCCGCAGCGCTGATGCAGCCATCGGTGTTACAGGAAATTTATGGGATCCCTATGGGGATTCTGACGCATCCGGCGGATGGTTCGCCGATAAGTTTTGTATGCTGACGATGACACCTTCCACCGGACTTTTTTCCAGCGGACTTTCTCGCCGCCGACTGCTGACCGCTTTGCTGCTGTCGCCCTGCGCATATGCGCTACGGGGCCGGGCCGCGGTCAGCGATGTGCGGCGCATCGTGGCGCTGGAGTGGCAGCCGTTGGAACTGCTGATGGCGCTGGGCGTCACTCCGCTGGGCATCGCAGATAAACATAACTACCAACGATGGGTAAAATCGCCGACGTTACCGGACAGTGTGGTGGACGTGGGGCTTCGCACCGAACCCAATCTGGAGCTGTTGACGCAACTGCGGCCGTCCCTGTTGCTGTATGCCGATGGCTTTGGTCCCGCGCCAGCGCAGATGGCCCGCATCGCGCCGTGCATGGGCTTTTCATTTATTCACGGTGACGACGGCCCGCTGGAAAGCGCCCGGCGTTCGCTGCGGGCGCTGGGCGATCGCCTGGATCTGCGCCCGGCGGCGGAGCAGCATCTGGCGTTGTTCAGTCGTTTCATGGCGCAGGCGCGGATTAACTTGCATGCTTATACCCGTCGGCCTTTACTGCTGTTTACCGTGATGGATGCGCGCCATGTTCTGATCCTTGGCCGTAACAGCCTGTTTCAGTCGATAATGGATGAACTCGGTATCGACAATGCCTGGGAGGGGGAAACCAATGCCTGGGGCAGCATTATCGTGGGCATGGAACGGCTGGCGACGTTGAGCGCTGAAACGGAAGCGATGTGTTTTGATCACGGCAATAGCGCGTTAATGGAAGAGGTTGAAGCCAATCCGCTGTGGCAAGCGCTGCCGTTCGTGCGTCACCATCGCTGGCGGCGGGTGGAGCCGGTCTGGTTTTACGGCGGCACGCTTTCCGCCATGCGTTTTTGCGAGACGCTGGCTGACGCGCGGGAGGCGTCGCGATGATGTCGACATTTTCCCGGCGTTTTACCGTCTTGGTGGTCGGTGCGCTGACGTTGCTGATGTTGGCGATCACGCTGAGCCAACTGAATCGACAACTGCCGTTCGCCCTCTGGCGACAAGGCATTGCCGCTCCCTCGCAGGACGATATCCGACAACTGCTATTTCACTACAGTCAGCTGCCGCGTTTGGTGTTGTCTCTGCTGATTGGCGCGGGATTAGGGCTGGTCGGCGTGCTGTTTCAACAAGTGCTGCGCAATCCATTGGCGGAGCCTGCCACGTTGGGCGTCGCCAGCGGCGCGCAGCTCGGTATTACCGTCGCGACGCTGTGGGCGCTGCCGGGCGGGGCCATGACTTCGCAACTGGCGGCGATGTTGGGCGCATTGCTGGTGGGAGCGCTGGTGTTCGGCGTCGCCTGGGGACGGCGCTTATCGCCGGTGACGCTGATCCTCGCAGGTCTGGTGCTGAGCCTGTACTGCGGCGCGGTCAATCACCTGCTGGCCTTGCTGCATTTTGACCAACTGACCAACCTGTTTTTGTGGAGCAGCGGCTCGTTGAACCAGCAGGACTGGCGCAACGTGTCGTTCGTACTGCCGCGTCTCATCCTGGGCTTTATCGCCGCCGGGCTGCTGGTGCGGCCGTTGACGCTGTTGGGGCTGGACGACGGCGTGGCGCGCAATTTAGGTCTTGGGCTGGGACTGGCGCGTTTCGGTACGCTGACGCTGGCGATCTTTCTGAGCGCCCAGTGGGTCAACGCCGCCGGCATGATCGGCTTCGTCGGCCTGTTCGCGCCGCTGCTGGCGAAAATGTTGGGCGCGCGTCGTCTCGGGCAGCGGCTGTGGCTGGCGCCGCTGCTGGGGGCGCTGCTGTTGTGCCTCACCGATCGGCTGACGCTCTGGCTGGCGGACGTCTGGCGCGAGGTGCCGACGGGGGCCGCGACGGCGCTGGTCGGCGCGCCGATGCTGCTGTGGCTGTTGCCGCGTTTGCGCAATAGCGTAACCGCTCCGGTCAATGACACGCCTGTCGCCGTGCGGCAACGTCGCCTTAGCCCGCTTTGGCTAACGGGCGGCGGCGTAGTGTTGGCGGCGGTGATCATCATAGCACTATGTCTCGGGCGGGACGCTCAGGGCTGGCAATGGGCCAGCGGCAATGTCTTTTCCGAACTCTTGCCGTGGCGATGGCCGCGTCTGGCGGCGGCGCTCTGTGCGGGCGTCATGCTGGCGGTTGCGGGATGCTTGATTCAGCGGTTAACGGGCAATCCGATGGCGAGTCCCGAAGTGCTGGGGATCAGCTCGGGCGCGGCGTTTGGCGTCGTTATTTTGATGTTGCTGTGGCCGAGCAATGCGCTGGCATGGCGTCTACCCGCAGGCAGTATCGGCGCCGCCCTGACGCTGACCGTGATGATGGCGGCGGCGGGCCGGGGCGGTTTTTCCACACAAAGATTATTACCGACCGGGATTGCGGTCGGCACGGCGCTGACCACACTGGTCACGTTACTGTTGGCAAGCGGCGATCCGCGCATGGGCGCCGTACTGACGTGGATCACTGGCTCCACATATGGCGTGGATGGCAAGCAGGTCATCTATACCGGCGCGTTGGCGTTAGCGGCGCTATTGTTGACGCCGCTCTGCCAACGTTGGTTACAGATCCTGCCGTTGGGCGGCGTGACCGCGAGGACGCTCGGCGTACCGGTCTCATTGGCCCGTCTGGCTATTCTGCTGCTGGCGGCGATGCTCACCGCTGGCGCGACATTGATCGTCGGACCCATGAGCTTCGTCGGGCTGATGGCGCCGCATCTCGCGCGTATGCTGGGATTCAATCGGGTGATGTCGCATATTGTCTGTGCGGCGGCGATAGGGGGCGGGCTGATGGCGGCGGCCGACTGGGCCGGGCGGATGTTGCTGTTTCCGTACCAGATCCCCGCCGGGCTGTTAGCGACGTTCATCGGCGCGCCGTACTTTATTTACCTGCTGAGGACGCAGGCGCGTTGAGCCTCAGAGCCGGATGCGTTCTGAGGCAGTAAACGTGTTACAGCAGTGAGAAGCACCGACGCGCGGCGGCGACGGTGCGATCGATATCCTGCTCGCTGTGCGCTATGGACATAAAGCCCGCTTCGAACGCGGACGGCGCCAGATAAACGCCCTCATCCAGCATCAGGTGGAAGAAGCGCTTGAAGCGTTCCACATCGCATTTCAGCACGTCCTGATAGCGGGTTACCGTTTCATCATCGGTGAAGAACAGACCAAACATGCCCCCGGCGCGGTTGATGACCAGCGGCACGTTTTCTGCCCGAGCCGCCTCCAGCAGCCCTTCCGCCAGCCGGTTCGTCAGCGCGGTTAACCGCGGATGGACGTCCGGTTTGGCGACTTCGGTCAGGCAGGCGACGCCCGCAGCCATGGCGATCGGGTTGCCGGACAGCGTACCCGCCTGATAGACCGGCCCGGTCGGAGCCAGCGCTTCCATCACGTCGCGGCGCCCACCGAATGCGCCGACAGGCATACCGCCGCCGATGATTTTCCCCAGGCAAGTCAGGTCCGGCTGCACGTCATAAAAAGCCTGCGCGCCGCCCAGCGCGACGCGGAAGCCGGTCATCACTTCGTCGATGATGAGCAGTGCGCCGAATTCGTCGCACAGATCGCGTAGTCCCGGCAGGAACGCCGGCAGCGGCGGAATGCAGTTCATGTTGCCTGCGACCGGTTCAACGATAATGGCGGCGATGTCTTCGGGGTATTGTTCGAAAGCGGCGCGTACCGAGTCCAGATCGTTATACGTGCAGGTCAGGGTATGGCGGGCGAAATCGGCGGGGACGCCGGGGGAGTTCGGCTGTCCCAGGGTCAGCGCGCCGGAGCCGGCTTTCACCAGCAGGCAGTCCGCATGGCCGTGATAACAGCCCTCGAACTTGATGATTTTATCGCGGCCGGTAAAACCGCGGGCCAGACGAATGGCGCTCATCGTGGCTTCCGTTCCGGAGTTGACCATGCGCACCATGTCCATGCCTTTCATTAGCGAGGTCACGAGATTCGCCATCGTCACTTCCATTTCGGTGGGCGCGCCAAAGCTCAGTCCGCGCTCCGCGGCGGCGATCACCGCATCGCGAATAGCCGGATGGTTGTGGCCCAGCACCATCGGTCCCCAGGAACCGACGTAGTCGATATACGCCTTGCCATCCGCATCATAGATATAGGCGCCCTCGGCGCGTTCGATAAACAGCGGCGTGCCGCCGACGCCGTTAAATGCCCGTACCGGCGAGTTCACGCCGCCCGGTATGACCTGCTGCGCGGCCGCGTACAGACTTTCAGATTTATTCATTACAGATTCCTGACTGGGGATTGATGTCACAGAGTATGCCCTCATTCTAATGAAGAGAGGGCGGTTGTGAAATCCTTGTGACCAAGATGGGAGGGCAATGTAGGCGAACGACGTTGTTTTGGCGCGGTAAAAGGCCGATAATCGTCGCCACTACCTGCCGAATCACATGCCTGCCTGAGCGCGGCGTCATTCACTGCCGCCCCGCCGCGAACCGATCGTCTCTTGAACGTTGTCGGGGGCTATTAGATAATCGAAGCATCACCGGGTTGGATAACCACCGCCCGATACTGAGTTTGGGAGTACGAAAGATGAGCGACGTAACAGCACTGCCGCTGCAATTCACTGATGCCGCGGCCAATAAGGTGAAATTCCTGATTGCTGACGAAGAAAATCCCGATCTGAAACTGCGGGTGTACATCACCGGCGGCGGCTGCAGCGGTTTCCAATACGGCTTTACGTTTGACGACAAGGTCAACGAGGGCGATATGATGATTGAGAAGCAGGGCGTGTCGCTGGTGGTGGACCCGATGAGCCTGCAATATCTGGTCGGCGGTTCGGTGGACTATACCGAAGGGCTGGAAGGCTCGCGCTTCGTGGTCACCAACCCGAATGCCAAAACTACCTGCGGCTGCGGTTCTTCTTTCAGCATCTGATCCTCAAGCTCAGCCACGCCTGGTGGCGTTTATTAATAAACCCGTGCTCAGCGTGGCTGCCGCACGGGTTTTTTTGTTTATGCGCGCTGCATACACTCGTCAGCGAATGCAGCGGCGAGCAGGCGAATCAGCCCTGTTGGCCCAGCGACTGTACGAGGGCTTCCACCATCAGCGTAGACTGCTTGGCCGCCACGCTCAGGAATTCATCGAAGCTCAGGTGAGAGGCCTGATCCGCCACGTCGGAAATGGCGCGCACGACGACGAAAGGCACGCCGAACTGGTGGCACACGTGGCCGATAGCCGTGGCTTCCATCTCTACGGCCACAGCCTGCGGGAAGGTATTACGGATGCGGGCCAGCGGTTCCGCGCCGTTGATAAATGCATCGCCGCTGACGACCAGACCGCGTACCGCATTAAGCGCCAGCTTGGCGATAGCCTGTTCAGCCTGAACGATCAGGTTTTCGTCCGCGACAAAAGCGGCGGGGCAGCCCGCCATTTGGCCGGCTTCATAACCGAACGCGGTGACGTCGGCGTCGTGGTAGCGAACTTCGCTGGATACCACGATATCGCCCACTTTCAGGCTGGAAGCCAAACCACCGGCCGAACCGGTATTGATCACAACGTCTGGACGGCAGTGTTCCAGCAGCAGCGTCGTACCCAGCGCCGCCGCGACTTTACCGATCCCAGACTTCAGCAGCGCCACGTCCACGCCGTGCAGCTGTCCGGTGTAAATTTCACAGCCCGCGCGCTGTATGGTTTGGCGATTCTGGATCTGATCCCGCAGCAGGATAACTTCTTGCTCCATTGCGCCGATGATGCCAACTTTCATAGGATTCCCCACAAGTTTTGCTCGAATTAACAGGTGTATCGTGGCCGGTAGTCTATCATGGCCGGTATGATAGCGAGAGCACGCGAACAAAACGCCTTAACCGTTGTATCGCCCGGTCGGGCATGCTATCACCGGTCAGGGCCAGAAACGGAGAACAGCATGTCCGACATCGATTTTGCCAAGAAAATCAGCTATCAACGGGCGTTGAGCAAGCCTAAAGACAAGAAGGATGAGTATGGCGTCATCCGGGAGTTTGAGAGCGATCGCGGCCGTATTATTAACTCCGCCGCCATTCGTCGGCTGCAACAGAAGACGCAGGTGTTTCCGCTGGAGAGAAATGCGGCCGTGCGCTCCCGTCTGACGCACTCGATGGAAGTGCAGCAGATTGGCCGCTACATCGCTAAAAACATTATTGATAGCCTGAGGCGCCAGGGGAAGCTGGATACCTGCGGGCTAAGCCACTATGAAATCCCATTTGAAAGCATGGTGGAAATGGCCTGCCTGATGCATGACATCGGCAATCCGCCGTTCGGCCATTTCGGCGAGTCTGCGCTGAAAAACTGGTTTTCCACGCAGATGGATGCCGAGTTCTGCACGCAATCGAACAAGCGGGAAGACGCTTGTCAGGTTGCCTGTTTGACGCTGAAGGAGGGGGAGGGCGCGCTGAACGAACTCCGCTGCCGTATTCGTCAGGATCTGAGTCAGTTTGAGGGCAATGCCCAGGCGGTGCGGATGGTGCATACGCTGTTGAAACTGAATCTGACCTATTCGCAAGTTGCCTGCATCCTCAAATACACCAAGCCCGCCTACTGGGTCGCTGAGCTGCCAGCTGACTATGACTACCTGATGAAAAAACCGGGGTTTTATCTGTCAGAAGAGGCATTCGTGAGTCAGCTCCGACGTGAGCTGGACATGCAAGAGTTCCATCGTTTTCCGCTGACCTACATTATGGAAGCGGCGGACGATATCTCGTATTGCATTGCCGATCTGGAAGATGCCGTGGAGAAAAAACTGTTCTCTATCGAGCGCCTCTATCAACTGCTTGAAGAGGCCTGGGGCGAGATTGAACCGGGCGACTTATTTACGGAAACGGTTGGGAAGGCGTTCGAGTCCCGTGAGTATCATCGTTGGCGCAGCAGCGACGACCAATTCTTCATGAATTTGCGGGTCAACACCGTTGGGCGCCTGGTGCCCCATGCGTCGAAACGTTTTATCAAACATCTGCCCGACATTTTCAACGGCGCATTCAATCAGGCCCTGCTGGAAGATGACAGTCCGCAGAACCGCCTCTTGAAAAGCTTTAAGCGCGTGGCGTTCAAACACGTCTTTAATCATCACGAAGTCGAACAGCTGGAATTACAGGGAAGCCGGGTGATGCGCGGTTTGCTCGATATCTATCATCCACTGCTGAAAATGCCGTCGGCCGATTTCAGAACGCTGGTGGAGGAGGAGTTTCATCGCGACTATCCTATTGAGACTCGCCTTTATCATAAGCTGTCGCGCAAGCACTGTCTGGCTTATCGAGAGGCTGTGGCGTCCTTGGAGAAGAAACCGGCAGAGCAGCAGGAGTGCCTGGAGTTTTACTATCGCGGTCGCCTGATTCAAGACTATATCAGCGGCATGACCGACCTTTACGCCTACGACGAATATCGCAGGCTGATGGCGGCCGAGTAAACGAGGGGCCATACGCCCTAGGCGTCCATTTTGTAAACAAAGACAATATTTCCTTACGTTTCACAGGATTGCGCAGAGGAACTTCCCCTGCGCTTCGTTATCTTATCTTCACGACCACAGCAAAAAGGCCGTAAAATTTGCGTGTTGATTGACTATGAGACCTATTCCTATGAAAAGAAAATTATTGGTTCTGAGTGCATTGACGTTAAGCCTGGCAATGGCAACAGGGACGGTTCCGGCAATAGCGGCGGAATCGGTCTCTTCCTCTAGCCAACAGCTTCCCAGTCTGGCGCCGATGCTTGAAAAAGTCATGCCTTCGGTCGTCAATATCTCCGTCCAGGGACATGCGCCAGTCAGCCGGACGGGCAGCACCGGTGGCATTCCTCCTCAGTTGCAACCGTTCTTTGGCGAAGATTCTCCGTTCTGTCAGGACGGTTCTCCGTTCCAGTCCTCGCCGATGTGTCAAGGCGGAGAGGATGACGGCAACGCTAATCCGCAGCAGCGCCAGCAGCAGACCTTCCAGGCGCTGGGCGCAGGCGTGATTATCAATGCGGCCAAAGGCTACGTGGTGACGAACAATCACGTGGTTGATAACGCCGACAAGATTCAGGTGCGTCTTAACGACGGCCGCAAATACGATGCGCGGGTCATCGGTAAGGATCCCCGCTCCGATATCGCGGTGGTGCAGATCAAAGACGCCCGCAATCTGACCGCGCTGAAAATGGCGGACTCCGATCAACTGCGCGTCGGCGACTATGCCGTGGCGATCGGCAATCCTTACGGTCTGGGCGAAACGGCGACCTCCGGGATCATTTCCGCGCTGGGCCGCAGCGGGCTGAATATCGAAAACTATGAAGATTTTATCCAGACGGATGCCGCCATCAACCGTGGGAACTCCGGCGGCGCGCTGGTCAATCTCAACGGCGAGCTGATCGGACTGAATACGGCGATACTGGCGCCGGACGGCGGCAACATCGGCATCGGTTTCGCCATCCCTAGCAATATGGTGAAAAATCTGGTGAATCAGATCGTTGAGTTCGGCGAAGTGAAACGCGGCGAACTAGGCATCGTCGGTACGGAGTTGAACTCTGAGCTGGCGCAGGCGATGAAGATCGACGCTCAGCGCGGGGCATTCGTCAGCCAGGTTCAGCCGAAATCGGCCGCGGCAGCCGCCGGGATCAAGGCGGGCGACGTCATTGTGTCGCTGAACGGTAAAACGGTCAGCAGCTTCGCGGCGTTGCGCGCCCAGGTGGGATCCCTGCCTGCCGGCACCAAGCTCACACTAGGCCTGCTTCGCGACGGTAAACCGGTTTCCGTGGATGTCTCGTTGCAGCAAAGCAGTCAGGCCCAGGTGGCCGCGGGTAATTTGAACTCCGGCATTGAAGGCGCTGAACTGAGCAATACGCAGTTGGACGGAAAGAAAGGCGTGAAGGTAGAGAAGGTGAAACCGGGTTCCGCCGCCGCGCGCATCGGCTTGAAACCGGGCGATGTCATCCTTGGCGTGAATCAGCAGGCCGTGGCTAATATCGGCGAATTGCGCAAGATTCTGGACAGCAAACCGCCTGTTCTGGCGTTGAATATCCGCCGTGGCGACAGCAGTTTGTATCTGCTACTGCAGTAATCTAACCTGGCCGGCGTCGTTATCGGCGCCGGTTTTCACCCCGTAAATTTTCGCGCGCGGCCTTCAAAATCTAAAACCCCAAAAATTGTGCGAAGAATATAACGGGATAGCATAAATTATCGCGAAACAGTATTTTTGCCGCCCTCCCATATCCTCTATTGTCCAGTCTTACCACCTGCCTGATAACACATTGAGCCTATCGCTATTTACGGCTCTGGCGATGTCTTCCTCAGATTATCGCAACGATAGACACTATCAGGAAGGGCCATTATTAGCCCGGTTGCCTGCGGGTATCGAACTGAATGACTTCTTGAGGGAGTGATATCTATGTCAAAGCGTCGTCTGGGGCTGTCGTTGGCTGCCGCAACCCTGTTGTTTTCAGGCGTTGCCTCTGCTGCAACAGAACTGCTGAACGTGTCATACGACCCCACGCGGGAGTTCTATCAAGAGTACAACGCCGCTTTCAGCAAGCACTGGAAGGCGACCACGGGTGAAGATATCTCTATAAAGAATTCTCACGGCGGCTCCGGCAAGCAGGCTCGTTCGGTTATCGACGGTCTCCAGGCGGATGTCGTCACGCTGGCCTTGGCGGGCGATATCGATGCGCTCAATCTGAACAAAAAGCTGATCGACCCGAATTGGCAGGCGCGCTTGCCGGATAACAGCACGCCCTATACCTCTACCATCGTGTTCCTGGTGCGTAAAGGAAACCCCAAACAGATCAAGGATTGGGGAGACCTGATCAAACCCGGCGTGCAGGTGATTACGCCTAACCCGAAAACCTCCGGCGGCGCGCGTTGGAACTTCCTGGCCGCCTGGGCTTATGCCAGGCATTTACCGGGTGGAACCGATGAAAGCGCGCTGAAATTCGTCACTGAACTCTATCGCCATGCGCCGGTATTGGATACCGGTGCGCGTGGCTCGACCGTCAGCTTTGTACAGCGGCAACTCGGCGATGTGCTGATCGCCTGGGAAAACGAAGCCTATCTGTCTTTAAAAGAGCAGGGCGGTGAAAATCTGGAGATCGTGACTCCGTCGCTTTCCATATTGGCTGAGCCGCCGGTGGCCGTTGTCGACAATGTGGTCGAAAGAAAAGGGACGAAGAAGCAGGCTGAAGCGTATCTGAACTACCTTTATAGCGATGAAGGGCAACGTATTATCGCCAAAAACTTCTACCGTCCGCGCAACGAAAAAATCGCGGAGGAGTTCAAGAGCCAGTTCGCGCCGGTGAAACTGGTGACGATAGACGGCGACTTTGGCGGCTGGAAGCAAGCGCAACCCAAGTTCTTCGCTGATGGCGGAATATTCGACGGCATCTTTGAAAAAATTAATCAGTAAGGTATCTCATGATCTAAACCGTCCCGATGCGGGATGGTTTTGTCACGCAGGGACGCGGGAGACCTTTGTGGTCTGGTAGATAAAAGAAAGGCTTGTTATGTCGCGACGTGCTTCGCCGGTGATGCCCGGTTTTGGATTGACGTTAGGTTTTAGCCTCACCTATCTGGGGCTGATTGTTTTAATCCCGCTGGCGGCGATGTTCCTCTACGCCAGCCAACTCACACTGACCCAGTTTTGGGATTTGATCACCAGCCGACAGGTGTTGTCCTCTGTACGGCTGTCGTTTTCCACGGCGCTGTCTGCCGCCTTGATCAATGGCATTATTGGCACGCTATTGGCCTGGGTGCTGGTGCGCTATACCTTCCCAGGACGCAAAATTATCGATGCCATGATCGATATGCCGTTTGCATTGCCTACCGCCGTGGCCGGTATTGCGCTGACGTCGCTTTATGCGCCAACGGGGCTGGTGGGCAGTTTGTTTCCCTTCAAAATCGCCTATAGCCCTTTGGGGATAACGCTGGCGCTGATTTTTGTCACGCTACCGTTCGTCGTGCGAACGGTACAACCGGTGCTGGCGGACATACCGAAGGAAGTAGAAGAGGCGGCGTCTTGTCTTGGCGCCAGACCGTTGCAGATATTCCGTCACGTACTGGTGCCCGCCATTCTGCCTGCCTGGTTGACCGGCTTCGCGCTGGCTTTCGCTCGCGGTGTGGGGGAGTACGGTTCCGTGGTGTTTATCGCCGGCAATATCCCGTTCAAAACGGAGATCATGCCGCTGCTGATCGTCTCCAAGCTGGACCAGTACGATTACAGAGGGGCGACGGGCATCGGCGTGTTCATGCTGATTCTGTCGTTCATTATGCTGTTGCTGATTAACTTGTTGCAGCGCCGAATTCAACCGAATCGCTAAGGGATGATGATGGATAACACAGTCTCCGTGTCTGACTCGACACGCTCTGTTTCCCGGCGGCCTGTGACTTATTACACCTTGGTCGGGCTTGCCTGGGGGGTCTTCGTGCTGGTGTTGGTGTTGCCGCTGGTCATGGTGGTGACGCAGGGGCTACACAATGGCGTGGGCGCCTTCTGGAATGCGATTTCCGAGCCTGACGCCGTGTCGGCGCTCAAGCTGACGCTGTTTGCCACCGTGATTTCCGTGCCGTTAAATATGATTTTCGGCCTGACGACGGCATGGTGTGTGACCAAGTTCGAGTTTCGCGGCAAGACGCTATTGCTGGCCTTGATCGACTTGCCGTTCTCAGTCTCTCCAGTAGTGACCGGTCTGGTCTATGTGCTGCTGTTTGGGGCGCAGAGTAAACTTTATCCGTTCTTGATGGAGCACGATTTGCAGGTGGTCTATGCGGTGCCGGGCATCGTATTGGCGACTATCTTCGTGACGCTACCGTATGTGGCGCGCGAGTTGATCCCGCTTATGGAGCAGCAGGGTTCGCAGGAAGAAGAGGCCGCACGTCTGTTGGGCGCGAATGGCTGGCAAATGTTCTGGAACATCACGTTGCCGAACGTGAAATGGGCGCTGATTTATGGCGTGGTGCTGTGTACGGCAAGAGCGATGGGGGAGTTCGGGGCGGTTTCCGTGGTGTCGGGACACATCCGCGGCATGACTAACACGCTGCCGCTGCACATCGAGATTCTCTATAACGAATACAACATTGTCGCGGCGTTTAGCGTGGCTATTCTGCTGCTGGTGATGTCGTTAGTGATACTGCTGCTGCGCCAGTGGAGCGAGGCACGATTGACGAAACAGTTAGAGCAACAACAGGAGCTGACCAAAAATGAGCATTGAAGTCCACAACGTTAACAAGCAATTTGGTCAGTTTCGGGCGCTGAATAACATCGATCTGTCCATTCAAAGCGGCGAGCTGGTGGCGCTGTTGGGGCCGTCGGGCTGTGGCAAGACGACCCTTCTGCGGATCATCGCCGGGCTAGAGCAGCCGGACAGCGGCAATATCGTGTTCCACGGCGAGGACGTTTCCGTACACGACGTACGCGATCGCAATGTGGGCTTCGTCTTTCAGCACTACGCCCTGTTCCGCCACATGACGGTCTTTGACAACGTTGCCTTTGGCCTGCGGATGAAACCGAAAGCGATACGTCCGTCCAAACGCGACATTGAAACCAAAGTGCATGAGTTGCTGAACATGGTGCAATTGGACTGGCTGGCGGATCGTTATCCAGAGCAGCTTTCCGGCGGCCAGCGCCAGCGTATTGCTCTTGCCCGAGCGCTGATTGTCGAGCCGCGCATCCTCCTGCTGGATGAACCTTTCGGGGCGCTGGATGCGAAAGTGCGTAAAGAGCTGCGTCGCTGGTTGTCTCGCCTGCACGAGAATATTAACTTGACGTCGGTGTTCGTGACTCACGATCAGGAAGAGGCGATGGAAGTGGCCGATCGAATTGTGTTGATGAACAAAGGGGTGATTGAACAGATTGGGACGCCGCATGAGGTCTACAACCATCCCGCCAGCGAATTTGTGTACCATTTCCTCGGCGACAGCAACCGCCTGACGTTGTCTGAATCCGACCAATCTATCTTGTTCCGTCCGCACGAAGTAGTGTTGTCGAAAGATCCGCAGCCGGACTACCAGCCTGTTGCCGTCAAAGATATCCGACCTTTGGGGGCGTTAACGCGTTTAACATTGCAGATTGAGGGGAATCCCGAGCTGATTGAAGCAGAAGTTGCGCACGACGACACTACGCTGGCCGGACTACATCGGGGCGACATTATTCAATTTAAACCCAAAACCTACAACCACGACTGGGAAATTTAAACTCCTTCGAATGACCCGGCGTCGATAAGCAAAGCCGGGTCATGACATTCCACAGACGCAGTCCAGTAGTAACCCAATAAATTATTACCTCCCTATTCAATTAACCTATTTATCAATCGCATTGAACCTCGCTGTTATTCTTTATCGCTGGCTTTTTGCTCTGGAGATATTTTTTATCTTTAACGAGCCTCGAAAAAATAATGTCTCAGCAATGTCCATTTTCTGTTCTTACACTATTTATTTTCTGCATGATATTTAGAGATATATCCTATTGATCCCCCCCAATATAATCCCCGTCCAAAGAGAGAGATAATGAGAGTTGAGAATGCGGGGGCAAGAATGGGAAACTCGGATGAGTGAAAAATATTTTGCTATGTGGAAAAAGAAATAAATTTGAATAATTATCCGCCCGAAAATGGAAAGATGAATTTTTTATTATTATTGATCGCTGGTCGATAATACGGACAGGCGAAAAATAACTCGGCTTTATTTTCTCTTTTTTTGACTAACTATTTCGTTAGCATTTTGTCGTTTTTTTGATAAAAGCGCGTTGCCAGTCTATTTTTGGGGTTCTTTATTTTTTTGTTGATTGGTTATTCAGCGTCGCCGAGGGAACTGGTCCTATCAGTATTTTTATTTTTTGTTCGCTGAGCGCCGGAGCAGGCTTAGTGCAAATAGAGAATAGCCATAAAGGGTGTGCGATCGAAGTGGGCGACCTTTATTCAGCGAATAGCCGTGAAGCAAAGCGCCGGATTATCCGGGAAATAAAGACTCGCGATGAATTGCAACAGGTCAGAGGACCGCGGAGTAGACTATCCGGCGGCAAGACTCCCGTGACGAACGGCCGGTGAGAGATCGGCAACCGCCGTCGTTTTTTGAGCGCGGTTTTGAGCGCCTCTGTCTGGGCGCCTCTGCTTTTTCAACCTTGTATTCTCCCTCTATTGCCGGGCCGCGGCGGCCTTTTGGGAATCCACCGCCGGTAAGCCTGTCAATCCGTGGCGTCTCCGCCTCATCTCCTCACGTTTTATCGTCCTGCGTTCTTCATGCAAATGTTCCTCCGGCCAGCGCCTCGGCGGGCCTTCGGCGCGGGAGTGTTGCCCTGGATCGCCTGCGATTTACCGTGATCAGCCGAGCCAGCGCAGTCGGGCCGGTTTAGACCTATCGCCAGCGTAGAGAAACGTGAGGGAAGTGGTTGGAAGCGGCCGCCATCCCCACGGGAACGCGCGCTTTCCGCTGACGCTGTGCGGCGGTTCCGCGTCCAATACCGACGCTTGGCCTTCAGTGCCGCTATGCGCTCAGTACACCCGCTTTGATGATCCCCATAGGCAGACTCCGGGGGGAGCGCTTGCCCCGTCAACGGGAGTTTCGTCTGCGATCAGACCAGACGCAGTGGCTGGCGGCGTTATCGTCTCACCTTTGCCTCAGACCTGGGGGATTTAGTGCGCCCCAACGGTGGTGAGATCGGTGGGCGTATTGACGTCACGCCGTTGCGGTGTGAAAGGGGGCGCGGAGTTGTGCAGCGGAGGCGGCGAGTGATACGTGAGGATATTTTGACGCGATTCAGGCGAGGCGTCTTGAGGGGACAAACCCCGCCCGGACGGCGGAGGCGTGCGGTCCGGGCGGGGAAATCAGTCGTCTTCGGTGCTGTCTCTGGCGGCGCCGCCTTCAAACAGCGAGCCTTGTATGCGCGCCTGTTCCTCTTTGCGGACGCGTTTGACGACGCTGTAGATCCACTGCAACGAAACGCCGTATTTACGGGCCAACTCGTGGTGGTTTTTGCCGTTGAAGTCGTTGAAGATCTCCTGGTCGCGCTGGCTGACTCTCCAGGCCATCCCCATCGGGAAGTAGACGTTTTGTCCGCCCCAGACCTGCATCATCCGGCTGGCGACGGCTTCGCCTATCTGGTCGGCGGTGCGGATGTCGATGTCCACGGCCTCGTGCAGAATGTTGGACGTGTGCTGAGCCAGCTCGACCAGCAGCTCTGGGCCTTTACTGCGAAAACTGTTGTTATTTGTCATGATGCATTCCTCTTCTTAATGTGAACGTTATTGATATCACTACGATTTTCCCCGTTAGCGGAGCGATGGCGACCGGCGCGGACGCCGGTCAATGTCTTATGGGCGGGCGCCTCCCGCGTCGTTCGACGCCGCGGCGGTATCGTCGTCCAGCGGCGTGACGGTCGCCTCCGCCACCCGCACCCCCTGGTCTTCCAGCAGCATGACCAACTGGTCGTTGGCGGACTCGATCAGGTCCGGCAGCCCGGCGCCCAGCAGTTGAGTCATCAGCAGCGTCACCTGCTCTTCGTGGTCCTCCAGCTCCGCCGTGACGGCGCAAGACAGGTCCACCGCGCTCAGTCCGCGCGCCGCTGTTTCTTTTTTATGCGTGATGTTGATGATGATTTTGGCCATGATTAGAGTCCTTTAATGACGTCTGAATTGATGAGGGGGATGCCGATGCTGGCTGCCAGATTCATGGCGGCGATCATCAGGTTGCCGATAGCAAGGGGGTAAAGCAGGCTGACCGTCTGACGGCCGCCCGTGTGAAAGCTGAGTCGGGCGCGGAGCGCGTCCAGCGCGCCGTCATCAAGCACCTCGTCGAGCGTTTTGCCGACGCGGCCCAGCTTGAAGCTGAGAAAGTCCGCCAGCGTTCCGTCCAGCGGCTCAAGTTCGACCACTTCGCAGCGCTGCACCACTTCGCGCACCTCGGGGTTGCGTTCGCTGAGCTTCGACGCCAGCTCCGGCTGGCCGATCAGCACGATGGAGAGCAGTTTTTTGAAGCCGCTCTCCAGTTCGAAAAAGCGCTTGAGATGCTTGAGCGTGGGGATCGGCAGGCTGTGCGCTTCTTCGATGATCAGCACATGGCTGTAGCCGCTGCGGCGGCTATCGCGCAGCAACCGGTGCATCTGGCGGAAGCGAGCATCTTGCGTACGTTTGATGCGTTCGAGCGGCGCCAGCGTGCTGATCACCGCCTCGGCGATGCCCGCGGCCTTCAGCGTTTTGCCTTTGACGTCGTTGTCTTCCATCGCCAGCGTGTACGGCTCGATGACGACGACCGGGGCGCGCTCGCGCTCCAGACGGTCAATCAGGTCGCGGCGCAGCGTGGACTTGCCCGCGCCGGACTCGCCGATCACCGCCAGAAAGCCGCCGTAGCATGCGGTCTGATGCAGCGCTTCGCGCACATATCGGATGTCGGGCGTGATGAACACGTCCTCGGGGCCTTGCAGTGCGTCTTCCGCAAACGGATCGCGGAACAGTCCGAACGCTTTGCGGGTCTCAGGGTGCAGCACCTGTTTTTTCAATAACATCCTTGCCTCCATAACGTGTGGCGATCGTGTCCTGACGGCGTGCCGTCGGGGCGACTTGCCGTCTCGCGTTGTCTCTGCGACGTGCCGTCACGCCGAAAAAAAGTTGAGCGTCCCCTGGGCGGCGCGATGTCGCGTCGCTCTGGGTCGGCGGGGAAGGCCGCTTAGGGAGTCGGCCCGGTCAGGTTGCGGCGCGGTTGCGCCGAGGGATCAAGGCCCGTTGACGAGGCGTGCGGGCGGCGTAAGCAGCTCGCCGGCCAGCGGCTCCAAGGCCTCGATGGGCACGCCGTCGGGAAAGCGGTTGGCAAGTTGGCGATAGTGCGCCGAGGTCCAGCTCTGCCCGTGGGCCAGGAAGCGCTCGCGCAGCATACGGGCGGCCTCGACGTGGCTCAGCGGTCGCTGCTCCACGCGCGGGGCGCGAACGGGAGACGGCTGGCCGCGCCGGGGCAGGTAGCTCGGCAATACGGCGTCGTCGATCTGCTTGTAAGGGTCGAGCCGTCCGCCGAACGGCAAGGCGTGGCGTCGGCGGGCATCGGCGGCGTCCGTCGCGTTGTCCGTCCCGGTGATGCGCCGCTCCAGCTCGGCTTTGGCCGTCTGCGCGGGCGTGGCGGCCTGCGCGCGGAAACGCTCGCCGATGACGGGCGCGGAGGCGGCGAAGCCGTAGGCGTCTTTCTCGACCTCTTCGACCTGCCAGTAGTGCTCGTAGCCGTCCTCGCCCATCATCACCACCTGCGCGCAGCGGCTGCGCCACGGGTTGCGGGTGATGCGCAGCGTCTGGCCGACCATGACGTCCGGCACCGACGACACGTCGTACTCCACGCCGCGGAACGAGACGCGCAGTTTCGGCGTCACTTTGCGGGTCTCCGGCGAGGAGACCGCCAGCTCGCGGCATACCTCGCGCGACGGCGCTTTCACCAGCTCGCTGTCGCTGATGTTCAGCCACGCGGCGGTGCGGGTCATTCCGGTGCGGCTGTGGACGGCGGTGGCGTTGAAGTGGCTGCGCCATTTGGCGGCCAGCGCGTTTAACTCCTCCAGGCTGTGGACCGGCTGGAACTTGAGGCCCGGCTCCAGCTTGCGTTCGATGATGTCGCGCGCTTTCTCGACCTGACCGGTGGCGCGGGCCGAGTGCGCTTTGTGGGCGATCAGCTCGATGCCGAGCGACTGGCATAGGTTGCGGGTCATGCTGGCGGTGTTGGCGGAGCCGGGGTCGAGGTAGAGGATTTTCGGCACGCCGTGCAGAACGTCGGCGCCGCCGCGCGCCTGCATTGCGTTGATCAGCACCGAGCACAGATTCTCGCCGGACTCCGCGCCCATCACGTATTCCACGTAGATCCAGCCGGTGGCGTGGTCGGTGATTTCGTAGCTCCATACCCGGTCGCTGGCGATGCGCGCCAGGTTGGCGGGCTTGTTTTTATAGAAGCGCGCGCTGTCCATCACCTGTAACCCTTTGCGGCCGTTGCTGAGGTAGTAGAGCGTGCACAGCGACGCGTCGATTTCCCAGACGTGGTTGGGGTGACGGCTCGCCAGTTCGGTGACCGGCGCGGGGGCGCTGAGCTGGTCAGGATGCAGGCCGTAGTTGCGCAGCGCGCGGCTCAGCGTGGAGGGGGACAGCGGGATGCACTCGCCGGTGGCCGGGTCCATGCGGCTGGCGTCGATCAGGCCGTTGGCGCGCAGGGTGTCCGCGGCGTCCGCAATCGCGTACAGGCGTTTGCCGTTTTTCCGCGTGGCTTCCATCAGCGTGGCGGCCAGCATGGCGGCTTCTTCGCGGGTCAGGGCGCTGTGGCCGGCGTCGCTGCGCTGCTTGCGAGGGCGGCGGGGCATCGCCACGGTCTTCAGCTTGCGCAGCAATGTTCCGCGGGACATCCCCAGTTCGGCGCACGCGGCGTCGTAGATCGGACCGCGGCGGCCATGTCCGGCTTCGCGCGCGGCGCGGGCGACGGCGACCAGTTTTTCCGTCAGGGCGGCGTTCATCATCACTCCTCAGACCGTCTCGGTGTGGGGCAGTCGAGGTTCGGGAGCGTCGAGCCAGGCCGGTTTCAGGCTGGCGTTCGGCGCCTCGTCCAGGAAGAAGCGCTCGCGCAGCTGGTGGATGGCGCGCTCCAGCTGGCACAGCAGGCCGTTCATGAATTCGGTCGGCGGCGACTCCAGGGCGTCGTTGCTGTTGAGCAGCTCGCTGAAACCGGCCTGTAGTTTGCCGAGCAGATGCGCTTCGGCGTCGAAGGCGATGGCGCTGACTTCGGCCCGTAGTTGGGCGCTCTGCGGGTCCGGTTCGGGAGTGGCGATGCGAGACTTTTTCTCCAGCTGAGTGGCCAGCTCGTCGATTTTGCTGTTTTTGTCCGCCAGCACCCGCTGCTGAGCGGCGCTGTTCTCGCGGGATTCGCGCAGGGCGGCCTTCAGTTCGCGGCTGGTCATGCGGTCGATCTCGTCGAGCGTCGCGCCCGCCACCGTGCCGCCTTCCGCCAGCTGGTCCAGTTCGTCGTCATCCAGCACCATCAGTTCATACAATTTGGTTTTGCCCAGAACGCGCAGCGATGAGCGCTTTGGCTGCGAGCCGTCGCCGTAGCCCAGAAACTTGACGCTGGCCTGCATCATGCGGCGCGCCACCTGCGGCGCCAGTCCCAGTTCGTTTTCGACGATGGTCGTAAAGGTGCCGTGCGGCTCGTTTTCTTTGAGGATCACCAATCGTTTACCGGCTTCCAGCATCGCTTCCGCGCTCTGCGCCATGTAAAAGCGGGCTTCGTGAATGATGCGGTCGCGCTCGTAGGGCAGGCCTTCGCCGTATTGCTGCATGATGCGCGTCTGGTGCTGCGACAGCGCGTTCAGGTTTTCATCCAGATCGCGGGCCAACGCGGCATCCGCAACTAATTCAAGCGGGGGAGTTTTTATTCTTGCCATGTGTGTGTGTCCTTCTACTACCGGCTGCCGGCCAGCAAGCGCTGGTTCATTTCGTTGATGCGGTCTTGTGCGAGTGCGATTTCGTTGGCATGAGCCTGAGCGATTTGCAGGGTCTGCATGCTCAGCGCGAAACGCCCGTTGTCTAACCGTTGCGCCAATCCTTCTTCGATCAAGGTGTGCAGCGCGCGGTGGATGTTGGCGGGCGATTCATCCAGCGCCGCCGCCAGTTCACCGTTCGCAACGCCGCCCAGGGTATGACCGCGCAGTGCTTTGAGAACGCGCAGAATACGAACGCCTGCGCTGGATACGTTTGCCTTGCTCATGCCACATTCTCCTTTTTTTAATATGTGATAATCTGTTACGGAGGTTGATAACCATCAAACGGGTTGGGGCGTTTTTAGGCCGAGTTTCACAGCAATTTCATGGCCTTTTCCGTATTTCGCCTTCGTGAGTCCGTTCAATACGCGGTAGACGTCTGAGGGGCGGTAGCCGTTTTCCTCGGCCCACCGGTTGAAGGTCCAACCGTTTTGCCGGAACAGCTGCTTAACCTGCTCGGGGGTTTTCATCGAGATGGCTCCTTTTTCTACGAAGAAAGTATCTATTTGTGCAATAGATTTTGTGAACTTTAGTTCTCATTGTCAACGGAGTTTTTGTGAACTTTGATTCTCTTTGTGCTCAGCGTCTAAAATCTGAGCGAAGTCGGCTAGCGTTAAAACAGGACGAAGCCGCGGCCAGATGTGGCGTTTCTCGTGAAATGTGGAGCAAATACGAACGTGGCGTTGCGGTGCCAGGAGGCGATGTGTTCGCTGCGTTCGCGCAGTCGGGCGCTAACGTGCAATTCATTTTGACCGGCGAGCAGGGCGCGTCCTCAGGGACGCGAGCTGACGCATTGGATGCGGAGCTGCTCGCAAATATTGTCCTAAAATTGGAAATGCTGGCTAAACAAGCGGGACGACGCTGGACGTCAGCGGAACTCGTATTACAATCAGCAAAAATATATAACTTCCTAATCAAAGAACCTGCTATCGATAATGATAGGATTGATAGCGTGCTGAAGTTGGTTATAAATCATTGATAATATAAAGGACTAATCATGGACAGAAGAGATAATGAATTACAGGAGCTTGCAGATCAGGTCGCGGGCAGTTTAAAAATGCTGCCTCAAGAGAACCTGGAGCGACAAATAACGATAAGCGTCGGGGGGGATAATCCGGGGTCCATACATGTCGGGTCCGTCGTGAATATAAATCCCGCGCCGGTGAGACCCCCAGAGTTACACGAGATGGATAACCGCACTTTACTGAATATGAAAAAAGCACTGATATCAAACCGTAATGAATCCTCGCGCCGCTGTTATTTCAATATCCCGTGCATCCTCTTATTCGGATTGATTTCTGGCGCGTTTATTTTTGTTCTGTGGAATATTTTTCTTATACTCCACCAAAAACCCACCTTGTTAGATTTAGACGAAAAGAAACTGATTATTTATGCCAGCTGGGTATGTTTGGTCACGGTGGCGGGTAAACATCTGGAGAAAATTCGTAAAATCGAATCTCAGATAGCCACGGAAAACCAGACCATTATTGATACTATCGATGTCATCTTGTTTCGCCGAGGCATGTAAGAGAAACACCTGACGCCTTGCGGAGTCCCCAGAAGCCATATCGCGCGGTGGGAGCGGTTTTATCCCTGATTTCCGTGCCGAGCATAGACATTCATCATCTTTGCCGAAGTCATTTCATGGCGCCGTAACGTACTCGCGATCCGGCGATGTGCGAAAATAAGCTTGTGCGGCCGGACCATAAAATAAGCGAAGGCGAAAAAAAGACTGTGGATAGTCCCTATCAACAATAACCGCAGGCTGATGTATTTATTGGATTCATTGTTATTTCCCTGAAATAGACCAATAAAGTTCCGCGTGGGAGCGTGGGCGGCAACGGCACCCTCCCGTGCGGAACATGGCCCCTCTTATGATGTCATTTTTCATGTTATTCGAATACGGACCGCCACCCGATATTGTTGCTGCGTGCGGCGGTAAGAGCGATGTCATCATGATGCTTCGCCGCTCGCCGCATGACCCGCCTTAGCACGCGTTCCGGCGTTGGTGGTTCCCCGAGGTCACACGGACGACAGCCGCGAGCGAATCAAGCGAGCCATTGTCTTGCTCTCCTTTGGCGGATGGCAGTGCCCGACGCGCCTGCGTCGGCAGATCGCGATGCCCAAGATACGCGCAACAGGTAAGCGGCGCGGCGAAGCGGGGCGTGACCGCCGTTGCATAAATTAGAAAATGACGGACAAAGCAGGTGGCGGATTTTTATCCGTGCGTCTACCCTTGGCCGTTGTATGAAAACTGGCCGGACGGTGGGTGGTGCTCAGCCTGTCGCTTTTTTGATACAAGCGAATTGCGCCGGTGTCGCGAGTGTCGCCGTGTTGATACAGACCGGCTGCGCGAGTGTCGCCGTGTTGATACAGGTTGATTACACCGCTCGTGGCCTACCGTAAATGCTCGCTTTCAAGGCGCTTTAGCATCGTGGGATTTTCACATCCACCGCGCATTTTCGCCCCCTCAGAGTAAAACTTCTGCTGATTTTTTCTTCGCCCAAATGAGCGGAAACCCTTGAGCCACGCGGCTTGCAAGGCGGTGGACGCTATAACCTCGTTTACAATCACGCCCCGATCGTCTCCGTAATGCTGTGTGCATTTCACTTCTCAAGGAGACTGTTATGCAAAGTAAAAAACGCCGCATCATGCGGCTGGAACGATTGTTGGGCTGGCAACTGACGGCGGTATTGCTGCTGGTGCTCATCGCGCTGGTGTCGCCGCAGCAGCTGCCGGTGGTGGTCTATAAGATCTCGCTGATTACGCTGGCGGCGGTGCTGGGCTACTGGCTGGATCGTTCGTTGTTCCCGAAAGCCTCGCTGGGGCAGTATCTGGAGCACGATCCGGAGCAGATGGCGCACGGGCATTATCCGGTGCGGGCAGGCTGTGAATTGATCTTTGCCGCCGTACAGCTGCGACGCGCGATGATCGTCGCGGCCGTGTGTGTGTCTGTGGCGACGGGGTTGTAATCATGCTATCGCCACAAACCGTGGGCCTGCTGTTGTCCGCGCTGCTGCTGGCGTCGTGGAGCGGCGTGCCGCGTTTCGTTCATGCCGACGATCAAACGCCCGCCGCCGCGCAGCGCTATCGCAGCGAGCTAATCCGCAGCGCCCGGCTGGAGTGGGGGCTGTCAGCGCCGGTGGCCGACTTCGCCGCCCAGCTGCATCAGGAGAGCGGCTGGAATCCGCAGGCCGTGTCGCCCGTCGGCGCGCAGGGGCTGGCGCAGTTTATGCCCGCCACCGCCGAATGGTTCAGCGGCATCATGCCGGAACTCGATAAAAATCAACCCTTTAATCCCGGATGGGCCATTCGCGCGCTCACGCAGTACGACCACTGGCTGTGGGAGCGTCTGCGCGGCGTTAACCCTTGTGAGCGGATGGCGATGACGTTGTCGGCCTACAACGGAGGACTCGGTTGGGTGCAGCGTGACCGGCGTCTGGCGGAGAAGCAAGGGTTGAACGGTCAGCGCTGGTTCTCCCACGTCGAAAACGTCAACGCGGGCCGCAGCGCCGCCAACTTCCGCGAAAATCGCCACTATCCGCAGCGCATCTTGAAGGAGCTGGCGCCGCGCTATCTGACATGGGGAGACGCCAGCTGTGTTCACTAATCTGATCCCCTGGCGCTGGCTGGGCGCTCTCACGCTGGTCATGCTGCTGGCCTGGGGCCTGTATCACAACGGCTATACGCGCGGACAGGCTCAGGCCGCCCGCGACGGCGAGCTGGCGCTGAGCGAGCTGCGAAACCGCCACGAGCAGGCGCTGCTGGCGCAGGCCGAAGAGGATAACGAGGCCCTGACGGCTTGGCAGCAGCGCTATCAACAACAGGTTGTTTCAGCGGCGGAGGCGGAAAAACGTTATCTCGCCACCCTGTCCGACCTGCGTCGTACCCATCAACAGCTACAGAGGAAAATTGATGATGTTACCCATCGTTGGCAAGATGAACGCGGCCAGAGTCACGCTATCGAGTGCGTGTTTACTGCTGGCTTCGTGCAGCAGTACAACGCCGCCTTCGGCCTGTCTTCCCTCACCGCCGATGCGGGAAACGCCGCCGCCGCCGCCCGCCGCGCTGGCGGCGCGTCCGGAGCCGGTGCCGCCGTTGATCCCCGGCTACGCGATTCCGGCGTCGCCCAGCGCGATCTCCTCGCTCACGCCACTGAAGTCGGCGCCGCCTATCAACGGCTCGCCGCCCAGGTGAATGGGCTACTGGACTATATCGCGGGGCTGGAAAGATGAAGGTCGAGATTGAATTCTGGACGCTGGTCGGTCTGCTTCTCTCCTTCATGGGCTTTGTTTTCGCGGTCGCGAAGATGTTTTTTGCCCAAATGGAGAAGCGTCAGGCCGAGCAATTCCTGGCGCTGGACACCAGCTTCAGAACCAGTATGGGCGACCTTAACAGTCTGGAGCGCGAGTTTATGGCGTTCAAGGCCGATTTGCCGCTGAACTATGTGCGCCGCGAGGATTACATTCGCGGACAGACGGTGATTGAAGCCAAGCTTGATGCGCTCTACAACAAGTTGGAGCTGGTGCAACAACATGGGAGAACTTAGCGGTGGAAATATCTCGATTGCGTCAGGAGTCCATGCGCTGGCATGTCCTGGTGACGCTAAGCCGTGCGCGGCCGTATCCCGTCAGCCTGTTTTTTTTGCTGGAGGTGATTCGCGGGATATATCCCGATGTCACGGCGCCCGAATTGCGTAGGGCGCTGGACTATCTGACTGAAAGCCATACGCTTTCGGTCAATCCGGAGCCGTACGGCAGCGGGACCGTGAGCCTGACCCGCCTTGGCGCGGATCTGGTCGACTACACGGTCGACAGCCTGCCCGGCATCGCCCACCCCACCAAATATTGGCACGACTAAACCCAAGCGTCTTCGCACGTCCTCTTCATTGCGGAGACGTTTTTATGATGCGACGACGCCCCTCCTTCTCTCCCCCAACGTCAACACTCCGCGACGGCTCGATCTCGATGTCGCTTTTTGCTTAGAGCATTGTCGCCTGTACCCGACGGCTCGATCTCGATGTCGCTTTTTGCTTAGAGCGTTGTCGCCTGTACCCGACATCTCAAATTCTACTGTCTCCATTTTTCATTCGTCACTTTTCCCCTCTCCGAACTGTTCATTCCCAGCGTCCGACGCCGAACTCCCCATTTCCGAACCTCCAACCTCAACGTCATTCCACGCATTATCGTCTTTCTGGCTGGCTCTGCGGCGCGCGCACTCCGCGACGGACCGCTACTCGGCGAAAAAATTGCAACTTGTTGATGTTCAATGTGTTTCTAAATAGGGTTAAAAGCCCAATCCCCCATTTCCCGCGATACTGACCTCAGTTTACGAAAACAGGACGGTGTCATGCAGTCGATTCAATTTGTTCAGTTCATCACCCGTACCGCGCGGCGCGGCGACGCGCTTCCGGCATGTGGGCGCCGCGACGCTCAGACGACGAACGGCCTTTGCCGCCGTGCCGCGCGGGGGAACGCGTAATGGACGTCTCACCGATGATTGATGCCGTGGTTGCCCGGATTGCCGAGGCCTTTCCCGGCTTGCAGGTGGAATCTTTCCCCGGAAAACCGGCTGAGTACGTCCTCAGCCATCCTGACGGCGCGATTCTGGTGCGCTACGCCGGCTCTGCGTTTCGCAAGCCGGAGGAGTGCGGGATCGTGCTGCAAACGCAGCTTGTCAAGCTGCGCGCCACCGTCGTGTGCCGCGAATCCAGCGGACAAAACGGGGCCGTGACCGTGCTGGATGCGCTGCGGCGCGTGCTGTGCGGACTCCGGCTTCCGAATTGCAACCGCAAAATCCGGCTGAAGAAAGAGACGGTCGTCGGCAAGGGCAGTAGCGATGGACTGTGGCGTTACACGCTTCGGTTCACCGCGGAAACCCTGCAAACCGAGGACGCGTCGCTGCCCGACGGGCCATTACTCACACAAGTCACTTACAAGGAAAGCGAAATATGAAATACCGCTACACCGGCCCGACCAGCGGCGTCACGCTGGCTGACGGCACCGAAGTGCTGCTGTTTCCCCAGCATGAGGTGGAACTGCCCGCCGAGCATGATTACGTGAAAACGTTGGTCGCTCTGGGCTTTCTGCAATCGTTGGAAAACGGCGCTTCTATCACTACTAACGATGAGGTAAACCATGGCAGCTAACTATCTGCATGGGGTCGAAACCGTTGAGGTCGAAACCGGCGCTCGCCCGATTAAGACCGTTAAATCCGCGGTCATCGGCCTGATCGGCACCGCGCCCATGGGGCCGGTCAACGACGTCACGCTGTGCGTGTCGGAAACCAACGCGGCCCAGTTCGGCTCTCAGGTCAGCGGATTCACCATCCCGCAGGCGCTGGACGCCATTTACGACCACGGCGCCGGTACGGTGCTGGTGATCAACGTGCTCGACCCGGCCAAACACAAGACCTCGGTCAGCAATGCCTCGGTCACGTTCGACAGCACGGGCGTCGCCCAGCTGGTCAACCCGGTGGTCTCCAACCTGGTGCTGCGTAAGAGCGACGACGCTCAGCCGTACGTGGAAGGTCAGGACTACACGCTGGATGCGCAGACCGGGAAAATCACCCGCGTCGGCACCAACATCGACAGCGGCAGCACCGTGATCGCCAGCTACGACTTCGCCGACCCGACGAAAGTCACCGCGGCCGACATCATCGGCAGCGTGAACGAAGCGGGCAACCGCACCGGCATGAAGCTGCTGAACGACACCTACAACGCCTTCGGTTTCTTCGCGAAGATCCTGATTGCGCCGGTGTACTGCACGCAGACCAGCATCGTCACCGAATTGGTGTCCCTGGCCGACAAACTGGGCGCCGTCGCCTACGTCGATGCGCCGATCGGCACCACGTTCCAGCAGGCCATCAGCGGCCGCGGACCGACAGGCACCATCAACTTCAACACCAGCTCTGACCGCGTGAAGCTCTGCTACCCGCACGTCAAAGTCTACGACGCGAACACCAACAGCGAACGTCTGGAGCCGCTGTCTCAGCGCGCCGCCGGCCTGCGCGCCAAGGTGGACAACGAGAAAGGCTACTGGTGGAGCAGCTCCAACCAGGAGATCTCCGGCATCACCGGCGTAGAGCGCCAGCTGTCAGCCATGATCGACGACCCGAACTGCGAAGTGAACCTGCTGAATGAACAGGGCATCACCACGGTGTTCAACAGCTACGGCAGCGGCCTGCGTCTGTGGGGCAACCGGCAGGCGGCCTGGCCGTCCGTGACCCACATGCGCAACTTCGAAAACGTGCGCCGTACCGCCGATGTGATCAACGAATCCATCCGCTACTTCAGCACCCAGTTCATCGACCAGCCGATTAGCCAGGCGCTGATCGACGCGCTGACCGAATCCGTCAACGCCTATGGCCGTACGCTGATCGGCAACGGCGCGCTGTTGGGCTTCAAGTGCTGGTACGACGCCGCGCGCAACGAAGAAACCGAGCTGGCCGCAGGCCACGTGCTGCTGAGCTACAAGTTCACGCCGCCGCCGCCGCTGGAACGTCTGTCTTATGAATCCGAGATCACCTCCGAATATCTGGTGACGCTGAAGGGGAATAGCTAATGGCTAAAATCGAAGTCAATCGCATCACCAATGCGAATATTTATCTGAGCGGAGCGAATCTGCTGGGCCGTGCGGAAGAAATCAAACTGCCGGACATCAGCATGACCATGCAGGAGCACAAAGCGCTCGGCATGGTGGGCAAAATCGAACTGCCTTCCGGGTTCGACAAGCTGGAAGGGGAGATCAAATGGAACTCCTTCTACCGCGAAGCGATGCTGGCCACCGCCAACCCGTACAGCGCGTTGTCTTTGCAGTGCCGCTCCAGCGTGGAGCGCTACACCGCGCAGGGCCGCGTCGATGAAGTGCCGATGATCACCTACCTGACCGTGATGTTTAAGAAGAACCCGCTGGGCACCTTCAAACCGCACGAGAACGCGGAGTTCAGCTCCAGCTTCAACTGCACCTACGTCAAGCAGGTGATGGATGGCGAAGACATCCTTGAGCTGGATTATCTGGCCAACATCTTCATGGTCAACGGCGTCGATCAGCTGAGCGACTACCGCACCAATATCGGCGGCTAATGCCGCGTCGCCTGGGGACGACAGCGAATTTTCGAACGTCGTCATCAGGCGACACCCACGGTCGCGGCGGGCCTTCACGGCGGCCCGACCGTCCCAAGCAAACATGTGCCGCACGGCTTTGGCCGGGCAAGCACCCCGGCTCTTACGAGAACCGACCTGTTTTGGCGAGCAGCACGATTGCGCCGACCGACGAAAGCGCGACAGAACGCGCCGTTCGGCTCGGTCGCCCACGGGCGAAGGCAAACGGCGCGCGCGGGCCGTCTAAGGCAGATAAATGAACGCGAACGTCGGTGAAACGCCGACCTTTTATCACGAATATCGGCCATCCGCCGTTGCGGCTGGCCCCCAATCACACTCTGGAGCACACGATGTCCGATAGCGAAAAGTACCTGTTGCAGTTTCCTTACTCCACGCCGGCCGGCGAGCGCCTGACGGAACTCACGCTGCGACGCCTGAAGGCCAAAGACCTGAAAGCGGTCATGAAACTGACCGACAACGCCTCCGACTGGGACAGCTTGCTGCTGGCTCGCGCCAGCAATATGGTGCCGGAAGATCTGGATGAGATGGATCTGGCCGACTTCATGGAGCTGTCCAAACGATTTCAAAAACTGTCTGGCGTGGTTAAGTCCGAAGGGACTGATGGAAGCACAGGCGCTGCTGGCGAGGTGGTTTCGGTTTCAGCCGAGTGAGTTGAATAACCTAACGATCGACGAGTTGGAAGACTGGCTGGAGATGGCCAGGGACCAGATTAAACGTGAGCACGGCGACTGAAGGAGGGAATACCAAAACACGCTCCGCGCGGCGTCGGACGAGACGGATAAATTGACGGGCAGACCCTGCCGACCGCCGTCCGACCCTCGCATCAGCCGCCGTCGCGCGGGCCGTTCGCCGTCCGCGGCCAACGTCGGTCGTTTTCCCTTCCTGCCCGGCCGGGCACACCCGAATCCCTCTCGCGATCCCTTTTTTTCATTGGCTTAAGGATAGAACGATCATGGCCAACTTCGATGAATCCTCTAGCGGGGCCGCCGCGTTTCGGCAGTCGCTGCTGGAATATAGCCGTTCGATGGCGTCCTTCAACCAGGCGTATCAACGCATGATGACGTCGCAGGTGCGGATGATGGAGTCGATGGCGCGGGCCGCGAGTCAGAGCGGCCGCCATTTACCGCGGTTGAACGACGACCTGCAAGACGTCAGCCGCATTCAGGACACCCTCACTTCGCAGCAGATCCGGCTGCTTGAACTCAGCGAGAAGTACACCGCGCTGTCCGAGCAGCGGGAAGCGCTGCGTGCGGACTTGTCCGAGTCCGTCGACAACGTCAAAGAGACGGCGTCCCCCATCGTGGACTGGGTCAAGGCTTATGCGGAACAGCAGGCCAGCCTGCGCAATATCACCGTCAGCAGCGGGTTGTCCGGCACACAGGAACAACAGATTGCCGACGCGCTGCGGGAGTACTCGCTGCAAAGCAGTCAGCGGCAGTCGGCCCTGACAAGCGGGCTTGAGACGCTGATCGAGGGCGGTGTCGACCCGATGAAGGGCAAAGACTTGCTGGGGGTCGTCGGCACGGCCGCTGCGGCCACGCAGGCGGACATCAAGCAGATGGCGCAACTGGGCGCGGCCTTCAATACCCTGAAATTTGACGGTAAACAAGCCGTCACCGGTGCGTTCGACCACATGCTGTCCGGCGCCAAAGCGGGCGATCTCGACGTAGCCTCGCTGTCGTCATCGCTGCCGGAACTGGCGGGCAGCTTCGAACAGAACGGCATCACCGGCGACGCGGCGCTGAGCCAGATTGTCTCCAGTTTGGCGGTCGGCAAAGCGGCGTCGGGCAGCGACGACACCGCTGTCGCCAATCTCAAAGGATGGCTGGAGAGCGTTAATAGCAACGACATCGGCGAGCGCTATGCGTCGGCGGGCGTGAATTATCAGGCGTCGATGGCGGACTACATCAAGCAGGGATTCTCCACCTACGAAGCCTCGCTGATGATCGGCCAACG
The DNA here is from genome assembly GCF_900107885.1 of Lonsdalea quercina. Classification (NCBI taxonomy): domain Bacteria; kingdom Pseudomonadati; phylum Pseudomonadota; class Gammaproteobacteria; order Enterobacterales; family Pectobacteriaceae; genus Lonsdalea; species Lonsdalea quercina. The sequence continues at coordinate 40,271 of NZ_FNQS01000009.1, read as the reverse complement.
GCTTATCGACGACAAAGGCGAGAAGTTCAAGTCGGAATGGCAAGCCGCCGTGGCGAAAGGCGATATGGCGACGCAGGAGCGCCTGATGGCGAAGTCCGGTCTGTCCAAGGTCTTCGACAACAACCAGGCGGTGTCGCATCTGCTCAATATGCGTCAGAACTGGGACGACTATCAGCAGAATAAGCAGGCGATGCTCAGCCCGGAGGCGGAAGGGACGATGGCGCGGGATGCGTCGGCGCAGAACAACACGCTGAAAGGGCAGTGGCAGCATATGCAGGTGGCGGGCGACACCATGAGTCTCAGCGTGGGCGAAGCGCTCGCGCCGGCGCTGATGGCGGTCGGCGACGCCGTGATGCCGGTGTTGGATGGCTTTGCCCGTTGGCTTCAGCTGCATCCCGGCCTGATTCAGGCTGTCGTCGTGGCCCAACAGGCGTTCTCCGTCTTCAAGGCCGTGTTCAGCGGGGTGCGTTATGCGTTGAACCTGTTGCATTCCGGCCTGACGCTGGCGCAGTCCGTCTTCACCCGTTTCGGCGGCGCGCTGAGGCAGGGTGTGCTGGCCGTCGGCCGGGTGGTGATGGGCGGTATGCGTGTGGTTTCAGGGCTAGTGCGATCCGGCCTGAGCCTGGCGCAGTCCGGCATTATGCGCTTTGGCGGCGCGCTGGGACGCGGACTGTTGATCGCCGGTCGGGCGGTAATGGTGTTCGGCCGCGCGCTGTTGATGAACCCCATCGGCTTGCTGATTACCGGCATTGCGGTCGGCGCCTACCTGATTTACCGCTACTGGGAGCCCATCAGCAACTGGTTCAGCGCGCGTTGGGAAGACGTCAAAAAAGCCTTCCGAGGCGGTATCGGCAGCGTGAGCAAACTGCTGCTCAACTGGTCGCCAATCGGCATCATTTACAAACTTTTCGCCGCCGTACTGAGCTACTTCAACATCAAACTGCCCAGTAATCTGAGCAACGCGGGCGGCAAAATGATCGGCGCGTTGTCGGCGGCCATCAGCCGAAAATGGGGGAGCGTCAAAGCCGTGTTCAGCGGTTTCGGCAGCTCGCTCAGTCAGTGGGCCTCCGAGCTGTGGGAAGGGCTGAAAACCAATTTCAGCGGCGGTATTGGCCGCCTGACCCAAATCCTTGTGGATTGGTCGCCCATCGGCATTTTCCACAAGCTGTTCGAGGGGGTTCTGAGCTATTTCGGCGTGGATCTGCCGGCCAGCTTCAGTGAGTTTGGCAGCAATCTGATCGGCTCGTTGATCTCAGGCATCACGGATAAATGGGAGAAGTTGAAAAGCGTCGTCTCGAATCTGGGCAGCAGCATCAGCGGCTGGTTTAACGATGAGCCGAAGGACGACGACAAGAGCTCGAACAAAACGATCACCCAACGTGAACACCCCGTGGTGACGCCGCCGCCGGCCCGCAAGACTGCGGCTGACGTCCCGCAGATGCCTGCGACGACCGGGGCCAACGCCAACGCGAAGGCCGGCGCGGGCGAGGGGCTGAAGCTGTCGTTTTCGCCGACCATCCATGTCAACGGCCAGCCTGCGACGGCGACGCCGGAAATTAAAAATGCGCTCAATCTGAGCCTGCATGAACTGGAAAAAATGATGCAGAAGGTGATGGAACAGCAGCAACGTCGGGGGTACGCATAATGTTTGCCGTATTGGGAGATATTGAATTCGAGCTGATCGCCTATTGGGACGGCTTCGAAGCGCAGTTCGGCGCGGATTACGCCGAACACGCCCGCATCGAAGGCAAGCCGGGCCTACAGTTCATCGGCGAAAAGCTGGATGAGATCAGCATCAGCCTGGTGTTCAACCAGATGTTCTGTACGCCGGACGTCGAGCTGGCGCGGCTGCGCAATCTGCTGCGATCGCATCAGGCGCAGGCGTTGGTCTTCGGCAACGGCGACTATCGCGGCTGGTTTGTGTTGACCCAGGTGCGCGCCACCAGTGAGCAGACCGACAAGTCCGGTAACGTGCTGGCGCTGACGGCGGAAGTGACGCTACGCGAGTATGTCGGCGACCCGAAAAATCCGCTGGCGGCGCCCGCCGTCAACACCGGCGTGCCGAACAGCCAGACGGTAGCGACGGCGACGGCCGCCGCATCCGGCATCGCCAGCGCGATCCGCACGGCGGTGGGCTACGTTCGCACGGCGCAGTCGGTGGTGAAAAACGTCTCAGCGGTAGTGCAGACGGTGCAGAAGATAAAGAACAATCCATCGCAGGCGCTGGGCCAGGTGCCGACGCTGCTGACCCAGATCGGCACCGCCGTTGAACCGTTGCAGAAAGCGGTGCCGGCGCTGGCGGCGGTCACCGCGACCTTCCCGGAAGTCAGCCGGGTGGCCAAGGCGGCGGATCAGGCCATCACCTTTGTGAAGAGCGCCCACACGGCGTTGTCGGGAATTAGCGTCAGTAACATCGACGACCTGTCGCCTGCGCTGGACGTGGTCGCCACCCAGCTCAGCGCCGCCGGTGACACGCTGGAGAAAGTCGCGCCGGTCGTGAGTTCGCTGACCGCCGCCATCACGACGAGGAGGATTTGATGTTTATCGAGCACATCACCACACAGGGCGAGCGCTGGGACGCGCTGGCCTACCGTTACTACGGCGATCCGCTGGGCTATGACCGCATTATCGCCGCCAATCCGCACGTGGCCGTCACGCCGGTGCTGGACTCCGGCATCATGCTGTCGATCCCGGTGATTGAACAGGCTGATGTCGTGCTGACGGAGGAGACGCCGCCGTGGCTACGCTGATCGCTCAACAGGCCGCATCGACGGCCAATCGGGAAGTGCCGCAGCCGATTTTCACGCTGTGGTATTTGCAAAAAGATATCACCAACGATATCGCGCCCTACGTCACGCGGCTGTCTTATACCGACAGCATCAAAAATGAGTCAGACACGCTGGAAGTGGAGCTGGACGACACCGATGGCCGCTGGATTGACGCCTGGTATCCGGGAAAAGGCGACACCCTGTCGCTAAAACTGGGCTATCGCGGCGACGCCCTGCGGGACTGCGGCACCTTCAGCATCGACGAGATCGACGTGCGCTCGCCGCCCTCGACCGTCTCGATGCGCGGGGTGGCGACCTCGGTCAAAACCGCGCTGCGCACCAAGTCCAGCCGGGGGTTTGAAGGCACCACGCTGGCGGCCATCGCCAACCGCATCGCCAAGAAACATAAGCTGACGCTGGTGGGCAGCATCGCGCCGATCCGCTTTGACCGCATCACGCAGTACGCGGAGACCGATGTCGCTTTTTTGCGACGGTTGGCCAGCGAGTACGGCTACGCGGTGAAGGTGACCAACACCCAGCTGATTTTCTCGCATCTCGGCGCGCTGCGCAGCCAGGAGCCGGTGAAGACGCTGACCCGCAACGACGTCGCCAGCTTTTCGGTGCGCGACACCATCAATCAGGTCTATGAGGGGGCGAAGATTAAGCATCAGAACCCCGCGAAAAAGCAGCTGGTGACTTACAAGGCCGACGGGACGCAGTCCACCGACGACAGCGAGACCAGCGCGGACACGCTCAACGTCAACAGCCGCACGACCGACAAGGACACGGCGGAGGCGAAGGCCAACGCGGCGCTGGACCAGCACAACGAACAGCAGGAAAGCGGCCAACTGACCGTGATGGGCGCGACGTCTCTGGTCGCCGGCAACAAAATTTCACTGAGCGGTTTCGGCCGCTTTTCCGGCAACTGGCTGCTGAATCAGGTACGACATTCGCTCACGCGCGACGGCGGTTATGTTAGCGAGCTGGAGATTGTCCGCGGCCCGGTCACCAAGGGCGCACGCACGGCGACGACCGGGCAATCCAACACGCTGTCCGTCTATCACCCTGATGGCAGTACCACGCAGACCACGAAAAAAGAGGGCGCATCATGATAAGAACGAACCATGAAGCCGTTCGCAGCGCGGTAACCCAAGGCGCTCGCAGGGCGTCGGCCGTTTATCAGCCTGACATCCGTACCACGTCCATCACAAAAAAAGAGGTCTGAGCATGATGAAAAAAGCGAACCACGCGAGCATTTACGCCGTGCGAGCACGGGCCAATCGTCAGGAGGGTGACCGATGACTTCGTTACGTGTCGGCACCGTGAGTGCCGTGGATGCCGCGGGCGTACGCGCCCGGGTGCGGCTGCCGGAGTGCGATAACCTGCGCACCGCCTGGCTGGAGGTGTTGCAGCGCAACACGCAAAATAACAAGGACTACTGGTTGCCGGACGTCGGCGAACAGGTGCGGGTGCTGCTGGACGATAACGGGGAAGACGGCGTGATCCTCGGCGCCATCTACTCCAGCGTCGACACGCCGCCGGTCGACAACGCGCAGGCCCGCGGTTGTACCTACTCGGACGGCGCGGCGTTCTATTATGATCGCGCCACGCACACGCTGACGGTCAACGGCGGTATTCAGCACATCATCATCGAAACGCAGGCGGACGTGGTGATTAAAACGCCGCGAGCTACCGTTGACGCGCCCGACACCACCTTCACCGGCAACGTGCTGGTTCAGGGGCAGCTCACCTATCAGGGCGGCATGGTCGGTACGACGGCGAGCATTCAGGGCAACGTCACCGTCAACGGCAACGTCAGCGCCTCCGGTTCCGTCATGGACGCGGGCGGCAACTCCAACCACCACTCCCACTAACGGTATGCGGAGAAGGGCGGGCAGAAACGGCCCTTCTCCGACACCCACATTCCACTCTCTCATCTCTCACCACCGAGACTCCACACGTTGTGCCATAACTCGACCTCCCCCTTGATCGTGTCCCCATCCCAGCACGAGGGGCGGCGGGAGAACAGCCTGTCGCCGGGCATCCTTTTTTGTCGTTTGAGGCGCGTTCTCCACTCCCGGTTTACGCCATTTTTCGACGCGTTCTTGCTCCCTTTTTGACCGTTTTGAGGCCGTGCTTCGCTCAGGCGATCCCTGGCTGGGCAAGGGCGGCCAACGCGTAATTTCCCGCTACGTCCCTCGTGCGCCTTTAACTGTGTTTACAAGCACTGGCGCGGGCTGGCGGGGATACTGAGCACATGAAAACGAACTCAATCTTCTGGCAACCGGCACTGCAACACCCCGGCGATTTAGTCGAGGGCGCCGCCGATATTGCTCAATCCATTTTCATTATTCTGCGCACCCCGCGCGGCAGCGACCCGCATCGTCCGGAGTTCGGCAGCGATTTGCATCGCTACCTCGACTACCCGATCGACCGGGCTATTCCGCACGTGGTGCGGGAGTCGGTTGAGGCCATCAAGCGCTGGGAGCCGCGCTGCAAACTGCTGGGCGTGAAACCCACGGTGGACGGCGAACATCTGACGCTGCGGGTGCAGTGGCGCACGGTCGCAGGCGTGGAACAACAAACGGAGCTGGTATGGCGTTAACAACAGAGCCTGTGTTTATCGAACGTGATGCAGAGGCGATCACGGCTGAAATGATTGCCCGCTATGAGGCGGACAGCGGCAAAACCCTCTATCCGGCGCAGGCGGAGCGCTTGCTGATCGACCTGATCGCCTATCGCGAAATGCTATTGCGCAGCGCCATTCAGGATGCGGCGAAACAGAATCTGGTGCGCTACGCGCGTGCGCCGATGCTGGATTATCTCGGCGAGCTGGTGGGCGTTTATCGCCTGGCCGCGCAGTCCGCGCAGACGACGCTGGCGTTTAGCGTCGACGCCGCGCCGCTGACCGACGTGCTGATCCCGGCCGGGCTGCGGGTCAGCGCCTCCGACAGCGTCATTTTCGCGACCGACACGGACGCCGTGCTGAAAGCCGGCGAGACGAGCGTCAGCACCACGGCGACCTGCACCGACGCGGGCACCGTCGGCAATGGCTGGCAACCCGCGCAGATCAGTACCTTGCTGGACGATGTGAGCGACCTCCTCGACCTGCAGGTCAGCAACCTGACGGCCACCAGCGGCGGTTCCGAGCAGGAAGATGACGAGAAGCTGCGCGAACGCATCATGCTGGCCCCTGAAGCCTTCAGCACCGCCGGTTCCCGGCTGGCGTACCGCTACCACGCGCTGAGCGCGCACCCGGACATCGTCGATGTCGCGGTGGTGTCGCCGACGCCGGGGACGGTCGAGCTGTACCCGCTGATGTCCGACGGGCTGCCGGATGAGGCGGTGCTCACCGCCGTCGAGAGCCTGTGCTCGGCCGAGAAGGTGCGTCCGCTGACCGATACGGTCACCGTCAGCGCGCCGGAACGGGTGGATTATGCCATTCATGCGCAGCTGGTCATCAAGCGCGGCGAGTCCTCCGAGTCCGTGAAAGCCGCGGCGGAAACCGCAGCCGCCGCGTGGGTTCAGGCGCGGGCGGCGACGCTCGGCAAAGACATCGTGCTCAGCCAGATCCTGGCGGCGCTGTCGGTGAGCGGCGTCTACGACGTCTCGCTGACGTCGCCCACGCAGTCGCTGACGGTGGAAGAGCATCAGTGGGCGCACTGCACCGGTATCGACATTGTGGCGACGGGGGTGTCGGATGAGTGATCTGCCGCTTCCTCCCCCGCTGGCGGGGGACGCCAGCCTGACCGCGCTGGCGAATCTGGCCGAGCGCTGGGATGAGCTGGATCTGTCGGCGCTGATGGTTTACCTCGTCGACATCGTCGACAGCAGCGCCCTGGACGCGCTGGCCGAACAGTTTTCGCTGAAGGAAGACGGCTGGGTGCTGGCGGAGTCGGAAGACGCGCGCCGGGCGATGATCAAAACCGCCATCGAAATGCATCGCTACAAGGGTACTCCCTGGGCGATCCGTGCGGTGATCCGCAGCCTGGGCTTCGGCGAGGTCGAGCTGATCGAGCATATCGGACGCCTCAATTACGACGGCGAACGCCGTTACAACAACCTGTTCGTGTACGGCGACGACAGCAAATGGGCGGTTTACCGCGTGCTGTTGCAACAGCCGATCACCAACGATCAGGCGCAGATGCTGCGCCGCACGCTAGAGGCCATCGCCCCCGCGCGTTGCCATCTGGCCAGCATCGAATATACCGCCGTGCCGATTCGCTACAACCGCACGGCAATCTATGACAATAGTTACAACTACGGGAGTGCCTAATGGCAGAGTTAACAGAAAAAGCCGAGTGGACCGACGGGATATACCAGTTGGAAACCTCGGACCCGGTGGTGGGCGGCCCCGGCGGCATATCCAACCGTCAGGCGCAGGAACTGGCCTACCGCACGCGTTACCTGAAAGACAATTTGGACGCGACCAGCGCCGGTCTGGCGCAGCATGAGGCCGCGGCCGACCCGCATACCCAGTACGCGCCGAAGCTGAACCCGACCTTCAGCGGCATGCCGAAAGCGCCCACGCCCGCGAGCGACAGCAACAGCGATCAGCTGGCGACGACGGCGTTTGTGAAAAGCGTGGTGGCCGCGCTGGTCGACGGCTCTCCGGCGGCGCTGGATACGTTGAAAGAGTTGTCCGTCGCGCTGGGCAACGACCCGCACTTTGCGACGACGATAACCAACAGCATCGCGCAAAAAGCTCCGCTAAACAGCCCAGCGCTGAGCGGTATTCCGACCGCGCCGACCGCCGAACAAAGCGTGAACACCACGCAGATTGCGACGACGGCCTTCGTGAAATCGGCTATCAATGCGCTGGTTGACGGTTCGCCGGCCGCCCTGGACACGCTGAAGGAACTTTCCGCCGCGCTGGGCAACGATGCCAACTTCGCCGCCACGGTGACGAACTCGCTGTCCGGAAAAATGGAAAAAAGCCAAAACGGCGCGGATATCCCGGATAAAACGCGTTTTCTCGAAAACCTTGGTTTGGGGGATTTGTCCAAAGCGGGGGTTGCCACAGGATTATTAGCGACGCCCGGCTACGCGATTTTACCTTTGATGATTAGTGGCGTGAGAAAGAATCTCATTGTGCAGTGGGGATCTTTGAGAATGTCTTCGATAGTGGTGAACTCATTTAATAGGCAAAAATTTACATTTCCGATCACGTTTCCAACAGCGATAGTGGCGTTATCCAATTCAATCAGTACTGGGATTGCTCCTGCTTTGTTTACAAGCTCGTCAATTGAAGCCGCAACTCAAACCGGAGCTGAATGGATATATTCAACCGCTCAGGAAGGTTTGGTACCAGTGGTCAGTTACATTGCGGTGGGGTACTAAATGAAGATCTATTACAGCGCTCACGAAAATGGATTTTACATCGATACGATAAACTACGAGATTCCTGCGGACGTGATAGAAATCCCTGAATCAACATGGAATGAATTACTGACGGCGCAGGCCGCAGGTAAAATCATCATGGCTGACAATGGTGGATTGCCGATTGCGACTGAACGGCCAGCCCCCTCTGCTGAGGAATTAATCGTCGAAGCTGAAGCGAAAAAGTCGGTACTACGTGCCACTGCAGATTCGGCTATTGCGCCACTTCAAGATGCAGTGGACCTTGGGATAGCGTCCGAGGGTGAGTCAGCGATGCTTAACGCATGGCGTAAGTATCGAGTTTTATTGAATCGATTAGATACAAACTCGGCGGCTGAGAGTGAAATTGAGTGGCCTGAGTCACCATCTAAATAAACGAATCCATCAAATAAGAGTCATCGTTATTTTGACCACTACGGGAAGGTTTACCTTCCCGCTTTTATATTGCGCCGCCGGGGCCATCAAGTAAGTAGTAAGTGCCAAGTCAGGGCTATCAGAGTCCCCGTCAACGTAATGAAAATAAGAGAATTATGCTTATTCTTAATTTTCCCCAGAGGGCAATATCACTATCCAAAGAAACAAAAGGCCAGCCTGTTTCCAGACTGGCCCCTGTAGAGCGCTGATGGAGAAATTACTCTTCTGGTTGCGCAGGCCAGCTCACGTCAGGGGCCGTTGATACATCGACGGCTTTGACCGCGGATTTATAGGCCATCCACGCCGACAGTTTGGTTTTGTCGCTGTCGCTGATATCGCCGAGCATCAGCGCGATCCGCCAGTCCGACGTCACGGTATCTGCCTCAGTCAGCAGCGTTTGCCGGCGTTGTTCTGCTTGCGCGATCTCGCCTTCATGCTTTGCAGCAACGTCCAACACCCAGTTTGTCCCGTCCCAAACATCGTATTCCGTCGCGGGCGCAAGCAGCGTGGTATTTTCCGGATACGCTCCCAGCGTCGTCAGCGTGATGGGTTGCCGGGTTTGCGTGTTGTAAACCGTTTCGCCGCGATGGTCGCTGATATATTCCCATGCGGAACGCTCGGCGTTTCTACAAATGGCGTATCCCTCTTTAGGCACCAGCGGCGCATCGAAACAGGAATGCGCGGGCAGGCCGACGCCCACCGGCAGATATTGTGTAGTCGGGAAATGATATTCACCGGTTAACTCATTAAAATGGTAGACGGTGATATCCCCGGCCACCACGGCGATCAGGTCATGATTCAATTCGGCTGTCGACATTATGCGGCCCTCACGATGTAGTTAAATGCGATGTTGCGGGGTCTTGTTTCATTTCCTCCGGTATTTCCCAACCAGACGTAAGTCCACGCTCGACTCCCTTCTCTAAGTCCGCCATCTACGCCTTCATTGTTTTGATCAGTGAAAGCAATGAACCTTGTTGTGGCTGTTCCATATTCATTAATGAAACCATGGTTGTGCGATTTGAGCTCATCGCCTTGAGCAGCGAGTAATGCCCGCCCGCCATCGACCCCGCGCCCACTATCCCAACCACGGATAAACTCGCCGCGCAGGTCCGGTAATTTGAGTTCCGGATACACCTGCGCCAGCTTCGGGTATTGGGCGGCGGTAAAGCTCGAACCGTTGCACTGGAGCCATCCCGCAGGGACCGTCGCGGACGGCCAGGGAATCGGGGTCCCCACCGGTAGCGCAGAGCCTTCCCCCAAACCAAGGTTTTCGAGAATGCTTATAGCGACATGATTTGCCACAATCCCCCGTCATCACAGCCGTTGATCGGGAGGGAAAATGGCAAAAATCGGCTATATGAGGGTGTCAACAATTGACCAATCCAACCATTTACAGCGCGATGCGTTAATTAGCGCAGGTTGTGACCAGATTTTCGAAGACCGAATGAGCGGCAAGGTCGAAAACCGACCAGGGCTGAAACGTGCGCTGAAGTGCATGGAAAAGGGCGATTCGCTTATCGTATGGAAGCTGGACCGATTGGGGCGCAGCGTGAAGAATCTTATCGCGCTGATCTCTGAGCTGCACGATCGCGGGATACATTTCCGTTCCCTGACCGACAGTATCGATACCGGCACGGCGATGGGCCGCTTTTTCTTTCATGTCATGAGCGCGCTGGCGGAGATGGAACGAGAGCTGATCGTCGAGCGCACACTGGCGGGCATGGCCGCCGCTCGCGCGCAGGGGCGGATAGGAGGAAGGCCGAGGGCATTGTCTCCGACGGACCGCGAGATGATCGGCCGTCTATTGGCTAATGGTTATAATCGACAACAGATTTCGATTACATACGGCATCGGTCGATCCACGCTCTATCGCTATTTCCCTGCCGGGAAAAAGACAGACGGTGCCTGAAGCGCAGTCCATCATCGTTGGCGAATGTTTGTGGTTTCCGCAGTCAATAATCAATGGGTTATCGAAAGAGGCGATGAGGTTCGGCCGGTTGTGACGCTTATGATTCGTGAAATCGACGTGGCCGTCCGCATGAATATGATGCCCGCTTCCCAAAGGTCATAACGCTGAAACTCGTCATCGCTCACTGTGCTCTTGGACGGGGAGCTACCGTAATGATGTCTCGGACACCCTATACTCCGTGACTTCTCCCAGGATTCATCCCACCCAAACGAACCGACGCAGACAATTGTCACGCGTTGAAAGGTTATATTGAAGTCGAGGTAGAGGAGGGCGAGCGTAACGTTGGAGGCACCAGAGTCGAAAATCCGCGGCACATGAGTGACGGCTTTTTCCTCTCTCCACAATTGTCCGGCTAAAAAACCGCCGAAAATCCGTTGCAACCACGGAAAAACCGTCTACCTACAGTTATCACACACCTTCCTCGAGAATTATTGTGGCTGGGATCAGGTGATAGAAGAGGCTAAGTTCTGAGCAAAAAGGGAATGGAGTATGGCTGCCATGAAGAGTCCAAAGTTTTAATTCAGTGCTGATGGTGGAAGATTTTGAACACAGGGACATAAATATATACTGAATATATATCAATATAATCAATTGATTGTGTTGATAGGTAGGGGGCTGTCTCGCTTCGCTCGGCTCGAATCTGAACGCAGATTCTCACCCGCACGATGCGTGCGATATGTGAGACGGAGGTGCTTATTGAGATTTGAAAACAAACTTGGGATGGTGGGTCGTGCAGGATTCGAACCTGCGACCAATTGATTAAAAGTCAACTGCTCTACCAACTGAGCTAACGACCCGCAGAAGTGGTGGGTGATGACGGGATCGAACCGCCGACCCCCTCCTTGTAAGGGAGGTGCTCTCCCAGCTGAGCTAATCACCCACTTATCACACTTAATCTCTTCACAGCGGAGCTCTTTACTAAGTAAAGAGTGGTGGGTGATGACGGGATCGAACCGCCGACCCCCTCCTTGTAAGGGAGGTGCTCTCCCAGCTGAGCTAATCACCCGCGCTGTGTGGAGTGGCATTATAGGGATAGTTCATAGTGAGTCAACGCTTTTTAAAACTTAAATGGTTGTTCGTCGTAAAATTAGTCAGAGAGCCGTATTTGTGTGCATTGGCGTTGAAATCGTAAGCATTTTGGCGGGACAGTGCCGGGGCAGGCGATGTTATTGCGTTGAGGAATCGAAGTTGAGTGATAGAATATTGCCCACTTTTAATATGAGCTTACGTCGGTATTCACTGACAGCCGTTGAGTAATAAGGCCGTAATCCCAATGAAAATCAAAACCCGTTTCGCGCCCAGTCCTACTGGCTATCTTCACGTCGGCGGCGCTCGTACCGCACTCTATTCATGGCTGTTCGCCCGTCATCAGGATGGCGAATTCGTATTACGTATAGAAGATACCGATCTGGAGCGTTCAACCCAACAGGCGATCGATGCCATCATGGATGGTATGAACTGGCTGGGTCTGGACTGGGATGAAGGCCCGTATTACCAGACTAAACGTTTCGATCGCTACAATGCGGTTGTTGATGAAATGCTGGAAAACGGAACTGCTTATAAATGTTATTGCTCCAAGGAGCGTCTCGAGGCGCTGCGCGAGCAACAAATGGCTAATGGTGAAAAGCCCCGTTATGACGGGTGCTGCCGTGATTCCCACGAACACCATGCCGACGACGAGCCGCACGTTGTGCGTTTTCGTAATCCGCAGGAAGGTTCCGTCATCTTTGATGATAACATCCGTGGCCCCATCGAATTCAGTAACCAAGAGCTGGATGATTTGATTATCCGCCGCACAGACGGTTCGCCAACCTATAACTTCTGCGTTGTGATCGACGACTGGGATATGGAAATCACCCACGTCATACGTGGGGAAGATCACATCAACAATACGCCTCGTCAGATTAATATTCTGAAAGCGCTGGGCGCGCCAGTCCCGGAATATGCACATGTCTCCATGATTTTAGGCGATGACGGTAAAAAGCTGTCTAAACGTCATGGCGCTGTAGGCGTGATGCAATATCGCGACGACGGCTTCCTGCCGGAAGCATTGTTAAACTATCTGGTCCGTCTGGGTTGGGCTCATGGCGATCAGGAAGTTTTCTCTATAGACGAAATGAAACAGTTGTTCACTCTGGACGCCGTCAGCAAGTCGGCTAGTGCGTTCAATACGGAAAAGCTGCTGTGGCTGAATCACCATTACATTAATAGTTTGCCGGCCGAGTATGTAGCGACGCAGCTGTCCTGGCATATTGAGCAAGCGGGCATTGATACGAGCAATGGTCCCCAGCTGAGTGAATTGGTCAAACTGTTGGGTGAGCGTTGCAAAACGCTGAAAGAAATGGCGGCATCCTGCCGTTATTTCTATGAAGAGTTCGACGCATTCGATGCCGACGCTGCGAAAAAGCATCTGCGCCCGGTCGCTCGTCAGCCGTTGGAACTGGTTCGCGCCAAGCTGGCTGCCATTACAGAGTGGACGCCCGAAAATATTCATCATGCTATCCAAAGCACGGCCGATGAGCTACAGCAAGGGATGGGCAAAGTGGGTATGCCGCTGCGTGTCGCGGTCACGGGCGCAGGTCAGTCGCCGGGTGTTGATGTCACCGTTCATGGCGTAGGTCAAAAACGCGCGTTGGCTCGCATCGAACGCGCGCTATCATTTATTGCTGAACGCGAAGCTCAGCAGTAAATCAACGATAGAAAACCTGCCATCATCGGACCCCGCGGGCCTATGCTGCGCGGGGTTTTTTTATGGGCTTGATGACATTGCCGGCGAGTTTACGCCTCGGTGATGCCGTCATTCTGAGGTGGTTTCGTCCCGACATGGGCCTCATTGCTCAACGTCTATCTCGCCGGTAACAGTCCGATGCAAGGGGATGTGATGGCTGCGTTCTGCTCACCTTGACGGCTTTTTCAGCGGTCGACGTAGTAAATAGATTTAGCCGTTGACACTACCAGTAGCGTTGCATATCATGCGCCCGTTCACACAGATATCGTGTCAGGACGGGGCTATAGCTCAGCTGGGAGAGCGCTTGCATGGCATGCAAGAGGTCAGCGGTTCGATCCCGCTTAGCTCCACCAAACTTCATGTTTGGGAGTAACTGAAATTTATCTATCGTGTGGGGCTATAGCTCAGCTGGGAGAGCGCTTGCATGGCATGCAAGAGGTCAGCGGTTCGATCCCGCTTAGCTCCACCAATATTCCTCCCCGTTTTTCCTCTGTCAGACTTTCTTTAACGCATCTTATCTTTCAATTCGGCAAGTTTTATAACGAAATGCCCCCGTTCGAATGAACGAAGGCCATCGTTACAATCAGTTTTCCTCAGGCAGATGCGGCATCCAATCGATAGGTGGTAGCCCTTGCTGTTCGAGCAGATGATTGGCCTGCGAGAAATGGCGACATCCCATAAATCCGCGGTGCGCTGAAAGCGGGGAGGGGTGGGGCGCTTTCAGTACGTGGTGGCGCTGCTGGTCGATAATGTTGCCTTTTTTCTGCGCGTGAGATCCCCACAGCAAAAAAACGATCCCTTCCCGATGTGAATTCAGCGCTGATATCACTTTATCCGTAAACGTCTCCCACCCCAGATTGGCATGTGAGTGCGCTTTTCCAGCTTCCACCGTCAGTACCGTGTTAAGCAGTAGAACGCCTTGCTTAGCCCAGCTCTGCAGAAAACCGTGTCGTGGAATTTCAAAGCTGGGAATGTCGCTGGCCAGTTCCTTGTAAATGTTGGCGAGAGACGGCGGCGCGGGAATCCCAGGCCGAACCGAAAAAGAGAGGCCGTGCGCCTGATTCGGACCGTGATAAGGATCCTGACCGAGAATAACGACTTTTACATCGTGAAATTCGGTATAGCGAAACGCGTTGAACACATCTTGTTGAGGGGGGTAGATCACTTTTCCCGCTTCTCGTTCCTGGTGAACGAACTTCAGCGTGTCAATAAAGTAAGGTTGTTGTTTCTCCTGGGACAGTACGTCGTGCCAGGTCAGGGTAGTTGCCATCAATGCGCCCTTGTCCATTCGATCAATCGGGCTAGCTTACCGCTCTATCCTGAAGAGGTAAAACCATAACCTGACTATTCGCGGCGTAAGCGTCGTTTTAACAAAAAAATTGAAAAAATATCGAATTTTTTGCAGTGAAGGGGAAATGCTAAAATTGATATAAAACAAAAGATTGATTTCAGGTGTGAAATCTATAAATGGCGTAAATTGATTTACATCAATGATTGTGCCGTGCTTGGCTGGTATACAGGTTAGCAGATTCAGTCGGGTTTACCCTGATGTTAAACAACAGGCAGATTTGTTACTGGATACGAGATCAACTTTAAGACTTACACGCCGTGCTACGGAGGCAATCATGATTACAGGTATTCAAATCACCAAAGCAAACAACAGCGCATTAGTTAATTCTTTCTGGTTACTGGACGATGAGAAATCAGAAGCGCGTTGCGTATGTTCAAAAGCGGATTACAACGAAGACCAAGTTGTGCCGGTTAGCGATCTGGGACAGTTCGAATATCGTGAAATTCCTTTGGAGCTGAAACCGGAAGTTCGCGTTGAAGGTGGTCAGCATTTGAACGTGAACGTGCTACGCCGTGAAACGCTGGAAGATGCCGTTCAGAATCCGGAAAAATACCCGCAGCTGACCATTCGTGTTTCTGGCTATGCCGTACGTTTTAACTCGCTGACGCCGGAACAGCAGCGCGACGTGATTACTCGTACTTTCACAGAAAGCCTCTAATCGCCAGCAACACGATTCAAGACAGATGAATTGTATAGAAAAGGGAGCCATCGGCTCCCTTTTTTGTTATTTGCGAACATGTCAGATACGAGAAGGCCTACTGATGTTCATCGGGCGCAGTAGGATCTACCTTTGAGCTAAGCCTCTTCGTTAATAAATGACTGTCACTTATTTTTTTCAGCCGGCTTTTCTGTGCTATTGCTGGGCTTGCGACGTTTACCGATATTCTTGCTATCGCGGTGACGCACTTTAGCCTTGGTCTTTGGCTTCTCTTTCTGCTTTTTCTCTTCGCGCTTGGCCAACACTTTTTTCGACGGCTTACCGGTTATTTTCGCACTCGGAGCACGCGTTGAAGGTCGTAGCTCATCGACCACCCTGGCTTTCATCTGCTCGTTTAAATAACGGCTAATTTTTCCCAGTAGCAAATGATCGTGCGCTTCGACCAGCGAGATGGCGCAACCTTTACGTCCGGCACGCCCGGTACGGCCAATGCGGTGCAGATAGGTATCTGCGGTACGTGGCAGGTCGAAGTTGAATACATGGCTGACATCATTAATGTCCAGCCCGCGGGCGGCGATGTCGGTTGCCACCAGCACATTGACTCGGCCGTCGCTAAGACGTTTAATCGCCTCGTTGCGTTTAGCCTGCACCATCTCGCCTTCCAGATAGCAGGTCTCAATACCGGCTTCACGCAGCCAGGCGACCATTTCATGAACACGCTCACGTTTACGAACAAAGACGATGGAGCGAGTCACCTCCGGCTGTTTCAGCAGATGACACAACAACGCGGTTTTATGCTGGAGATCGTCGGCACGGTAGTACCATTGCTGGATTTTTTTACGCTCGCGACGAGAGGGATCGGCCTCGACCTCTACTGGTTCTTTCAACAGGCGTTCAGCAAAATCCTTAATC
Organism: Lonsdalea quercina; assembly: GCF_900107885.1. NCBI lineage: Bacteria > Pseudomonadati > Pseudomonadota > Gammaproteobacteria > Enterobacterales > Pectobacteriaceae > Lonsdalea > Lonsdalea quercina. The sequence continues at coordinate 24,092 of NZ_FNQS01000009.1, read as the reverse complement.
GCATCGCCTTCTAACGTCGCAGAAAACAACAATGTCTGTTTACGCCAGCGAGTCTCCCCTGCGATATGTTCGATATCCTGCGCGAATCCCATGTCGAGCATGCGATCGGCTTCATCCAGGATCAGCGTTTCCACCGCGCGGCAGTCGAAGTTTTCTTCTTTAATGTATTGCAGCAAGCGACCGGTCGTTGCGACGACGATATCCTGATTCTCGCTGAAGACTTCGGCATGATTCATATAGGCAACGCCACCCGTAATGGTAGCGATATCCAGATGCGTCTGGGCGGCCAGGATTTTTGCCTGTTCGGCGACTTGCATTGCCAATTCCCGCGTAGGCGTCAGAATCAGTATGCGCGGCGGCCCGGATTTTTTACGTGGGAAGTCGAGCAGATGCTGCAATGCCGGTAGCAGATAGGCGGCCGTTTTCCCGGTTCCTGTTGGTGCAGAGCCTAGAACGTCCCGTCCGTCCATCGCTGGAGGAATGGCGGCAGCCTGAATTGCCGTTGGGCGGGAGAACCCCATATCCTGCAGGGCGTTAAGCAGGCTTTCATCAAGATCAAACTCGGAAAAATTGGTCGCTGTCATTATCTACCTCTATTTGGGGCGCCGATTATAGACTCATTGGCCCGGTTGTTCATCTCTTTAAGCGATGCAGATGACTTTTACTGCGTCAGCGTTTCTCCTATGCTACCGCGGTTTAACAGGAAAAGACGTAAAATGACTCAGCCTTTATCGACGCCGGCGATACGTTCCGGCGGATTCACCTTTAAACAATTTTTCGTGGCGCACGATCGCTGCGCGATGAAAGTCGGGACGGACGGGATTCTGCTTGGCGCATGGGCGCCGCTGCCGAAAGAGGGACGTCTATTGGATATCGGCTGCGGTTCAGGATTGATTACGCTGATGTTAGCGCAGCGCACAGAAGGCCAGCTGGCGGTGGATGGTGTGGAGCTGGACGCCGCCGCAGGACAACAGGCGAGGGAGAACGCAGTGGCTTCTCCTTGGCGCGAGCAGGTGACCATTCACACAACTGATATCGCCGACTTCGTAGGACGAACCCGCGAACGCTACGCATTGATTGTTAGCAATCCCCCCTATTTTGCTCCGGGAGTCAGCTGTCGTTCGGAGTCACGCGCTCAGGCCCGCTATACTACCTCTTTGACTCATCAAGAGTTATTGCGTTGCGCCAAAGCGAAGCTGACGGCTGAGGGGCTTTTTTGTGTGGTGTTGCCCTGCGATGTCGCGGAGGGGGTTGTGCCACTGGCTGAAAAACAAGGATGGCACCTGTCACTTCGGACGGATGTGCGGGAGTATGCGTCACGTCCCGCACATCGCACGCTGATTGCGCTCTCACTGCAGCCGGGCACCCCCCGACGGTCTTCGCTGATTATTCGAGATGATGATGGTCAATATTCCACTGACTATCAGGCGCTGACTCGCGCCTTTTATCTGTCGATGTAACGCGTGGAAAGACGGTGTTACATATGCATAGACCCCGGAATAGCGGGATTCGGCGCACGTGAGGGGGGGAAGTGTGGTACAACTAGCCGCAAGAGTTGAGGCGGGGCTGGTACTGAAAACTACACTAGCGATCACACAAACTAGAAAAGACTTTTAAAACGGAACTTAATGATGTGTATGGACTCCAAGCGAGTGCTTGCTCAAAGATTTAGAACGTGGCTGGCATTACGTAACCTAGGCGTGGAGACAAATTTGAGGAGATCTTACCTCGGATGAGCGAGCAGTTGACAGATCAGGTTCTGGTTGAACGGGTCCAGAAAGGCGATCGGAAATCGTTCAATTTACTGGTTGTTCGTTACCAGCATAAAGTAGCGAGCCTGGTGTCTCGGTACGTCCCCCCGGGCGACGTTCCGGACGTGGTCCAGGAATCATTTATTAAAGCCTATCGCGCGCTCGCGTCTTTTCGCGGCGATAGTGCGTTTTATACGTGGCTGTATCGCATTGCTGTGAACACGGCGAAAAACTATCTGGTTGCGCAGGGACGGCGCCCTCCGTCGAGTGACGTAGACGCCAGCGACGCTGAAAATTATGAAAATGCCAGCGCGTTGAAAGAAATATCGAACCCTGAGAATTTAATGCTGTCTGATGAGTTGCGTAGGATAGTGTTCCGCACGATTGAGTCATTGCCGGAAGATTTAAGACTGGCAATCACGCTGCGAGAACTGGATGGGCTGAGCTACGAAGAGATAGCCGACATCATGAATTGTCCGGTGGGCACTGTACGATCGCGTATTTTCCGTGCACGCGAAGCTATTGATAATAAGGTACAACCGCTTATTCAGCGTTAACTTGTTGTGAACGTTCATCATGACCGATTTGACAAGGTAAGGGTGTAAGGTATGCAGAAAGAAAAACTTTCCGCTTTAATGGATGGTGAGGCCGTCGACAACGAATTGCTGAGCGCTTTGTCGAAAGACGAAACACTGCAAGAAAGCTGGCAGCGTTACCATGTAATACGCGACACAATGCGCAATGATGTCAGTGAACACATGTTGCACGTAGATGTCGCAGCCCGCGTCGCGGCCGCATTAGAGCAGGAACCTGTTCTCTTCAACCCGCAGGCGGCGCCCGAATCCCAGCCACATCCTCGGACCTGGCAAAACCTGTCCTTCTGGAATAAGGTGCGTCCATTGGCGGCGAACCTGACGCAAATTGGTGTCGCCGCCTGCGTTTCTTTGGCGGTCATCGTTGGCGTGCAGCACTATCAGCAAGGCGGCGTCGCGACGGACGGGGCGGTTGAAGCTCCGGCGTTCAGCACGCTTCCTGCTTTAGGCTCCGCATCGCCGGTCAGTCTGAGCATACCGGCTGAAAACAGCGTCAATAGGGTTGGACAGCGTCAGCAACAGGCTGAGCATGAGCGCATCAATGCGCTGCTGCAGGACTATGAACTGCAGCGCCGAGTCCATTCTGACCAACTGCGTTTCGACCAACATGAAGAACAACAGGCTGCCGTTCAGGTGCCTGGAAATCAATCATTAGGAATGCAGCCGCAGTAATGAAGCGCTTTTTGTTTATTACCGCGCTGCTTTTCGGCGGCGCAGGCTACTCCAACATCGCCCCGGCTCAGGACAACTCCGGGGCGATGTTGCAACAAATGAGCCGAGCCAGTCAGTCTCTGAGCTACGAAATCTATTTTATCAATGTGTCCCGCCAGGGGATCGAGTCCTTCCGCTATCGTCACATGTTAGCGGGAAAAGAGACGTTGGCTCAGCTGCTTCATCTTGACGGCCCTCGTCGGGAAGTGGTTCAACGTGCTCGTAATATCAGCTACTTTGAAGCTAATCTCGACCCTTTCACGCTCTCCGGCGATCACATGGTCGATGCGCTGCCTGCATTGATCTATGCCAATTTTCCCCGGCTGTCTGCTTATTACGACTTTATTCCCACCGGGCGTATTCGCCTTGCCGATCGTCAGAGCGACGTCGTTCGCATCGTCTCCCGGGACGGCACGCGCTTTAGCTATGTGATTTGCCTGGATGCGACCACAAGGCTGCCGCTGCGCGTCGATTTGCTGGATCAGAATGGCGAACTGCTGGAGCAGTATCGCGTCCTTTCCATGACGGTGGACGGCTCTGTTCAGTCAGAGATGAAAAGCCTTGAGCGCATGAGCCTTCCCCCGCTCCTTAGCGTACCCACGGCGGCATCGGCCGATTTCGCGTGGTCGACGCAGTGGCTGCCGAACGGCGTTGAAGAGATCTCTCGCAGCCAGCGACCGCTTCCCAGCGGGGGTGTGCCGGTAGAATCTCGGCTCTACAGCGACGGTTTATTCAGCTTTTCGGTGAACGTTAGCCCGGTTGGCGACACGCACCCGGACCAGAACGCGTTGCTCGGACGGCGGATGATCCACTCCGTTGTGCGAGAAAAACACGAAATTACCGTGATTGGCGAACTGCCGTTGGCAACGGCCAAGCGCATTGCGGACAGTGTGTCCTTCACGGCGCCCTGATCGATCATCGGAAAGGGGACGCAATATCGGATGAGCTGTGCCGTGCATCAGGTTGAATACATTGCCGACGAGCCGACCAGGCTTCCTGTGCGATAAGATTCGCTTCCTTGTTTCCTGGCCAGAATGGCCTGATGGCGGCAAGGTGACCCGTCTTTTTCAGCCATCAACTCTCGGATTTCATATCGCGTAGCGACCGGTCTTCTTCCGCAACGTGAATAGGTGTAGTTACGTGATGATAAACAGTCTTAATAGACGGCCCATGACTAGGTTTTCCCCCGTATGGCATGTAGAATGCTGCGATTCGGGCCTATGACAACGGTCAGCGTTGTCGGCTAATGCGCATGCCGATCGGCAAGATTTCAGAAATACCAAGGTAGAAAAACTTTAATAATGAAGCATATAAGAAATTTTTCCATCATTGCCCACATCGACCACGGTAAGTCGACGCTCTCTGACCGCATTATTCAAATTTGTGGTGGTTTAACCGAGCGTGAAATGGCGGCGCAGGTTCTGGACTCTATGGAACTCGAGCGCGAACGCGGGATCACGATCAAAGCGCAAAGCGTAACGCTGGATTATAAAGCCCCCGACGGCGAAACCTACCAGCTGAACTTCATTGATACCCCGGGACACGTTGACTTCTCTTATGAAGTATCCCGTTCGTTGGCTGCTTGCGAAGGCGCGTTGCTGGTGGTGGATGCGGGACAGGGCGTTGAGGCGCAGACGCTGGCTAACTGTTATACGGCGATCGAAATGGATCTGGAAGTGGTGCCGGTCCTTAACAAAATTGACCTTCCTGCTGCCGATCCGGATCGGGTCGCGGAAGAAATTGAAGACATTGTCGGGATCGATGCGACGGATGCCGTGCGTTGCTCCGCGAAAACCGGCGTCGGCGTTCCTGACATCCTCGAACGTCTGGTGCGGGATATCCCACCGCCGGTAGGCGACCCGGAAGCGCCATTACAGGCGTTGATCATCGACTCCTGGTTCGATAACTATCTGGGCGTAGTATCTCTGATCCGTATTAAAAATGGCTCCCTGCGCAAGGGCGATAAAATCAAGGTCATGAGCACCGGACAAGTTTACAACGCCGAGCGTCTGGGCATCTTTACGCCAAAACGAGTGGATCGCGATACGCTTAACTGCGGCGAGGTAGGTTGGTTAGTCTGTGCCATCAAAGACATTCTGGGCGCGCCGGTCGGTGACACCCTGACGCTGGCGCGTAAACCGGCGGAAAACGCGCTGCCTGGCTTTAAAAAAGTCAAACCTCAGGTTTATGCAGGCCTGTTCCCCGTCAGCTCCGACGACTATGAGTCATTCCGCGACGCGTTGGGCAAACTCAGCCTGAACGATGCTTCTTTATTCTACGAGCCGGAAAGCTCGACGGCGCTGGGCTTTGGATTCCGCTGCGGCTTCCTGGGCTTGCTGCATATGGAGATCATTCAGGAGCGTCTGGAGCGTGAATACGATCTGGACCTGATCACCACCGCTCCGACGGTGGTGTACGAAGTGGAAACCACAGCAGGTGAAGTCATCTACGTAGACAGCCCGTCCAAGTTGCCGGCGATTAACAATATCGCAGAGCTGCGCGAGCCTATCGCAGAGTGTCACATGCTGATGCCGCAGGAGTTTCTGGGCAACGTCATTACGCTGTGCGTGGAAAAGCGCGGCGTGCAGACCAACATGGTGTATCACGGTAACCAGGTGGCGTTGACGTACGATATTCCGATGGCCGAAGTGGTGCTGGACTTCTTTGACCGCCTGAAATCCACATCACGCGGTTATGCGTCGCTAGATTATAATTTCAAACGATTCCAAGCTTCCAACATGGTACGCGTCGACGTTTTGATCAACGGCGAGCGTGTCGATGCGCTGGCGTTGATCACACACCACGACAATGCGCCGTATCGCGGTCGCGACTTGGTGGAAAAAATGAAAGAGCTTATCCCGCGTCAGCAGTTCGATATTGCGATTCAGGCGGCGATCGGCAACCACATTATCGCGCGTTCCACCGTCAAGCAGCTGCGTAAAAACGTGCTGGCCAAATGTTATGGCGGCGATGTGAGCCGTAAGAAAAAACTGCTGCAGAAACAGAAAGACGGTAAGAAACGAATGAAACAGGTCGGCAACGTTGAGCTGCCGCAGGAAGCGTTTTTGGCCATTCTGCACGTGGGCAAGGACAGTAAATAATCTCAGAGGAGTTGGCATGGCCAATATGTTTGCCTTGATTCTGACGCTCGCGACGCTGGTCACCGGCGTGGTGTGGTGTCTGGACCGTTTTAAATGGGCGCCGGCTCGACGCGCTAGACTGGCTCATTCAAGCCAGCAGTCGGACGGTACGGCCGGAGAGCAAACGCTTTCCAGCAGCATCAAACAGCCAGGCTGGATTGAAACCTGCGCTTCGGTGTTCCCCGTTCTGGCGGTAGTGCTGGTAGTGCGTTCGTTTATCTACGAACCGTTTCAGATCCCGTCAGGTTCGATGATGCCTACGCTGTTGATCGGCGATTTTATTCTGGTGGAAAAGTTTGCCTATGGCATCAAAGATCCGATTACCCAGACAACGCTGATTGAAACCGGCCATCCAAGCCGGGGTGATATCGCGGTCTTCAAATACCCGGAAAACCCGAGCCTGGACTACATCAAACGCGTTGTGGGCTTGCCGGGCGATCGCGTGAGTTACGATCCAGTCGCCAAGCAGGTGACGATCCAGCCGGCGTGTTCACCTTCCTCCGAGTGCGATAAAACGCTCGCCGTAACCTATAGCAACGTGCAGCAAAGCGACTTTGTCCAGACTTTCAATGGAATGGGCGGCGAAAGCAGCAACGGTTTTTATCAGGTTCCGACGGGCGGGCAGGCGAATGGTATTCGTCTGATGACGCGTAAAGAAACCTTGGGCGATGTCACGCACGACATTCTTACCGTGCCGATCGCGCAGGATCAGCTGAGCCTGTACTATCACCAGCCTCATCAGCCGTTGAGCTCGTGGGTCGTACCGGCAGGCAGCTATTTCATGATGGGCGATAACCGTGACAACAGCGCTGACAGCCGTTACTGGGGCTTTGTGCCGGAGAGAAATCTGGTGGGTAAAGCCACGGCAATCTGGATGAGCTTTGAAAAACAGGAAGGCCAATGGCCTACTGGCGTACGCCTGAGCCGGATTGGCGGTATTCACTAATACAACGTAATAAACGCGCGATATCTTTGCGCCTTCCGTTGTAGAATATTTTCGACATAAATAAACGCAGGCTCCCTACCGGGAGCCAGTGCAAACGAAACAGTTTTGGCACGAATCAAGAGTTCAGCAGGGCTGTTCCGTATGCTGTGGTCAAAAGCACGATTGATATTGGTAACACATGAACCCCATTCTCATAAATCGTTTACAAAAAAAACTGGGCTATACTTTCCGACAATATGATCTTCTATTGCAGGCGCTTACGCATCGAAGCGCCAGCAGTAAACACAATGAGCGGCTGGAATTCCTTGGGGACTCCATTCTGAGCTTTGTGATCGCCAATGCGCTCTATCACCGTTTTCCTCGCGTTGATGAAGGGGATATGAGCCGAATGCGCGCCACGCTGGTACGCGGCAATACATTGGCGGAGATTGCGCGCGAGTTCGAGCTGGGCGAGTGCCTGCGTCTGGGGCCGGGAGAGTTGAAAAGCGGCGGTTTCCGCCGTGAGTCCATTCTGGCGGACACGGTCGAAGCGCTGATCGGCGGCATCTTTCTGGACAGCGATATCCAAATGGTAGAGAAGCTGATCCTCGAGTGGTATCAGAGCCGACTGAACGAAATTAGCCCAGGCGACAAGCAGAAAGATCCCAAAACCCGTTTGCAGGAGTTCCTGCAAGGACGGCATTTACCGCTGCCTACCTATCTGGTGGTGCAGGTGCGTGGTGAAGCGCACGATCAAGAGTTCACCATACACTGTCTGGTCAGCGGGTTTAACGAACCGGTGGTTGGCACGGGGTCGAGCCGTCGTAAAGCCGAGCAGGCTGCGGCAGAACAAGCGTTAATACAGCTGGAGCTTGAATGAGCGAAGAACAGAATTACTGCGGCTTTGTCGCGATTGTAGGCCGACCTAACGTCGGTAAATCCACATTGCTGAACCAGCTGCTGGGTCAGAAGGTTTCAATTACCTCCCGTAAACCGCAGACGACGCGCCACCGTATTATGGGTATTCACACCGAAGGGCCTTATCAGGCGATCTACGTGGATACCCCGGGGCTGCATATCGAAGAAAAACGGGCGATCAACCGGTTAATGAACCGCGCCGCCAGCAGTTCCATCGGCGACGTAGAACTGGTTATTTTTGTTGTTGAAGGGACGCACTGGACCGAAGACGACGAAATGGTGGTCAACAAACTTCGCGATCAGAAACATCCCGTGCTGCTGGCTATCAATAAAGTCGATAACGTGACGGACAAAAGCAAACTGCTGCCGCACATTCAGATGATTAGCCAGAAGATGAAGTTTTTGGATGTCGTGCCGATGAGCGCCGAGAAAGGCATGAATGTCGACACTATCGCCAGCATCGTCCGTAAGCACCTGACGCAGGCGGAACACCACTTCCCGGAAGACTACATCACCGATCGTTCTCAGCGCTTCATGGCTTCCGAGATTATCCGTGAAAAGCTGATGCGTTTTCTGGGGGAAGAGCTGCCATATTCGGTGACTGTGGAAATCGAGCGTTTTGTGACGAATGAACGCGGGGGATATGATATCAACGGTCTGATTCTGGTCGAGCGTGAAGGCCAGAAAAAAATGGTAATCGGTAACAAAGGCTCCAAGATCAAAACCATCGGCATTGAAGCCCGTCAGGATATGGAACAGATGTTCGAGGCAAAAGTGCATCTGGAACTGTGGGTTAAAGTGAAATCCGGCTGGGCGGACGACGAACGTGCGCTACGCAGTCTGGGTTACAACGACGACCTCTAAGGGGTCGGCCTATGGAAGGCTGGCAGCGCGCATTTGTCTTGCATGGGCGCCCCTATAGCGAAACCAGCCTGCTGCTGGATCTGTTCACGGAAAATCAGGGGCGTGTCCGGATGTTGGCGAAAGGCGCTCGGGCACGGCGTTCCAGCCTGAAAGGGTGCCTTCAGCCGTTCACGCCGCTGCTGGTGCGCTGGAGCGGCCGGGGCGATGTCAAAACGCTTCGTAACGCCGAGCCGGTTTCGCTGGCTCTTCCCATCAGCGGCAGCACCCTTTACAGCGGTTTGTATGTCAATGAATTGCTGACTCGGGTTCTCGAGTTCGAAACCAACTTCTCCGCGCTCTTCTTCGATTATCTGCACTGCCTACAACAGTTGGCCGCGCTCGACGGTTCGCCTGAACCTGCGCTGCGCCGCTTTGAGCTGGCCTTGCTGGGGCATCTTGGCTATGGCGTCGACTTTCTTCACTGCGCAGGCAGCGGCGAGAGTGTCGCGGACGGCATGACCTATCGCTATCGGGAAGAGAAAGGGTTTATTGCCAGTCTGGTGGTGGACCGCCTCAGTTTTACCGGACGCGAACTACGTTCGCTGGCGGCTCGGGAGTTTCCTGATACGGACACGCTGCGCGCAGCCAAACGGTTTACCCGCATGGCGCTCAAGCCCTACCTTGGTGGTAAACCCCTCAAAAGCCGAGAGCTGTTCCGGCAGTTTGTGATCAAACCCCCTAAGCCTGCGCCGCCTGAAGAATAGGCGTGGGAGTACCCAACAGGATCGGCGGCGGTGTAAACTGACGTCATTGATGAGACAGAGAGTAAGGATGGATCATGGCTGAGCTGTTGTTAGGTGTAAATATCGATCATATCGCGACCTTGCGTAACGCTCGGGGTACAGCGTATCCCGACCCGGTTCAGGCCGCTTTTATCGCTGAACAAGCGGGGGCGGACGGCATTACCGTGCATCTGCGTGAAGACCGTCGCCACATCACAGATCGCGATGTGAGCCTCCTGCGCCAGACTATTCAGACGCGTATGAACCTGGAAATGGCGGTCACGGATGAGATGGTGGCTATCGCCTGTGAGCTACAGCCACACTTCTGCTGCCTGGTGCCGGAAAAACGGCAGGAAGTGACGACGGAAGGCGGTCTGGACGTCGCCGGACAGCTAAACAAGATGCAGGATGCCGTGAAGAGGTTGAAGGCTGCCGGGATTAACGTTTCTTTGTTTATCGATCCCGCTCGCACCCAAATTGATGCCGCCGTCGCCTGTGCCGCCCCCTACATCGAACTGCATACCGGCGCTTACGCGGATGCCGACGGTGATGAGGCGCGCCAACATGAATTCGAGCGCATCCGTGATGCCGCGACCTATGCAGCAGCAAAAGGGCTCCTCGTCAATGCCGGTCACGGTCTGACCTATCATAACGTTCAGCCCATTGCCGCTCTGCCGGAAATGCATGAGCTGAATATTGGTCACTCGATCATCGGACGCGCCGTCATGAGCGGCTTGACGGCCGCCGTCGCCGAAATGAAATCCTTAATGCGGGAAGCGCGTCGTTAATGGCGATCTTGGGTCTGGGCACCGACATCGTAGAAATCGCCCGCATTGAAGCGACAGTTGAACGCTCCGGCGATCGTCTCGCGCGGCGCATTCTGAGCGACGCCGAATGGGGGATTTACCGGGAGCATCAACAGCCGATTCGTTTTTTGGCAAAACGTTTTGCAGTAAAGGAAGCGGCGTCGAAAGCGTTTGGTACGGGGATTCGTCAGGGGCTGGCGTTCGCCCAATTCGAGGTGTTCAATAACGATTTGGGCAAGCCATGCCTGCGTTTTCTGGGGAGAGCGGCTGAGTTTGCGCAAGCGCTTGGCGTGCGGCATGTGCATGTATCACTGGCGGATGAGCGGCGCTACGCGTGCGCCACCGTCATTGTGGAAAGCTGATTCAGTTTTAGAGCTGGTCGGCGTGGTGTAGCTGAACGTATTTTTCCCACAGCCGCTCCTGACTTTCCACGTGCGCCGGATCGATGATGATGGTGTTATCGATCGGGCACACTTTCTGGCAGGTTGGGGTCTCGTAGTGACCGACGCACTCTGTGCAGCGCTCGGAATCGATTTCGTACGTCTCAATCCCCATTGATATAGCCTGATTCGGGCACTCTGGCTCGCACATATCGCAGTTGATGCATCGTTTGGTAATTAACAGCGCCATTTAGAGGTCTTTCCCATTTCTTGCCGCTATTCAGCGGCCTGTCCGCAACCATCGCACCCGATGAAGTCATCTTCGCCTTAGCCACCACTTTCGACGCGGTCTCCGCATCAGTCGGTAGACAGGGGAGGCTGCGCGCTTTATTAAAAGAGGCATCGGCGGCGGCGCGCACTTTAGCACAGAACCCCGAAAAGCCCAACGATGAGAGTTATTGAACGCTGGCGGGGTATCCCTTCTGAACTTGCCGAACAATTTGTGGGTTGCCAGAATATGCAGCGAACCTGAAACCGGTGAATTCCGATTATGACTGGATCAGATGTGGACCATGGTCATCGACAACGACACCATACCCACATTTTTACCGACGAATATATCTAAAAATAGTGGTTGACCTCCAGCCAGATAAATTATGAAAATCGCTACGTCAGAAAGTTTTATAAAGATGCTTTTTATGATGAGTTGAAATAAAAAACTCTAACCGATTTTTATCTATTGATAAAATAGGGGCGTTTCATGGTTGAATAGTGACTTAACTGATTAACCCTGTCGCATTGTCATAGTGCGCCTTTCAATTGTTAAACATACTATCGATGATGTCATAAGAACAAAAGTAAAAGTTAACGCAAGAGATATGTAGAAATTAATACCTATATCTTCTAATATTCTAAGGATAGCGTATCCAATTACGGAATGTAATGCATAAAATGGATAACTTATTTTCGATAAGTATGAAATTACTCCTATCTTCTTGAACTTGTTTTTGATGATGTAGCATGCTAAGAATAACAATATAGAATAAGAGTAATTGCAAAACAAAACAAAAAATAACTTAATCGGATGGTTTGCATATATAAAATATGAGAATGATGTAAAACATATTAATGCTGTAGCTGCTGCGCTGAACTTGCTAGCTTTTCCAGATAAAGCGAGATAGAAACATAACCCTATAAACATGTATGATATAAAAGAAAATTCATGTGATAATTCAACGAGCCACGAAGGAAACCTGACCTCACGCGCCAAAAATGAAAGCAAAGAAGATAGCACTGAAAATAGAAAAGCAGAGGTAAGGCCTCTTGTTATTATGAAGTGTCTAAAGATTGCGCAAATTATATAGAATTTAACTTCTATTGCTAGTGTCCAGTTTACTGCATCTATAGACGGTACCCCAATAAGATTGTTAATCAAAAACGCATTTGAAAGGATATTACCAAAACCTAGAGAGGGTATTACATTCCAATAAAAATATGAAGTTGAATAAAGGACTGCCAACATTACGATAAGACATATAATGTATGTGGGGTAGATCCTCATTAATCTCGCGGTCAAAAATTTTTTAGAATCGCGATTTTTTAACGAAAATGAGACAACGAAACCGCTAATAAGAAAAAATATAGAGACACCAAATGGCCCGTAATTAAATTCAGGCAGTGGTAATGTTATGGCTCTATAAATATATCCAAAGTCACTCTCAGATACTGGAGAAAATGTCAAACGAGACACTGTGTCTTTATGTATTGAATATACACCAATCCAATGAACAATAACTACACTCAAAAAAGCGAGAGATCTTAGTTGGTCGGCAAATATTATCTTCTCAGTTCGCACTATTTATCTCCGCACCCATTTCTCGCATTTTATTAACAACTATATTTATTTGTTGATCGGATAATGATAACTGAGCTGCTATGTAAAATAAAATGTGTAGGCTAAGTGTACGTGGGGACTCTCCACCAGTGTATTTTCTCCACTGACTGTTGCTTGCTACTCCGGCTAAATCGGCCATTTGATTACCTGTATGGCTTAACTGCTTCTTGAGACGGAGCAGATCATCAGTTGTTGGTGGTGAATACTCTTTAATTAGTCGCATCATTGCACCTGCAAAACCTCTTGTGTGATAAGGGAGGGTTGCAAATTATTTATTATGTTATTGATTCTAATGCTAGCCCCTTTGGTGCTATCTATCAAGGCTAATAGATTGGGATTCAGCTATCTTTCCTGACCAAATGCGTCATGACGTAGAGAAACAGCTGCGACGGCGATACCGAGCTGGGTCATCTGATCGATCATCTCCTGCGGCCCATAGTTTATGACGAAAACGACCGGAGGATGGTGCTCGGCAAGACTTTCCAGGTTGACCACTTTAGGTTTGCCGACTAACGGCGGGACAAGGTGCGCATAGTGATGGCCCCGCTGTCGTTCCCAATTGCGTAGAACACCAATAATTTTTTCGCTCGCGTTGAGTTTGACCAGTCGGTTGAGTGTTTGATGTTGTAAAACGACGACGCGCTTGACGTCGTCGGGAAGGGGAACGTTGCGATTGAGTTGATCAACAATTTGCAGTTAAGCATGGGTCGCTGCTGAGATTATCGCCATTAGCGCGCTTACCATAAGTGGGGTAATTGTTTTTATCATTATTATATACCGTTCAATTATGTGCTGTATTATACCGCGCACCAGGAGAGAGCGAACGATGCTAACTGACTGGTTGTATAGGAAATAATCAATAACCAGCCTTATTCGTGGGGCGGCATTTTACTGTGTAGAGCATCCGGTGGAGTACAGCGTAAAATCATCGCTTACTCTTTGGATTGAGGCCCTAGGCGGTATGTGAATTAGTCTTTATCATAAAGTGCTAAAAATTACGATTCCCACAGCCCATTGATAAACCGGTCAAATTCGCAACACAGCAATGTGTCCGTCACGTTTACAACGTAATGTAGCCCACATTACGTTAACTGCCCCGAATTCACTTTCATCGCGGTCAGGGCTGTTTTCAGGAGCTGTGGGATTATTTTAGTCATTCAGCGTATGTCTAACGGCGGAATATAGAGTGCAGCAAATCAGTCAGCTTAATCAGTTTGGGCCTATTCCACCCGATTGTGGGCCGGAGACAAAAGATGACGTTGATTTTTTGCTCAGTTGCCGCCGAAAGTACACTTTTCAGCCGATTTATCGAACATCCGGACGATTGCTGGGCATTGAGTTATTAACGGCCATTTCACATCCGACCATCCCTCATCAAGCGCTTTCCCCCGAAGTCTACTTTGCTCGCATTGATGTTGGCATGCGCCTGAAAATCGTCATCGAGCAGATGCAGTTGTTGCGTCGACTGAATGATCGTTTTGTTCGGGACAACCTGCTGGCCTCCGTCAATATTGATGGACCGGTGCTGATGGCATTGCAGAAAAATCTGCAGGCCAAAAAGCTGATTGCCAGTATGCCCTGGTTGCGTTTTGAGCTGGTGGAGTGTCATGAAGGTCTGTCTAAAGAGCTGCTAAACGCGTTGCCTGAAGCCAGCCGGCTATGGCTGGATGATTTCGGCTGCGGCGTAGCCAACTTTTCATCGCTGTTGATGGTGCGGCACGATTGCATCAAAGTCGCTCGAGAGCTGTTCGTCATGCTTCAGCAAACTGAAGAAGGACGCCAGATTTTTCATCTACTAATCACATTGATGACCCGTTACTGCAATTACATTGTCGTTGAAGGCGTGGAAACGGAAAAAGAATGGGGCATGGTTAAAGCATCCAGCGCGACGGCAGCACAAGGCTATTTCCTCTCTCGTCCTCAGTCATTTGAATATTTCGAGTCATTAAAACTCGAATTCTAACGGCGCCGATAGTCATTCCTATCTCTTTTTAACGTTACCCTTCCTTTTAATTCCACGCCTGGCAAGACAGTGTTCGGATAGCCTGAAATAGTGGGCTATTCGGATCAACATGACGTGAGAATGACAACGCTCAAAACAAAATATTTGATTAATAAATATTAATCTAATGAAGTTTAATTCTTTAGTTTTAATTAATAATAGTTAACTTTTTTAATTCTGCGGCTAATAATGCTGCGGTTTGATGATTTCCGCCATACGAAATGGTGCTTGTTGCCTGTGTCATCATTGGCCAAAGATTGATTTTTAACTTGCTGATTATAAACAATAAAAATCTTAATGTTTGCTTACAACGATCGATAATTTCTTTATGATAGGTTTTTATGATTAAAAGGGTATTAATTATTGGTATAATTGATTTGCTTCAGCGCAATTGATAGTCAAAATACAGCGCATGCTAAAGGCATAAAGATTAGCTTTAGATTATTAGTAAATCTTATGACAGTGTTAGTGATATATATAACAAATAAGCTGAATCTTTTTATTTGATTGTTTCTATCTTCACGCAGTGATATTTGGGGGGCTTTATGCTTACGTTTCTATGTTTCTGAACTCTCAGCCTGACCGGATATTTCTTCCATTTACCCCTTTTGCTCTCCGGAAATCTTCCAACGCTGAAAAACTGAATAGGGGGATGTTATTACCGGGTTCCTGCGTCTTTAGTAATGTGCTGTGTTCGTTCAGGACCCTGAGGCCCTGAGGAGAGTATAATTGTGTATGAAATTATAATAACTCTATTGATTATTCTCTTGGGTGTCTCTTCATTCCGGAACCGTAAACACCAGGAAAAGTTCAGTATCGAAAATAAAAAACTGGATTTTTTGAACATGGTTCTGTTTGCTGCGGAATATAGCCCTGCCGCGCTCCTGATTGCCAACGAAAATTGCGAAATCATCTATGTCAACAGACAGTTCGTCTCCATGTCCGGCTATGAAGCCGAAGAGGTGATTGGAAAAAATCCCCGTGTTCTTAGTTCGGGGATGACCAACGCCAGCGTTTATGAGGAGCTTTGGGATGCGCTCAATAAAGGCGAAATTTGGAGTGGGGAGTTTATTAACCGCAAAAAGAATGGTCAGTTATATTGGGAAAAAGCCAGCATAGTAAAAATATATAATAAGGCGAGTAACGCTATTCAGTATGTCGGCATTAAAATGGATATTACGGAGAGAAAGACAAAAGAGTATCACGATAATTCCTACAATCGCGCGCTGGAATTGTTGTCTAGCGGGGCGCCTCTTAAAGATATTCTTGATGCCATTATTTTCAGCGTAGAAGAAAAAAATCCAGGAAGGATTGTCTGCTCTGTCCTGCTTATTGATAAGGATAAGGAATGTTTAACCCTCGGTTCCGCCCCCAGTCTGCCGGGCTTTTATAAAAATGCCATTCATAATGTGAAGATTGCTGATGGGGCCGCATCGTTCGGAACGGCAGCATATACCGGTAAACGCGTTATCGCAGAAGATATCTCCACTGATCCAAGCTGGTCGCTTTATAAAGGTCTGGCACTATATGCCGGATTACGTTCTTGTTGGTCAGAACCTGTGTTCGGCCAGAATGATGAAGTATTAGCAGTGCTTAGTGTTTATCATCGCAAAGTCTACTCTCCGGCTGAAGATGAAATCGAATCCATCGAGAAGTCTGCTCAGTTGGTTTCCGTCGCCATTGAACGCTATCGCGCCATCGATATGCTGCGTCGTAGCGAGGAACACTACCGCCAGCTGGCGCATTACGACTCACTTACGTCTCTGGCCAACGGTCTGACTTTTGCCGAGCAAATGGAACAGGCGATTCAGCTTTCTAAACAGACGGGGCGCAAGATTGCTCTGATGTTCCTGGATTTGGACAAATTCAAACAGATCAATGACACCTTCGGGCATGCCGTGGGCGACCTGTTATTGAAGGAAGCGGCTGCTCGAATGCGCCTTGCCGTTCGCGATAGCGATACGGTGTATCGCCGCAGCGGCGACGAGTTTATCATCCTCCTTCAAGGCATTAAGGCGCAGGAGAACACGCTGTATGTGGCGGACAAGATCCACTATGCGCTGAATGAGCCTTTCGAAATTGAAGGTAAAACGTTGGATATATCCTGCAGTATTGGGATTGCGCTTTATCCGGAGCACGGCGCTGACGCGCTATCGCTGGCTATCAACGCAGACGCCGCCATGTATCAGGCCAAAACGTTGGGACGTAGCCAGACGATGATTTATCACGATGTCAATACTCACTAATTCCTGTCGTACTGCGCTACCGGCTGAGGGGCGTCGGCGCATTGAACGAAAGAAGAAAAGGGCAGGGGTGAATAACGGGCAACGCGACGGCGCTTGCTCGTTTTTGTGTCGCCAGACTTTAGCACGCATGCGATTCCAGCCGACTCTCGACGTGAATACATACTCACTTCAGCGCCCCTGTGTTCAGTAGAGGTGGCAGGCGCTCGAAACTAGCGGGGCTGCGAGCGATGCAAAAAAAACGGGCAACCCTCGCGAGGTTGCCCGTCTTACGTAGATATCCCAATCGACAATTACCGATTGTGAATAACAGGAAATTATCTTTCCCGTAGCGCTTCTGCCTTGGCTCGCAGGATAGGTTTGAGCAGGTAACGCAGAATGGTTTTCTTACCCGTCATGATATCGACGGTCGCGACCATACCGGGGATGACGATCAGCGGTTTGTCTTCGTTGCCCAGATGATTTTTCTCGGTGCGCAGGCGGATCACGTAGTAGCTGTGTCCTTCTTTATCCGTCACGGTATCCGGACTGATTTGCTCGAGATGTCCTTTTAACCCGCCATAAATTGTGTAGTCGTAGGCGGTGAATTTGATCACAGCCTGCTGACCGGGGTGCAAAAAGGCAATGTCCTGTGGTCGAATACGGGCTTCGATGAGCAGGTTGTCGTCTAACGGCACGATCTCGACCAGATCGTTACCCGGCTGGATAACGCCGCCAATGGTATTTACAAGAATTTGTTGCACGATGCCACGGACGGGCGACACCACCAACGTACGGTTGACCCGGTCTTCCAGCGCTTTGCCCGTCGCCGTGATCTTGTTGAGGTTGTTCTGTGCTTCATTTAATTGCGCCAAGGCTTCGCTTTTATAACGGCCATGAGTCTCTTCGATCTTATTATCGATCTCCTTCAATGCCGCCTCGGCGCGCGGGATTGACAGCGAAACAGAATCCATCTGACCGCGAGTTTCCACTTCCGAACGACGCAAACGAAGAATTTCGACCTTCGAAATAGCGCCTTCCTTGATCAACGGCTCGGACATTCTGATTTCCTGCTGGAGCAAATTCAGACTGTTACGGTACTGCTCTTGTCTGGAAACATAGTCGCGCAGCTCCTGGCGTCGTTGCACCAGCTGTTCTTTCAGGCCGGAGATTTCATTGTTGAACTGTCGCTTGCGGTTATTGTAGAGATCCCGTTCGCCCGAGGCGATGGTCGGGGCCTGCTTTTCTACTTCGGGGGGCAGCGTGAACGGCGTGTCGTTGATCTCCGCATTCAGGCGAGCGATGCGCGCCAGCAGAGACAACCGGTCAGCCTCGGTTTCACCGACGTTGGACGCAAAGCGAGTGTCGTCCAGACGCAACAACGGTTCGCCCGCCTTAACGATTTGCCCTTCATGGACGAAAATCTGGCTGACGATCCCCCCTTCAAGGTTCTGAATTTTTTGCAGCCGAGTCGAGGGAATGGCCTTTCCTTCTCCGTGTGTTACCTCGTCAATTTCGGCGAAGGCCGCCCACAGCAGGAAAAAACCGATGCACGCCAGAATCACCCACAGGGTGACGCGAATAATGCGGGGCGCATCTTCCACCATGGCCTGGCTGACTTCGGGCATGGTCTGCGCGTCGCTGTTTTTACGGGAGGCCTGAAAATAGGCCAGTATTTTTTTAGTCGTTTCAACGAGACGCATTGATCTGCCCCTTCTTTAATGCATCCATCACGATGGCTTTCGGACCGTCGGCAATAATGCGGCCTTTATCCATGATGATCAGGCGGTCAACCAGCGACAGCATGGACACACGGTGCGTCACCAGCAGCAGCGTCTTGTTGATCAATGTGGTTTGCAGTGCCTGCTTGAGGCGATCTTCGTTGCTGTTATCCATCGAGCTGGTAGGCTCATCCATCACCAGAATGGGCGGCTCTAGTAGCAGGGACCGTGCAATGGCCACCGCTTGGCGTTGGCCGCCCGAGAGCTGTTGACCGCGTTCGCCGACCTGCAGGTTGTAGCCGTCGGGATGAAGGCGGGCAAACTCACTGACGCCTGCGATTTCGGCGGCGCGCAACATGGCTTCGTCTTCCACATAGCGCGCGCCGCAAATCAGGTTATCGCGCAGCGAGCCGCTAAACAGCTGGATATCCTGCGGAACGTAACCGATGTTGTGGCGCAGATCGCTGACGTCCAGCTGCCGCGAGTCGACCCCATCGATCAGCAGATTGCCGCTGGTAGGCTGATACAGATTGACGAGCAATTTTTCCAGCGAGCTTTTGCCCGACCCGGTACGTCCGATGATGCCGACTTTCTCGCCTGGCTTGATGACCAGGTTGATGTTAGACAGCGAATGAATCTTCTGTTCCGGGTAATCAAAGGTGACATCGCGAAACTCAATACCGCCGACGATGCTTTCGCGTTTCAGAGGGCGTTCGTCCTCCTTGCGCTCCTGAGGCAGCTCCATCATTTGCTCGGTCGTCACCATCGTCAGTTTGGCCTGCTGATAGCGAGTGACCAGACCCGAAAGCTGCCCCATCGGAATCAAGGCGCGTCCGTTCAGCATGTAGCAGGCGATCAGCGCCCCCATACTCAGTTTGCCGTCAATCAACAAATAAACGCCGACGACGATCATGATGACGCCCGCCAACTGCTGGAACCACTGGGTCAGGTTGACCGCTAGTGCAGAGAGCGTTTTCGCCCGCATCTCCAAACGGCTCAGGCTCCCGATCGTCTGCTCCCACTGATGCTGTCGTTCGCTTTCCGCGTTATTGACCTTAATCGCATCAAGCCCAGTCAGCGTTTCAATCAACGTCGCCTGACGTTCACTCGCCAGATGCAGCGATTTTTCAATGGTTGAGGTGAGCGGTTTTTGCAGCGCCCAGCTCACCAGCAAGGCCAGCGGGAAGGCGAGGATAGGGATCCATACCAGCGGGCCGCCGATGATGCCAATGACCAGCAACAGCAGCAGGGTAAAGGGAAAGTCAATCAGCGTGGTCAATGTCAGCGAGGAGAGAAAGTCCCGCAGTAGCTGAAATTCATGAATATTCTGCGCGAAGCTGCCCACGCGGGCAGGACGCGCTTTCATCGCCATTCCTGTGATGCGTTCAAACAGCGTGGCGGAAAGAATAAGGTCGGTTTTTTTACCCGCAATATCCAGGCAGATGCTGCGCAGCGTGCGTAATATCAAATCGAACAAGAAAGCGCCGCTGACGCCGAGGGCCAGAACCCACAGCGTAGACGTCGCCTGATTGGGGACGACGCGATCGTAAACGTTCATCACGAACAGTGGGGTGGCGAGCGCGATGAGATTGATCAGGAGGCTGGCGAGGATCGCATCCATATACAGGAAGCGGGACAGCTTCAGCGTGTCCTTAAACCAGGATTTTGTCCGGGGGATCAACGAGGTTTGCTGCAGATCGAACGAATGTCGTGGCTGCGCGAACATCACTAGGCCCAGATAGTTTTGCTGCAACGTACTGTGATCGACGACGATCTCGCCGCCCTCGGTTTCACTGGGCATGATGCGGGCGCTGCCGTCATTGTTCCACCCCAGCAGGATGACGGAACGGCCTTCTCGCATCAGGAGCATGGCGGGTAGTGACATGCCGGAGATCGCATTCAGTGGTCGCTTAAGCACCCGAGCCTGCAGGCCTGCGCGCGCCGCGGCACGCGGCAACAGTTCAACCGTCAATCTTTGCTCTGCGAGAGGTAATCCGGCGGTCAACGTGGTTCGGCTGGCGGTTTTGCCTTGAAGTTTGCAGAGTATCAACAGGCTGTCGAGTAAAGGGTCGTCGTGACGATTGCGTGGATCGTGGTTTACGGAAGCGGCAGCGACGTCGGCGCTGCCTGGTGGTTGTTCATGCTGTGGCATCATGTAACCAAACATTCCTTAACTAAGAATGCCTTTCCCGCGGACGGAAAAGGCATAGGCTGACTAAAACATTATTGTAAGTCAGGCAAATCTACCTGCGTATTGACAGCGCTCAGGCTTTGACCTGCGGATGGCGCAGGAATAGACAGGCTGTTCAATAGGTCGCCCATGCGGGCTTTCAGTCGATATTCGCTATACAGAGACAGGAAGCGAATTTCCACCATTCGGCGCTGTGCCGTAAAGCGTTCGTTCTCACTGTCCAGCACGTCCAACAGGGTGCGTTCGCCCAGACTAAACTGCTTCTGGTAGGCGTCGCGCACGCGGCGGCTGCGTTCTGCATATTCTTGCGCGATAGGTAGCTGCTGGCGCGCATTATTCATCGCAGACCAGGAAAGACGCAACTCTTCGTTTAACTGACGGAGCGTATTGTTACGCACATCTTCCGCTTCCTTGACCTGGAAAGCTTTCGATTCCAGGGTCGCTTTGGTGCTGCCGCCCTCATACAGGTTATAGCGCATGCGTAGCATTGCCTGCCATTCGTTGTACTTACCACGCGTACCGTCGATATTTTCGTTTAACGTACGGGCAAGCTCAACGTTAAATTTAGGATAGAATCCTGATTTTTGCGCTTCATATTGTTTCCGGGTGGCTTCGATGTCCGATTCAGCAGACTTCAGAATCGGGCTATTTGCGACCATCACGCGTTTGGCATCGACCAACGTGGCGGGAACGTTCAACGACTCGTTGCTCGGGATCTGCAACCCCACCGGTTCTTTACCAACGACGCTGAAATAGTTGCTTTCCGCATCGGTCAGGTTGGTTTGTTCGGTCAGCACGTTGTTACGCGCTTGCGCAACACGTGCTTCTGCTTGCTCCAGGTCAGCCAGACGACCGACGCCCTGATCGGAACGCAGTTTGATTTGATCGTAAATGCGCTGGTTAGTACTTAGGTTCTCTTCAGCCAGACGCAGAAATTCATGACGCTGTAAGACGTCAAGATAGGCCTGGACCGCATCGAGCGCGCGAGCCTCGCTGGTATTCAGCATTTTGTAGGCTCTGGAATTGACGGTCGCTTTTTGCTGCGCAACGGTATTCGACGTCTCGAAACCATCAAAGACCCTCTGACTAAGGTTGATTGATGTTTCTCTACGCGTAAGAATGTCGTTGTTGCTGTTCTGCGCTCGGGTGGAAGGTGTGTCGAGGTTCTCTTTACCGATGCCGGCATTGAGAGAAATACTCGGAAGATAGCCCCCTTGGGCGGCACGCACATTTCTCTCCGCTGAATAGCGGCTGTTACTTGCCGCACTTATTTCTGGGTGAGTATTTAGCGTGTTTTCAATTGCATCCTTTAAAGTATCAGCAAATGAAATAGGGGAAACCGTGATTAATAAAAGTAAAGAAACAAATGGATTTTTACGCTTCATATAACGCTTTTTCCTGAATGCCATTAATAATGAGTTATTTCTTTTTCAATAATGACCTAAGGAAACAACACCCCGGTAAAAAAAGATAGCTGTCAATCCATTAGTCGCTTATCGAAAAAACTGGCGCATTACCGCAAATTCTTTGCTCTAATCGAGTAAAAATTTTGGTAAGAATGTTCCAAATTTTTTATTATATTAGGGGCTGAGTCAAGTCATTGACGTCAGCTAAATACTTTCAGGTGCAATAATAAAGTAATAACAAGAGATTGAAATCATCCTTTAAAGCCTGAGTTATGGAAAGGCTTTACATATAAATTTAATCGGTTTTTTCATTCGGTGGATTCCATCGGAAATATTGAGGAGATGCCATTGTGAGTAGCGTTATCGGTACCATCAAATTCGTCATTGGACAAGTATTTGTCATAGCGCAGGATGGTACTCAACGTCAGGTATCTGCTGGCGACCATATCTATCGCGGCGAGCAAGTGGCCACAGGCAATGCTGGCGCCGTTTCCATTTCACTGCCGGATGGACGGACTCTGGACTTGGGACGAGATAGCCAGTGGAGCGAGTCCCAGAGCATGGGGACGACAACAGAGCATCGTGCGTCAGAGTCACAGGATGTCGCTAGCGTTCAGGAGGCCATCGAGAAAGGTCTGGACCCGACGCAGTCACTGGAGGCAACCGCCGCCGGCGGCAATACCAGTACTGACATTGGTGAAGCCGGCGATGGCGGCGGTCACCGTGAAAACGTCGTATTGGACCTGACGGGCAACGTGGTGGATCCCACTTCTGGTTATGAGACCGGAACGCTGACTTCTGCATCAGATGTTTCTTCCGAAGACACTTCCGGCGGCACTCGTAGTTCAGCTGTGTCGACTGATACTTCTTCTGAAGCGGCTTCTGCCGATACTACGGCTCCGTCGCTTGTCATCTCCTTCGCTGAAGATGGAAAGGTCGAGTTCAAATTTTCGGAAACGCCGAATGGTTTTGACCTCACGGACATCGCAGTTGATCACGGCTCCATTACGAGCCTGACACAGGACCCTAATGATCCTACGCATTGGGTTGCGATTTTGACGCCGGATAGCGATTACGAAGGTTCGGTATCTGTTACTGTGCCTGACGGCAGCTATACGGATGACGCAGGCAACGCCGGTCAGGGCGCGGAAGGTACCGTGTCCGTTGATACCCTAGCGCCGGAAGCGACCATCACCATTGATCCGATTACTGCTGACGATCGCATCAACCTGGCCGAATCCGGCGAGACGCAAACTATTACAGGGCGTGTCGGTGGTGAGGTTAAGATCGGCGACACCGTGACGGTGACCATTGGTGGCAACACTTACAAAACCTCCGTTGTTGATGATGACGATGGCAACAACGTCTGGAGTGTGGATGTTGCGGGCAGCACGCTGGCCGATAACTCACAGATCCATGCGGAGGTCACCACCACCGATGACGCGGGCAATGCCACCACGGCATCGGTCGATCGCGGCTATACGGTGGACCTCGCCGCGCCGGAAGCCTCCATCACTATCGACGATGTGACCGGTGACAACACTGTCAATATCGCGGAAGCGGGACAGCCGCAGGCCATCACCGGTCGCGTCGGTAATGACGTGCAGGTGGGCGATACGGTCACCGTGACCATCGGCGATCAGGCTTACCAGACCACGGTGACCGCCTCCGATAGCGGCAACGTGTGGAGCGTCAGCGTGCCGGGCGATGTACTGGCCGGTAATTCGCAGATCCATGCCGAAGTCACTACCACCGATGCGGCGGGTAACCCAACGACTGCCACGGCCGACCACGGTTATTCCGTTGA
>NZ_FNQS01000002.1:284962-556938 GCF_900107885.1 Lonsdalea quercina | reverse complement strand
GGCTTTCTCTGTAAATATGGCGGTGAGGGAGGGATTCGAACCCTCGATACGTTTTCACGTATACACACTTTCCAGGCGTGCTCCTTCAGCCTCTCGGACACCTCACCGTATTGCCGCGCTCGGCAGCAACGGGGCGCTACTATAGGGAGTCGGCCTGTCACGGTCAAGCAGTATTTAGTGGTTTTGAAACATCTGGTTAAGCATTGTGCGTTTGGTTGGTCACTTCTCTCCGATAGAGGGTTTTTGTTCGTTTCGGAAGAGGGTAAACGGGGGCTTGTTCGCGCGGGAGACGTGATTCGTGACGCTATATCTGCATCGCAAATACTGCGCGGGGGACGAGACGAGATAGCACTGCTACCGATAGCAAAAAGGCATCCTGGAGTGACCCAGAATGCCTTTATTCTCGAAAGCGGGGGATTAGAACGCGCTGGTATCTTTAAACAGTCCGACTTTCAGGTCGCTCGCCGTATAGATGAGGCGACCGTCGACCAGAACTTCACCGTCTGCGATACCCATGATCAGCTTGCGATTGATAACACGCTTGAAATGGATGCGATAGGTGACTTTTTTGGCCTCAGGACGAACCTGACCGGTGAATTTGACTTCGCCAACACCCAATGCACGGCCCTTACCTTCTCCGCCTAACCAGCCGAGATAGAAGCCGACCAATTGCCACATGGCATCAAGTCCCAGGCAGCCTGGCATAACCGGGTCGCCGATGAAATGGCAGCCGAAGAACCACAGGTCGGGATTGATATCCAGCTCGGCTTCAACGTAGCCTTTATTATGCTCGCCGCCATCTTCGGTCATCTTGATGACACGATCCATCATCAGCATATTACCAGAGGGCAACTGCGGGCCCTGTTGGCCAAACAGTTCACCGCGTCCGCTGGCGTAAAGATCTTCTTTCGAATAGGATTCGCGTTTATCTACCATGTTTCTTTAAGTCCTGTTTTTGTGAAGCGAGCAGGTTAGCGTACACGTGTACGCTGAGCAAGCCTATTACCGCTGGACATACCAGTTCCACTATCGGAAAAACCAAGGGAAGCGGCGGCGTTCCTGCGGTGTTAAAAGAGCGATACGCTCACGAATCGCAGCCAACAAGCTGGGGCGATGTTCTTCATCGTAAGCAACCTGGGTCAGCAGCGTTACCGCTTCTGCGACAGAGGATACCGGATAGAGGTGAAATTGCGCATGCTTTACTGCTTCAACCACGTCCGGCCGTAAACAGAGATGGCGCTGATTCGTTGCGGGGATGATAACGCCCTGCTGGCCGGTCAGGCCGCGACGCTGACACACGTCGAAGAAGCCTTCAATCTTTTCGTTGACGCCGCCGATGGATTGAACATGTCCAAACTGATCCACCGAGCCGGTAACGGCCAGTTGCTGATTGATAGGCTGAAGGGCCAGTGCGCTGATCAGGGCGCAAAGCTCCGCAAGAGAAGCGCTATCTCCGTCCACCTCACTATAAGATTGCTCGAAAACGATAGAGGCAGAGAACGGCAGCTGCTGTTCCAACTGTAGTTCAGAAATCAAAAAAGCCTGCATAATCATCATGCCTTTGGCATGCAGGTTGCCACCCAGTTCGGCCTTGCGCTCGACATCCGTCAGTTCGCCATCGCCCGGGTGTACTACGCAGCTGATGCGGGTCGGTTCACCAATCATCATCGGGTAACCCGGATATTCCAGCACGGAAAGTCCGTTGACCTGACCGACGACGGCGCCGTCGGTTTCAATCAGAATCTGACCAAGCTCGATATCATCCTGTAGCCGTTCATACAGGTAACTATCGCGCCAGCGGCGAGTGGTTTCGGCATCGTTAATTGCCTGCGCGGAGAGCGTTTCCTGCTGTGCATAGAGAGACGCATGCTTCAACTGATGGGTCAGCCATTTAGGACACAGCGGGAGACAGCCCTGATCGTCACTGTGACGGACGGCGTGGGTGACCAGTGCGCTCCAACCGTCTTCCGCCAGCAGAGGAAGTTGATTTTCCTGACACAGCGCATTGATGTAAGCACACCAGCGCACCATATCTTCAGGCGCGATCAGCGGGAGCTGAGCTTCAAACTCGCCATAAATAGCGTCTCCGCTGAGTTCCGGCTCCATATCATGGATGTCGGCCAAACTTTCGCGATCGCCCACGACGATCAGACGAAGGTCGACCGGCATTGGCGGCACGTCTACCGGCAGCGGGCGGCGTTCATCAGGTGAAAGCCACGAGTACAGCCCTGAAATTATCGTTTGTTTCAAGCGAAGCCACATCAGCGGCTGCGCCAATAGCGTGCGGGCGGAGAGAATCAATACGCCGCCGTTGACCTGATGAATCAGACCGGGCTGTAGCTGGATATCCTCCTGGGACACGCGGACGCAACCGAACAGCTGTTCCGGCTCGATCCATTCCTGATACCCACACCGTACTTTGGCCGCAAAATTGTCATCCTGATGCTGGGCTGGCTGAATGCTGATATGACGTCCGGAAATCTGATACAAGCTGCCGTAACAGGCTTTTTCCATTGACGTATTCGCGTTGACGGCTCGGGCGATCAGCCGCAGGTAGTCATCGCTCTCCTGCGCTTTTAATAACATAAAGCGAGAAGGGGAGCGGGACTGGCAGAATAGCGTCAGCGCATTGGCCAAACGGGGCTGGATCGCTGAAAACTCAGCGGGCGCCAGCTGCGCTGCCTGAGAGAATAACGTCTGATACGGGGTAAGATCAGGCAACAGTTGCTGCCATTCGAGTCGGTTGTTGGTCAAAGTATCTACAGCACTCGTCAAAAGGGAAAGCGGGATTATACAAAAATAATGCCTGATGCACATGAGAGCCTGCGTGTTGCAGACAGACTACAGAGGCGGAATTGCGATTCTGGCTGAAAAATGGACGGTAAAAAGTTTGCCTGAAATAGGAAACTCAGGCCACAATGGAGATATGTCGGGCACGTTACACGGTCACTGAAGACTTTATTATGAAATACCAGCAATTAGAAAATCTTGAGTGCGGCTGGAAGTGGAAGTATCTGGTCAAAAAGCATCGTGAAGGCGAGTCCATTACGCGCTTTATTGAGCAGAGCGCGGCCGATGAAGCGGTCAACGCGCTACTGCAAATGGAAGACCAGCCGACAAAAGTACTCCAGTGGATTGACGCGTACCTCAACCCCGCGCTGGAAAATCGGATGAAGCAAACCATTCGCGCTCGGCGTAAACGGCATTTCAATGCTGAACACCAGCATACCCGCAAGAAATCCATCGACCTTGAGTATCTGGTTTGGCAGCGTTTGGCGGGGCTGGCGCATCGTCGTGGCTGTACGCTGTCGGAAACCATTGTCCAACTGATCGAAGACGCTGAGCATAAAGAGAAATATGCCAATCAGATGTCGTCGCTAAAACAGGATTTGCAGGCCATGCTCAACAATAAGTCCGAGCGCTGAGGAGCCGCTGATCAACCGACTTGGTTGACCCGCTCAATCAGAGTCAGGATTTCCCGGTCCGAAAATACCTCTATCCCTTTCGACCTCAACAATTCGGCAGTGACGCCGTGGCCCGCAAGGGTTTCTCCGTTGAAATGACCGCTATAGATAGTCTGACTGCCACAGGAGGGACTGCCATCCGTGAGCAGCGCAAATCGACAGTGATGCTCCCGAGCCATTTCCAGGGTCAGCCAGGCGCCCAATATATAGCGTTCTGTGACGTCGCCTCCGGTTTCTTCAACCACTCGCGCACCTGACGTAATGACCGCATGACGCCTTCGAGTCGGAATAATTTCCGCCGAAGGGCGTGGTGTGGAAAATCCTGCCGCCAGTTCAGGACAAAAGACGACCAGGCGCTGTTCGCGTTGCCACTGGCCGAGATAGCGCCGGACCGTGCTTTTGTCTGAGCCGTTATATCGAACGGGAAAACCTGCGAGGCAGGCGCTGATCAAAATCTTATTCATCACCGAGATCTTTTACCGTCGAGGGATTAAGGGTGCCGTTAAAGACGAGTATCACGAAATAGCAGGGGAATAATAAACAAGCTGATAAGGCGAAGGGAAATGATTAAAAGAAAGAGAACATCAAGACAACGGGAAAACTGAGTGGCCAGGTCAGGCCGATCAAAACCGCGCAGAGGAGGCGTATTAACATCGAGCGGTCTTTACTGACGAAGAAAGTGAAAACCAAAGATAAAGCAAATCCAACGAAATAAATAGTTTTCATCATTTCCCACAGATGATGGTGAGCCACTTTGTTCTCTTCCTTATAGTTGCAGGCGGCGCGTAGTTTAAGGCGTTGCCAATTTGTGATCAATCCTTTAACACAATGGGGAAGCGTTGAACGTTTGCCCAGACCGACTAATAATAGTGCCAAATTGATAGAAATTCTGATGGGTTAGTCGAAAAAAAAGATTTACTTATGGCTAGCGTTCGAGCCGATGGACGCGGTGAATGTCGCTAATTCAAGGCATTAAATTAAGTCGATAAACGAAGCGTGAGGCGGAAAAGGGCTTGATAGCGGTCTGTGAAACTAAAAAGGGACATGGCTGGCGGGCTGAATATAAGTCGAATGATTGTGACAGTAATATTAATTTTTGGTGACTATATGGACTTAACTGACTCGCTGGCATAGGTTGTTTTTTTATCCTGTTTAAAAGGGAATAAAAATGAACGATATATCCAGCTTGTCATTAAAAATCGCCCATGGACTTAAAGAACGAATCAAAGCAGCGGCCGCGGAAAACGGGGTTACGATCAGTGCGGAAGTCAGTGCTCGATTACTGAGAAGCTTTGAGTCCGAAGGGTCAGACGCTCAGCAAGCCAACGCCATAGATAATCAACATACGGAAGAACGGGTAGAACAGCCTTTGTCCGCTAAAGAATTAAAAAAATTGCGACAATTGATTAAGGGAAAAAGCAAAGAGTCTGTCAAAAAGAAATAATACCGACTTTATGCCTGCTTGTGACAAAGGAGGCATAAATTGGCCTTCCTCCATCCTGTCTTCCTCGATCGTCGACTGCTGCCTGCGGGGGTTTACTCCCTTCTTTTGTGACCTACCCGGTTTTTTCCCGACACAACTTTAAAATTCAAAATTGAGTTGCCGATAGAAGCACTGACAGGTCCTGTTTAAAAAAGGGAGGAGATATGTCATTCAGTACCTTGAAGGAAACATTACTATTTGGGGACGGCGCTGGCGCAGCAAGCCATCGATATGAAATCTACAAATCAGATTCCCGGGGCGGCTTTTTTGCGATGATATATTCGCTAAAATCTCTGCGCTTAGAGCATCAGGTCGTCTTGGCATGGAACATTGAAGAAACCTGTTTGCCCTTACGTGCTTCATATATCCCCAACGCGCGCATGGAGTGTGAGGCGCATTGGAAAAACACGTTCGAGCTGGTTGAAGGAAAAACATTGAAAGCCGTGTGACTGACTTGATGAATCCGAACCACAGAGGCAAGCCAGCGGCCTGCTTCTGTGTGGATGGCTTACTTCATGTCTTTCCCAGGATGCTGCGTTATCTCGCATCTGATTCGCCTTTATCCTGCTGCCGATTCATATCCGGCGCGGGCAAAGACGCGCGGTATCGCAGCCAGCGAAGGCTATCGATCGAAATAAATATCACAGCGCTGATCCCCATCACCGGCAGGAAGAGACCGAGTCCTACTGTGACAATGGCAATCAAGAGCTGTGATGTCAGCGATAAAGATAAAAAGGCGTCCGTCACTGACTGTAGCGGGTTTTGGGAAACCGAGCCGCGCGGACGGCGTATCCACCACAGGCGATATCCCCACACAATCATCGAGCACAGCCCTATGCCGAAAAATGCCAGCAATAGCTGATTAGGCAATCCGAACAACACGCCCATATGAATATCGACGCCCCACCGGGTTAGCTTCGCCGCTAGCGGGAAATGGTTAAACTCGACCTTGCTGACGACCTGACCTGAGTCGGGATCCACTGCTACGGCATCGGCCCGAGTGGGCCAGGTTCTTTCCATTTCGGTGACCGTCCAGGCGCGATGAGGTTTTGACGTCGGACGAATTTCAATTTTTGCGGCTTCAATGCCTGCGGCACGCGCGGATGCCAATACCCGATCAACGCGAGCGGGATCGACAGGCGTCATCTCCGGCATATCCATCATCATATGATGGGCGTGCTCGCTTTGCGGGGATAACTCGGCAGGCCCTGAAAGTTGTGTGGCGACCGCAGGCGTTTGCCAGCCCAGGGCATAACGCAACTGCGATACATTGTCTCCCGCCCACCGCGACCATGTGAGTCCTGTCGCAGAAAAAAAGAGCAACCCTGCGAGCAAGGCCAGCCCTGTTACCGTATGACGGCGCTGCAATCGGCGACGTAAGCTGCGTGCGGCATCGGGCTTTTTAGCGGTGACGCGTGGCTGACGTCCAGTCCACCACAGGTAAGCGCCGCCGAGCGCAGCAATCCACAACCATGAGGCCGCCAATTCGCTGTAATTTCTGCCCACGCTCCCCAGTAACAGGCTGCGATGCAGGTTATCCAGCCAGAGACGAAAGGGCAAAATTCCGCTGGTGCCGTAAACGGTTAAATCGCCTTTGACCGCTAACGATACCGGGTCGATAAAAATGGATCGGCTTTCCGAAGGTCCTAAATCAGGAGATGAAAACATGACGCGTGTCGTTTCTCCGGCAAGCGGGGCGGGCCTGATCGCAGATAGCGTCGTCTTTTTGCCGTCGCCGAGTGCGTGCATCGCTGCGGCAACCTGTAAAGACAGCGGTTGCGGCGTGCCTTCGGTCTCGGTGTAAAGCGCATGCGCGTAGAGTCGATTTTCTAGCTGAGGCGTCACGACATATAGCGTACCGGTTAATGCGGCGATAAAAATAAATGGGCCGACGAACAGGCCAATATAAAAGTGTATCCGCAGGAAAAACGACCTGAGCCCGGAAGGTGCCGGGCGGTAATCTTGGTCCGGGGTCAGGAGTTTTTTCCCGTTCTTGGCAGCAGACATATTGTTTCCGCAAAGGTGATGAAAAAAGGCGCGCAGAATCGATGTTTCAGACCTGTGAGCGCGCGGTGAGCGAATTCACTGCTAAAGAGAACGGCGGTGCGCGAGCTAATTGGGGGGAGTAGAGCGACTCAGAAATGCGCAGCGGCCATTCGGTGTTCAGTGTTCGCAAGGCGAGCCAGTGAATTAGCGGCACAGGATCGTCGCCGGGTATTTGCAGGGCGGGAAGATGCGAAAACAGCATGCAATAGCCGCACGCACCGTGTCCCTGCACCACATTATGGCTTGCGGGAGAGGGCGAGGGGACATGCTCGTGCACTGACGCAGCGACGGCGACATGCCGGTGATGAAGCGCTGTCTGAGGCCGGGCGACATGACACCGCGCCAGCAGTTGGGATACCGCCGGAGAGATAAAAATGATGATGACGGCAACAATACCGAGCCAGTATGGCTCGCTTTTTCGCCTTAACTCGAACAGTGACATGGCGCGCTTAGCATAGAGCATATTTGATGATGTGACTGTAGCGTAATTAGGGAAAAGGACGTGACACAATTGTGTTTTATACATGTCATGACGTGCCGGTTACACGCCTTTTTTCGAATAAAAGGGCTTTGCTTGTATCGGCAGTGATTACGCTTGCTCAAGACCAGATCTAAGAGGAGAATCCCTGCTTTTACGCCTAACGGACTATTCCTAGGCGAAATCCCTACAATTTCCGTTATGGTAGAGTCCTGTCATGGAATGACGGCTTGATAATGAATCAGGCGCATGCAGCGCTTTTAGGAATGAGATAGCAGTGGTCTGTGACAATCGACGTTCCAATGTCCGAAAAATGGCAACGCGAATCACCGACGCCCGTTTGAATAGGGATTAAATGGCGAATAGAGATAGCCGTTGTTTAAACGCTGACCTATCATAATGAACCAAATCTTCATGAAGTTGTCGGATAGCTAACTTATCCATTAATATGGATTTTAGTTGATTGAAGCACACATACAGGGGGAGATGTGCTGGTTAATAAATTTAAGGTTAAACAGCGAGTCAACAATCTTCGCTTGCTCTCAGCCGCTGTAATGCTGTCGTTGACGTCTTTGCCCGTGTGGGCATTTTCTATTGATGATGTCGCGCAACAGGCGGAAAAACTGGCAGCGAAGGGGTTTGAAACACCGAAAAGTAATCTGCCCGATCAATTCCGCGATATGAAGTTCGCCGACTATCAGCAGATTCGTTTCAATCAGGATAAATCATATTGGAACGCAACGCCCACCCCGTTCAAGCTGCAGTTCTATCATCAGGGGATGTACTTCGATATCCCTGTCAAAATCAATGAAGTTACCGCGACCTCGGTAAAAGAAATCAAATATTCGCCTGACTACTTTAATTTTGGTTCAGTCAACCACGACCCTGATGCGGTGAAAAACCTCGGGTTCGCCGGTTTCAAAATTCTATACCCCATCAATCAGGCGGATAAAAACGACGAGATTGTCAGCATGCTAGGTGCGAGCTACTTCCGCATCATCGGCAAAGGGCAAACTTATGGTCTGTCAGCTCGAGGATTGGCTATCGATACGGCACTGCCATCCGGAGAAGAGTTCCCGCGTTTCCGCGAATTCTGGATCGAACGTCCTAAACCTAATGACAAGCATCTGGTCATCTTCGCGCTATTGGATTCGCCGCGCTCGACGGGCGCATATCGCTTCACCGTTTATCCGGGACGCGATAGCGTCGTAGACGTGCAGGCCAAAGTTTACCTGCGTGACAACGTCGGCAAACTGGGTATTGCGCCGTTGACCAGTATGTTCCTGTTTGGGCCTAACCAACCGTCTCCGACGTTAAACTATCGTCCGAATCTGCATGACTCAAATGGCCTTTCTATTCATGCCGGCAATGGTGAATGGATCTGGCGTCCGCTGAACAATCCGAAACATTTGTCCGTCAGCACCTATACTGTCGAGAACCCCAAAGGGTTTGGTCTGTTGCAGCGCGGTCGCGATTTCACCGACTATGAGGATTTGGACGATCGTTACGATCAGCGTCCGAGTGGTTGGGTTGAGCCTAAGGGCGACTGGGGCAAAGGTAAGGTTGAACTGGTAGAAATCCCGACGGCGGATGAAACCAATGACAACATCGTTTCTTTCTGGACGCCGGACACGTTGCCGGAAAAAGGCAAGCCGCTGGATGTGAAATACCGTCTACATTTCACAACGGATGAAGATGCGTTGCACTCTCCTGACATTGCCTACGTCAAACAGACCATGCGTTCTACGGGGGATGTAAAACAGTCGAACCTGATCCGTCAGCCGGATGGGACGATTGCTTTCCTGGTGGATTTCGTCGGTTCGCAGATGAAGGACATGGATCCTAATACGCCGGTCGCGCCTCAGGTCAGCATCGGCGACAACGGTGAAATTGTTGAAAACAGCGTGCGTTACAACCCTGTGACCAAAGGCTGGCGCTTGACAATCCGTCTGCGCGTGAAGGACAGCAAAAAGCCAACGGAAATGCGTGCAGCGTTGGTGAATGGCGAGACTACTTTGACTGAAACATGGAGCTATCAGTTGCCTGCCAATGAATAAGTCAACTTCCTCTCTCGACTATGTCGAGAAATTGCCTCTGCCTGCTGAGCAGGCAGAGGCGTTGCGTGAATCCCTCCCGCATTCAACGACTCCCCCTGACCCATCTGAAGTACATCAGGCTTTAGCCAATGGTGATACGGTGAATCTTCGGTCCGAAGATGATTTACCTTTAATCTCCGTGAAGCGGCGCCTGGAAATGGGCTGGGGAGACACTCCGTCTCAGGATAAACAGCTGCTCAACGATCGGGAAGGGCGCACAGCGATTCAGGCGATGCCGAAAATCAAACGCGCCGTCATGTTTCCTGATGCCTGGCAAACCAACCCGCTTGTGCGCTGGTGGCATGGCATTTTGGGGCAATCGACAGCGCCTCGCCGCCGCCGAATCACCGCGCAGGAAAACAAGGAAGAGAGCCGGTGGCGTACCGTGGGTACGATTCGTCGCTATATCCTCCTGATTTTGACGCTGTTTCAAACGACGATTGCTACCTGGTACATGAAGACCATCCTGCCGTATCAAGGATGGGCGCTGATCGATCCGTTCGAGATGGCGCACCAGGATTGGCTGCGCTCCGTTATGCAGCTGCTGCCTTATGTGCTGCAAAGCGGTATTCTGATTTTATTCGCCATCTTGTTCTGCTGGGTCTCCGCGGGCTTCTGGACCGCGCTCATGGGATTCCTGCAATTGCTGATCGGTAAGGATAAATACAGTATCTCTTCCAGCACGGTCGGCAATGAACCCCTCAATCCCGACCATCGCACTGCGTTAATCATGCCGATTTGTAATGAGGACGTAGAGCGGGTGTTTGCCGGTTTGCGGGCGACATACGAGTCTGTTGAAGCGACGGGGCAACTGGCGCATTTCGACATGTATGTGTTGAGTGACAGCAACGACCCCGATATCTGCATCGCTGAGCAAAAAGCGTGGATGGATTTGTGTCGTGAAGTCGGGGGAGAAGGTCATATCTTCTATCGCCGTCGTCGCCGCCGTGTAAAACGGAAAAGCGGCAACATCGATGATTTCTGCCGTCGCTGGGGGAGTCAGTATAGTTATATGGTGGTGCTGGACGCCGACAGCGTAATGAGCGGAGACTGTTTGACCAATCTGGTCAGACTGATGGAAGCGAATCCGAATGCCGGGATTATCCAGTCATCGCCGAGAGCATCCGGCATGGACACACTGTATGCGCGCTGTCAGCAGTTCGCGACCAGGGTCTACGGCCCGTTGTTTACCGCCGGGCTGCATTTCTGGCAGTTAGGGGAGTCTCATTACTGGGGCCACAATGCCATCATCCGTGTGAAACCCTTCATTGAGCACTGTGCGCTGGCGCCGTTGCCGGGAGAAGGCTCTTTCGCCGGGTCGATCTTGTCTCATGACTTTGTCGAAGCCGCGCTGATGCGTAGGGCTGGCTGGGGCGTCTGGATCGCTTACGATCTGCCCGGCAGTTATGAAGAGCTGCCGCCGAACCTTCTGGATGAATTAAAACGTGACCGCCGCTGGTGCCACGGCAACCTGATGAACTTCCGATTGTTCCTGGTCAAAGGCATGCATCCCGTGCATCGTGCCGTGTTCCTGACCGGGGTAATGTCATACCTCTCCGCGCCGTTATGGTTTATGTTCCTCGCCTTATCGACCGCGTTGCAGGTGGTGCACACGCTGATGGAGCCTCAGTACTTCCTGCAGCCCCGGCAGTTGTTCCCGGTCTGGCCGCAGTGGCGACCTGAGCTGGCCATCGCGCTGTTTTCAACCACGCTGGTCTTGCTGTTCCTGCCGAAATTGCTGAGCGTCATTTTGGCCTGTGCCAAAGGGGCGAAGCCCTACGGCGGAGTCATTCGGGTGTTCATTTCACTGCTGCTGGAAATGCTGTTCTCCGTATTGCTGGCGCCGGTCAGAATGCTGTTCCACACGGTATTCGTCGTGAGTGCTTTCCTGGGCTGGTCGGTACAGTGGAACTCTCCGCAGCGTGATGATGATGCAACCTCGTGGGGCGAAGCATTCACCCGCCATGGTTCTCAACTGGTGCTGGGACTGGTCTGGGCGCTGGGAATGGCTTGGCTGGATCTTCGCTTCTTGTGGTGGCTGGCGCCGATCGTCTTCTCATTGATTCTGTCTCCTTGGGTTTCGGTGTACTCCAGCCGTGCCAATCTTGGTCTGGCCTGCAAACGTGCGAAACTGCTACTGATCCCGGAAGAGTACAATCCGCCGCGCGAGCTGGTTGCTACAGATGAGTACTTCCGCCTCAATCGCGAGCGCAAGTTGAGCAACGGATTCATGCATGCGGTCTTCGACCCGACGATCAATGCGTTAGCGAGCGGGATGGCCACGGCTCGACACGGGTTCAGCCAGCCTATCGAAGACGTGCGTAAACAGCGAGTGGCGGCGGCCTTGAGCCTCAAGCCGCAAGAGGTTGAAAGTCACCAACGACTGGCGCTGCTTAGCGACCCGGTAACGATCTCGCGGTTGCATTACCACGTGTGGCAGGAGCCAGAACGTTACAATAGCTGGGCTGAGTATTATCAGACCCTATCGGCTCCGCCGGTGAAATTGTAATGTGACTCTGCTGAGCGCTTAGTATCGATATAGCTAAAACGCCCGATGAATATCATCGGGCGTTTTTTTACGCTTAAATTCTTTTCCCGGTAAACGTGATACGCAAAAGGCACGGTAGTTAAAGCCCATCTCGGATAGGGAATATGCCTTTGGTGGTGAGCACCCACGCCAAGCCTGAGTATCTCAACGCTATCGACTTTTTCGACACAGTGAAGTCTGTTCGCGAAATATCTTCATCTGAAAACAGAATGTCGTAGGAAAAATACTTTCTGGTCAGGGCGATTGGGCTGGGTTGAACGCTTGATGAGGCCATTCGCAGACATTCAGGTGCGAGGAAAATGTCGCGGGCGAAGAGACGGGGCTGAAAGCATGGCATGTAAACCCGCTTTTCCGGGGCGTAATGAAGCCGCCTTCTGCGGAGGCGGCTTTGATATGACGGTTTGTTCGCGTGATGCGGGGCAAAAGATTTTGAGCGTTTATCCACCGTGGAGGGTTGCCCATTCACGGTGGAAAGAATAGTGACTAATAAAGAGAGGACTCTCCCGGGGGACGCGTCTTAAACCGGCGGTGCAGCCACATGTATTGATCGCAGGCCAGCATGATATTTTGCTCAATAATGTGATTCATCCAGGTGGCTGTGGCGGCTTCGTTCTCTAACGGTATATCGGGTTCGGCGGGTTGAATGATGAGTTCATACCCTTTTCCGTCAGGCAGCCTGCGGGGGACGAAGGGAACAACTACCGGCTTTGCGCTCCGTGCCAGCATATAGCTGCCCGCCGTTGTCGCGGCCTTATTAACGGCGAATAACGGTACAAACACACTGCTGCGCGGACCATAGTCGTGGTCAGGGGCATACCAGAGTATTTCTCCCTGTTTGAGGGCGCGGATCATACCTTTCAGATCTTTGCGGTCCAGCATGGATTTGTTGGAGCGCATACGGCCCCAGGTCTGCAGCCAGTCAATCAGCTTGTTGTCATTGGGGCGATATACCCCGATCCCTTCGTTTTGCATGCCAAAAATGCGTGCGCCGAGTTCCAACGTCAAAAAGTGAATACCGATCAGCAATATTCCCCGCTTCTGTTCGCGCAGGGGCTGCATATTCTCCAGTCCGGTCACCTTGAACCAACGGGCGATTCGCCAGTCAGGCCAAAACCACGCCATCCCGGTTTCCATGACGCCCATGCCAACCGACTCGAAGTTGCTGCGTACCAGCGCTTCCCGCTTTTCAGCGGACATGTCGGGAAAACAGAGTTCCAGGTTGCGTCGAGCTATCTGAACGCGGTGCTTCAATATAGGCATCGATAGTCGGCCAAGCAAAGTACCAAGGCGGTAAATGACCGGATAAGGAAGCAGGACGACCAGATAAAGGATGCCTATGCCCAGCCAGGTTAGCCAATAGCGTGGGTGCAATAGCGAACGGTTGAAAGAGGGGATTGTCGTCATGGCCTTAATATCGAAAACGGCGGTAAATCACGCCTTGTGTTAATGGGATTTTCAGAACACTACTCCGAAGAGTAGTTTAATATGACGCTTATTGGCGCATTTGAAATGTGCCAAAAGCTGATTTTTATAAGGGATTTATTCAGACGCCTATCATAGCATCGGTTCGCAATGATTTTTTACCTTTGGTGAGGTGATCTCCAATCTCATGAGGCCGGTATTATGGCGAAACCGAGACGTTGAAACTAGTCATCAAACTTACTTGTGTAACCCATATTGATATTTCTTTGGGGTTCTCTTCGACTGACAGAGGCTAAGAGCTGGTGTATCATGCCGCGCTATTGTGACGGCAACAAAATGCTAACACACAATTAATGTCGTTAACCTCACTTTAAACAGGAACGTACACCATGCCAGTGTTACATAACCGTGTTTCCAATGAGGAACTGAAGGCGCGCATGCTTGCTGAAACCGAGCCTCGCACCACGGTCTCCTTCTA
The DNA here is from genome assembly GCF_900107885.1 of Lonsdalea quercina. Classification (NCBI taxonomy): domain Bacteria; kingdom Pseudomonadati; phylum Pseudomonadota; class Gammaproteobacteria; order Enterobacterales; family Pectobacteriaceae; genus Lonsdalea; species Lonsdalea quercina. The sequence goes on along the minus strand of NZ_FNQS01000002.1, from coordinate 542,923 downwards.
TAAATACTTCCTGCTGGATGAACCCCAGGCATTTCGCGACGCGCTTTACCTGACCTTGACTGAAATGAACGTGTTTGGTCGTGTCTACATCGCAAAAGAGGGGATCAATGCGCAGATTAGCGTTCCCGAGAGCATGTTCGATACGTTCAAAACGCGGCTGTATCAGTCGCATCCCGCGTTAAATAACATCAGACTCAATATTGCGCTGGAAGACGACGGTAAATCGTTCTGGGTATTGAGGATGAAGGTGCGGGAACGGATTGTGGCCGACGGGATTGATGACCCCACGTTTGATCCATCACGCGTTGGGCATTATTTGAAAGCCGAAGAGGTCAATCGGATGGCGGAAGATCCTTCCACGGTCTTCGTCGACATGCGCAACCATTATGAATATGAAGTGGGTCACTTCGAAAATGCGCTGGAAGTCCCGTCCGATACATTTCGTGAACAGCTGCCTATGGCGGCGGAAATGTTGGCCGGCGACCGTGAAAAGAACATCGTCATGTATTGTACAGGTGGGATTCGTTGTGAAAAAGCCAGCGCCTACATGCTGCATCACGGTTACAAAAACGTGTTCCATGTGGAAGGCGGGATCATCGAGTATGTCCGCCAGGCGAAGGCTCAGGGGCTTCCCCTCAAATTTATCGGTAAAAACTTTGTATTTGATGAACGTATGGGGGAGCGAGTGTCCGACGAGGTCATCGCTCATTGTCACCAATGCGGCGCCTCCTGTGATACGCACACCAACTGCCGTAATGAGGGGTGCCATCTTCTCTTTATACAATGCCCGCAGTGCGCGGAAAAATATGAAGGCTGCTGTGGTCCGGCGTGTCAGGAGGAAGTCACATTGCCGCTGGAAGAACAACGCAAGCTGAGGCGTGAAAGAGAAACCGGCATGAAGATTTTCAATAAATCTCGCGGATTGCTGCAAACGGTTTTGCCGACCCCCATCAGGGATAATGAGTAGCGCCGTTGAGATAAAAACAGCCCCGTTCATTGACGGGGCTGAACAGACAGGATTATTTCTGGCGGATACCTTCAAGTGAAATAATCAGCTCGACGTCTTGCGAGGCTGGCCCCAGGTCTGTAGTGATGTTGAAGTCTTTCAGCTTGATCTTCCCTTTGGCTTCGAAGCCCGCACGATAGTTACCCCAAGGATCGTCCCCTTGTCCCATCAGTTTGGCCTCAAGCGTTACTGGTTTGGTGACGCCGTTCAACGTCAGGTTGCCAGTGATATCCAAATCATCACCACTTTTTTTCACGCCGGTAGAGGTGAAAGTCGCCAGAGGCGCTTTTGCCACGTTCAGGAAATCGGCGCTGCGGATATGTTTGTCACGCTCGGCATGATTCGTGTCCACGCTATCGGTTTTGATCGTCACATTCACTTTGTCCGAGGACGGATTCGCTTCGTCAAATGTGAAGGTGCCGTCGAAATCTTTGAACGTCCCATACAACCAGCTGTAGCCCAAATGTTTGATTCGAAATTGTATGAAAGCATGTTGGCCCTCTTTATCAATTTTATAATCCGCTGCAAGAGCGGAACCTGCGTAGGAAACTGTTGAAGCGAGTAGTAAACCCAATAGCGTTTTCTTTAACATTGGTTTTCTCCTTACAATCCCGAGGTTTAATGGACGCTGCGACCCAACATCCGTTTTAACGTACTGTCACCATCAATGAAGTGATGCTTTAACGCTGCTAATGCATGCAGCACCGACAAAATGACGATACCCCACGCAAGATAGAAATGAATGTCGCCTGCAATATCAGCCTGATCTCTGACTCCGCTCAGCGTCGCTGGAACGTTAAACCAGCCAAATACTGAAATAGGCTGACCTTCCGCCGTCGAAATCAGATAGCCGCTAATGAGCAGACTGAACAGCAAGAGGTAGAGAAGAATATGTGCCAGCGTGGCGCTTATTCGGGTAAATCGTGAATAACTGGCTAGCGGCGAAGGGGCGGGGCTAATTTTGCGCCATATCACCCGGAACAAAACGATAAGGAAAAGAAGGATGCCAATGCTTTTATGTATTTCGGGTGCCTTGTGATACCAGTTGTCGTAATAGCCTAACGAGACCATCCACAGCCCTAGTGCAAACATGCCGTAGACGGTCAGCGCGACGACCCAGTGTAGTAGAATGCTGATATGACCATATTGGGATGAGGTGTTGCGCCGAAGCATGACCACAATCCTTATCGTGAAGTTGCAATGAAGGTCTGGAGATAATTAAACATAGGTAAACATAAAAGCAATATAAAATTATTGCTTTTAACATGATGATTTCATTTATCAATCATTTTGAATGAGCGACCTCAATCTCTTTCAGTTAACCGTATGCATTGATTGTATTAGCCGTTTTATGCGCCAAAATGTTAAAAATACAAAATGACTTATTTTTATTAAAACATGAGCGACATATCATGGATAAAATAATGAGAGACGTAAATTATTTTTGAGGCATCCCGCTGTGCGTTCGATATAAAAGACGACACCGCCTTTAGAGGCGGTGTCTGGGGTGATAATAACGCACTATAGAATGAAATTTTAATGCTTTAAATAATCAATTGGCTCAAATTCATTTGATTCTATCTTGGCAATGCCTGCTTCAAGAATGTTGATGAGCTGTTTTGCAACATCGGTGGTTAACCATAAAGTACGATCAACTTGAGCTTCATCGGGAGCCTGGTCCGCGGTACGGAGGTAGTGTAAGCGGATCATCATTGCATCGTAGCTGTCGACGGTGCTGATATCCCAACCCACAAGTGGATGTGTTTGAATAACTTCACTTTTTATATCCATGATTACCCCTTATGACTAGTTACTAGCATGAGTGACTAAACGAGGTTCTAGATGACTCCTATCTACGATTACTCAATGAGTATATCTCTCCTGATTACATTTATGGAATTTTATTGTAAACAATCGCGAATCTGGTCGTTTTTTGCTCTTCATGTGGCTGGGAGAATTTGCTTTTCCGCTTAGAGTGAGAATAACATGACCTTCGTAGGTTTAGCGTTGACTGACAATTTAAATTTCTTTGGCTATAAGTGCATTAATAAGATGGTTTGAAAATATTACCAATTAATTAACTTGCACTCGAATTTTTATACAGAGAGCCGAATGCGGTGATGACAACATGGCAATATTGCAGTGAAAAAAGGGTGAAAAGAATAGTTAAGGAACCAAATTGAGGACGGACGACGTTTAGTCAGTATCGAGTCCGGAGAAAAACCAATCGTCAGCGCTTTCCCATGTCTCTTGAAGAATCTCGGTTATTTTCTCTTTGTCATCCTTACTGCCGCCGAAGACACTAAGATTGTTCGACCCGGCATAGCGCACTAAAACAGAGGTGTCGGGATATTGAGCTTGAATGCGATGGCTTAACTCATTTGTCAGGGCGTCGATAGCGCCGGCAGGCAACTTAACGGTTTTTGCTACAGTGATTTCAACACGCATAATGACCTCCATACAGGACTGTTCGTTTATACAGTTGTCTGGAATGAAACGCAAGAGGCGTCAAGCCGAAGATAGACGAGTTTCCCCTGCCTTCCGGCAGGGATATGATTTATCGGACGGACCAGTTCAGCTGTTGTCCTGCCATAAAGGGAATGATTTTTTGTTCTTTGGCAGCAATGTGTTCTGGAAAGGTAGTCGGTTCTCGACGCAGTTCGATGAAGTCTTCATTGACGGGGAGGCCATAGAAACGCGGGCCGTTAAGCGAACAAAAAGCTTCCAAATGGTCTAACGCGCCGATCTCCTCAAACACGGTGGCATACGCGCTCAGGGCCGCCTGTGCGTTGAATACACCAGCGCAGCCGCATGAGGACTCCTTACGATGCTGCAGGTGCGGGGCAGAGTCGGTTCCCAGAAAGAATTTCTCTGAACCGCTGGCGACGGCATCGCGCAATGCCTGCTGATGCACATTTCTTTTGAGTATAGGCAGGCAGTACAGGTGAGGACGTATTCCACCCACCAACATGTGATTGCGGTTGTACATCAGGTGTTGCGGGGTAATGGTGGCCGCCAGATAGTCATCGTTATCCAGTACGTAGTGTGCCGCATCACGCGTAGTGATATGTTCGAAAACCACCTTCAGCGCCGGAAATTGCTTGCGCACAGGTTCCATAACGCGATCGATGAAGTAGGCTTCGCGATCGAAAATGTCCACCTCGGGATCCGTAACTTCACCATGCACCAGTAAGGGCATTCCCAGCTTCTGCATTTGCTCCAAAACCGGGTAGATAGCGCGAATGTCCGTCACGCCGTGGCTCGAGTTTGTGGTCGCATTGGCTGGATAGAGTTTGGCCGCTGTAAAGATACCCTCTTGAAAACCCAGGGTCAGCTCGCGCGGGTCCAGCGTATCGGTCAAATAACATGTCATCAGCGGATGAAAATGATGCGCAGAGGGGATAGCGGCAAGAATGCGCGTTCTATAGGCCTCTGCTGCTGCGACGGTAGTGATCGGCGGCGTCAGGTTAGGCATGACTATGGCGCGGCCGAAAACGGCGCTGGTATAGGGTAATACCGCATTTAGCATGTCGTCGTCACGCAGGTGAAGATGCCAGTCATCGGGACGGCGGATTTTCAGGGCGGTTGGAACGGGGGTCATGGATTTTGCTCCGGCGGTCAGTGATTAACATAGCGGTTATAAGACTGATTACGGCGGGTGATAAGCATAAGCGCAAAGTGGTTGAAATGCACCCGATTGTTTTGAAGTGGTTGAAATTCATCTTTTATTGGCGTTTCATATTAAAAGATCTAATACATTCGCAAAATGCGAGAAGAGGAAAAAATGGAAATTCGTGTTGTCGCTTGCCTTCAGGCAAAACCAGAGTACTTGAAAGAAATCACCGATGCGGTCACCAAAGCGGTAGAACCCAGCCGTAAAGAGGCCGGCAATCTGCAGTACGATTTACACGCGGAAATCGATAAGCCAGGTGCTTTTGTTTTCATTGAACGCTGGAAAAATAAAGCAGCGCTAGAGACGCATGAAAAAACGGCACACTTCCAGAAGCTGGTAGCGGATATGGAAGGTAAGACCGTTTCCGTCGACATCAAGCTGATGACTCAGGTCGCATAAGCTGATAAAAAAAGCCCGTCATTGACGGGCTTTTTTGACAGACATCAGGCACCACGTCAGTCACGTGGTGCTTTTTTGTGGTTACTCTTCCACGGCTGGCTTGGTTGCCGGGGCACTGGCGCTGTTAACCGAAGCATGGCCGCCCGCAGAGCCTTTCCCGGTGAACTCGAACGCGGGGCGCTGCCAGTCGCTGGATTTCGGCTCTTCCGGGACATACTGCGGTGCCGGAGCTTTCGTCATCGGCGCATTTGCGTGATGTTTAAAGGTTGGCTGCGCATTGGATTTCGCCGGAGTTGATGTTTCGACCGGCTTTTCCGCCGCGGCAGGCGCCGCTTCAACCGCTTGCTCAGCAGGTTCTTCAACCGCTGCCGGTGCATCCTCTGTGGCAGGCTCAGCAATTTCAGCTGTTTCGACGTTTTCATTATCGGCCACCACGTCTTCTGACGGTGTCGATGCTGAGTCGGTCTTATCCGTTTCTTTGTCGCTGTCTTCCGCTGTCACTGTCTCTTCACGAGATACGCGGGTTTCCAGCGGCAGCTGAGCGGTCACTTCCTCTTCGGGAGCGATGACATCGGCGCTCTGAGCGTCAGTCGAGTCGTTGCTTTCCTCAACGATTTCTTCAGCGATTGCGCTGGACAGCAACGCGTATTCCGTCACTGTAGGTATGGTAATCGCATCATTTTCCTGAACAACGGTTTCCTGTGTTTCAGGCTCAGGCTGAGGTTGTGTGATTGGATAGTGAATCCACACTTTGCCAGAGGCCATTTCCGGCGCAGAAGCCGCTTGCTCGACTACCATTGGCGATTGTACCGGGTAGCGCTCATCACGGTAACGGCGACGACGCTGGCCGCTAACGCGCAGATGGCGCGGCGAACGGCGCGAACGGCGCGGCATGTTGTTATCGCGGTTGTCTCCGCCATTATTTTCCGAGCTGGTTTCCGCGGTTGCCGGTGCAGCCGCTTCCTCGACCGGGTTGGATGCGACAGGGGCATCCGCTTCATCAATCACACGGACTTTTTGCGTTAGCTGACGACGTTGACGGCGAGGCATCACCTGAGCGGGTTTTTCCTGCTCTGGCGCCTGAGCTTCGGTTTCAGCCGCCGTGTTCAGCTCTTTCACTTCCTGCTGAGCCTGGCGCTTCTCTTCCTGCCGGTTACGCTGACGTTCCGCGCGCTGTTCGCGACGTTGCTCTTCGCGCGCGGCTTTTTCCTGTGCATCAACGGCCGGAGTTTGCGTGTCGGCCACATTTTGCGTCCGCTTGTTATTACGACGCGGCTGCTCTTCGCGCGGCTCACGGTTTTCTCGCGGCGTCCTCTCTGTGCGATCGCGACGATTGCCGGATTGGCGGCGATTGTTGTTGCGACGCTCCTGACGTGGTTGACTCTCGCTCGTATTGTTCTCTTTAACCTGCGGCTGTTCCGGTTTTTCTTCCACTTCAGCTTGAGGCGCGTCGAACATGCCTTTTAACGAGCCGAACAAACGGCGAATGATACCCGACTTCTGAGGCGCAGCAGACGGTGCTTTCTGAGCGGCAGCCGGTGTCGGCGCTGCTGTAGGGGGAGTCTCCGGCAGGGTAAACGTCGCCAGAGCAGGTTGCTCAGGAATTTTACGCTCGGCGATCTGCTCTTCCTGTGCCAGCTGGTTTTCTGCATCCAGCATTTGCGGCAGCATGTAGCTCAGCGCCGGCTTTTCTTCACCGTTACGGATACGCACGACGGAGTAGTGAGGTGTCTGCATGCCGTCGTGCGGTACGATGACGGCCCGGACGCTGCCCTGACGTTGTTCGATAGCGTTAACCGCGTCACGTTTTTCGTTAAGCAGGTAGGAGGCGATCGGAACCGGCACAATCGCCTGCACCTCTTTGGTGTTTTCCTTCAGCGCTTCTTCTTCGATCAAACGCAGGATAGACAGAGACAGGGACTCGTTATCGCGAATCGTCCCGGTTCCGCTACAACGCGGACAAACATGGTGACTGGATTCGCCCAGCGAAGGACTGAGGCGCTGACGCGACATTTCCAGCAAACCGAAGCGTGAAATACGTCCAATCTGAATACGGGCGCGATCCTGACGGACGGCATCGCGCAGGCGATTCTCAACTTCACGCTGATGGCGAACAGGCGTCATATCGATGAAGTCGATAACGATCAGACCACCCAAGTCGCGCAGGCGCAGCTGACGGGCGATTTCGTCGGACGCTTCCAGGTTAGTGTTGAAGGCGGTTTCTTCGATATCGCCGCCGCGGGTAGCGCGTGCGGAGTTGATATCGATGGCTGTCAACGCCTCGGTCGTGTCAATCACGATGGAGCCGCCGGAAGGCAGACGCACTTCGCGTTGAAAGGCTGACTCTATCTGGGATTCGATCTGATAATGGCTGAACAGGGGGATTTCACCGCTGTACAGTTTGATTTTACTACTGAAATCGGGACGACCCAGTGAGGCGATGTGCTCTTTGGCGCGTTCTAGAATTTTGGGGTTGTCGATCAGGATTTCGCCGATATCCGGGCGAAGATAATCGCGGAAGGCGCGAACAATCACGTTGCTTTCCTGATGGATCAGGAACGGCGCGGGGCGACCTTCAGCGGCTTTTTTGATGGCCTCCCAGTGTTTAATGCGAAACGCCAGATCCCACTGCAGGGCTTCTGCGGATTTACCGACACCCGCCGTACGTACGATCAGGCCCATGCCCTCAGGCAACTGCAGAGAGCTAAGCGCTTCCTTCAGCTCGGTCCTGTCATCCCCTTCGATACGGCGTGAAATACCGCCGGCGCGAGGGTTGTTCGGCATAAGAACCAGGTAGCTTCCGGCGAGGCTGATAAACGTCGTCAGCGCCGCGCCTTTGTTGCCGCGCTCCTCTTTATCCACCTGCACGATGACTTCCTGGCCTTCGCGCAGAACATCTTTGATGTTCGGGCGGCCATGGGAAGCGTAGTGACTCGGGAAGTATTCGCGTGCGATTTCTTTGAGGGGGAGAAAACCGTGTCGCTCAGCGCCGTAATCAACAAAAGCGGCTTCCAGACTCGGCTCAATGCGCGTGATTTTACCTTTATAAATGTTCGCTTTCTTTTGCTCATGGCCTGGACTCTCAATATCCAGATCGTAGAGGCGTTGACCATCAACCAAGGCAACACGCAACTCTTCTTGCTGAGTTGCGTTAATCAACATTCTTTTCATCGTAACTTACTCGTTATTCTTAACTTGCATTATGGATAGAGCTGCCGGTGAAAGCGGGGTATGACCGGAATGAACCGATGGCCTCGTGGCTTATCGCAGGGGCGTCAACCTCCCGGTTGTCGTCTGCATAGAGACGCATGTTTCGGTAGCCTGTATTTCCTGATGGAAAACAGCGCATTTATGGCGGGAACAGCTTCTGAAAATAGGTGCCAGATCTGATTCCATTTGCCGGCCAAACTGCTAACCGCAGCTCGCTAACTGCTTGATAATTCGCTACGTCTTACGCCATTGCTGCGTTGTGAGTCATCAGGCAAATATAATAATTCCGCAATTTCCCTTGTTTTTCAGGTAAACAGCGCGGAAAGCTGAAGCATTATTCCATTGCTGATACGCCGATAGCAAGGTGACTTTGCCTGTCAAAATGAAGTTATTAACCGGTCTGAGGACAGCCATGTACGAAATTCGCACATAGTCACTGTTACAGGAGCTGACTATTAACTTCATAAGTCAGACTCACAGTTAAGCATAGAAAAAGATGTGGCGCTATCTACCCTCGCTCTTTAGAATTCTGGCCCATGAAAACAGAGAACCCATCAGTACAATTTTTAACTGTCTCCGACGAAGAGGCGGGTCAACGCATCGACAATTTCCTGCGCACAAAATTGAAAGGTGTGCCCAAAAGCATGATTTACCGTATTTTGCGTAAAGGTGAAGTACGAATAAATAAAAAGCGGGTGAAGCCGGAGTACAAACTGTTAGACGGCGATCTCATCCGGATTCCGCCCGTGAGGACTTCCGAACGTGAAGAGGCTCAGGTTTCTGTCGGGCTGGCCAAAGTGTCGGCATTGGCGGATTGCATCATTTATGAAGATGATTATCTGTTAGTGCTCAACAAGCCATCCGGGACTGCCGTCCATGGCGGCAGCGGTCTGAGTTTCGGCGTTATCGAAGGCCTGCGGGCACTTCGGCCCGAAGCTCGCTTTCTGGAGCTGGTACACCGTTTAGACAGAGATACTTCCGGTGTTCTGTTGGTCGCCAAGAAACGGTCCTCGCTGCGCGCCCTCCATGAACAGTTGCGAAGCAAAGGGATGCAGAAAGACTACCTCGCCCTGGTGCGTGGACAGTGGCAATCCCATTGCAAAGCCGTGAAGGCGCCGCTGCTGAAAAATATCCTCCAGAGCGGTGAGCGAATCGTCCGCGTGAATAGCGAAGGAAAGCCATCGGAGACACGTTTCAAGGTTGAAGAGCGGTTCGAGCACGCGACGTTGGTCAAAGCCAGTCCGGTCACCGGGCGGACACATCAGATTCGCGTACACACCCTTCATGCTGGTCATCCTATCGCTTTTGACGATCGTTACGGCGACCGGGATTTTGACGCCCAACTAGCAGGCACCGGTCTCAAACGGCTGTTCCTGCACGCACAGGCTCTAAAGTTCGAACATCCCAACACCGGCGAAACTTTACGAGTAGAAGCGCCGTTGGATAATGAACTTCGCCGTTGTCTGCAACTCTTGCGCGACCAAAAGTCGTAATCGAATACCGCACCTGTCGATGAGTCAGGTGCGGTCAACATGCGAATCAGGAAATCAAAAGAGGATTCACGCCTTCCCGTCGCAGCAAGTCAAGTAAAGCGATAAGCGGTAGCCCGATCAGCGTATTGGGATCCCTCCCCGACAGTCGTTCAAATAAAGTAATGCCGAGTCCTTCGCTCTTGAAACTTCCCGCGCAGTCAAAAGGACGTTCTTTCTTTATATAATTATCTATCTCTTTATTCGTTAGCGTTCGAAAATGAACCTCGTAAGGTTCAACCAGACAATGCATGCGTACGCTTTGGCTATTGTAAAGCGCAAGTCCGGTATAAAAGGTGACGTGACTGCCACTGGCCTGACGCAACTGAGCAACAGCGCGTTCTTGATCGTGAGGCTTACCGGTTATTTGACCGTTAAGCACACAGACCTGATCGGAGCCTATAATGAGATGACTCGGGTAGTCGCCAGCCAACGATTTGGCTTTGTCCATGGCTAGACGTTTCACCAGAGCGGGGGCGTCTTCGTCAGGCAAGGGCGTTTCATCAACTTGTGGGGAAGCAGATTCGAAAGCGATATTCAGCTTTTCGAGCAGTGCGCGGCGGTAGGGTGAGGTTGATGCGAGAATGATTTTAGGCATAGTTAGGGTAAAATTGTGGCTGGAACATGCGGCTCATTCTAAACTGCGATTCGCTTCCGATGCGAACGCTGGCGAAAGTTTCCAAACCCCACCTTTTCCTTTGACTCTATGTCGTTACGACGCTAATATGCGCGCCCTATGCAAAAGGTAAAATTACCATTAACCCTCGACGCGGCTCGCACGGCTCAAAAGCGTTTAGATTATGTTGGTGTCTATACAGCTGAACAGGTGATGCGTGTTGCCGAATCAGTGGTTAGTGTGGATAGCGATGTCGAAGCGGCTTTATCGTTCAACATCGATAACCAGCGTTTAGCTGTTATCGATGGACATGCCGATGTGTCGGTGACCTTACGGTGCCAGCGCTGTGGCAAGCCTTTCGAACATCAGGTCCACGCCACGTTATGTTTTAGCCCGGTCATCAGTGATGAGCAGGCCGAAGCTCTGCCGGAAGCGTACGAACCGATTCAGGTCAATGAGTTTGGTGAGGTCGACTTGCTGGCGATGATAGAAGATGAAATTATTCTTTCATTGCCCATCGCACCGGTGCATGATTCTGAACACTGTGAAGTGTCCGAAGCGGACATGGTATTTGGCAAATTGCCTGAAGAGGCGGAGAAACCAAATCCATTTGCCGTATTAGCTAGTTTAAAGCGTAAGTAATTGAAGGAGTAAGGTCCATGGCCGTACAACAGAATAAACCAACCCGTTCCAAACGTGGTATGCGTCGTGCTCACGATGCTCTGACCACAACTGCCGTATCCGTAGATAAAGTTTCTGGCGAAACTCATCTGCGTCACCACGTAACTGCGGATGGCTACTACCGCGGTCGCAAGGTCATTGCTAAGTAATTCCTGCTTAATCGCAAGGAAATGCTTTGACACGCCTAACTCTGGCGTTAGATGCAATGGGCGGGGACTTTGGCCCCTGCGTAACAGTGCCTGCTGCATTGCAGGCACTGGCTTCTAATCCAAATCTTTATCTGCTGCTGGTTGGCGATCCTACAACGCTCACCCCATTACTTAGCAAAGTCGATTCCTCCCTGTCTTCCCGTTTGGAAATCGTACCGGCTGAAACGGTAATCGCGGGCGATGCCAGACCATCTCAAGCTATACGCGCCAGCCGAGGCTCTTCTATGCGCATTGCATTGGAGCTGATCAAGGATGGGCGTGCGCAGGCTTGCGTGAGTGCTGGAAATACAGGAGCGTTGATGGGGCTTGCCAAATTGCTGTTGAAGCCGGTTGATGGTATTGAACGTCCGGCGCTGGTGACGGTGTTGCCGCATCAGCAGCATGGTAAGACGGTTGTTCTGGATCTCGGTGCCAACGTCGAATGCGGTAGCACCATGCTAGTACAGTTTGCCGTGATGGGCGCGGTCTTGGCAGAAGAGGTTCTGGGACTCACTAACCCCCGAGTGGCGTTGTTGAATATTGGCGAAGAAGAAAGCAAAGGGCTAAACAACATCCGCGAAGCTGCCGCTCGTTTGAAAGCGACACCGTCTATCAACTATATCGGTTACTTGGAAGGCAACGAGTTACTAACTGGTAAAACGGATGTCATGGTGTGTGATGGATTTGTTGGTAACGTTACGCTTAAGACGATGGAAGGCGTCGTTAGAATGTTTCTGTCTCTTCTGAAATCCTCCTCAGGTTCAGATCGTAGACAAAAACAGTCTTGGTGGCTGAGATTATTGGGACGCTGGTTGCAAAAACGTCTTTCCCGGCGTTTTGGCCACCTGAACCCTGACCACTATAACGGGGCTTGTCTGCTAGGATTACGTGGGACAGTGATAAAGAGCCATGGAGCTGCAAACTCGAATGCGTTTGCGGTAGCGATTGAACAGGCAGTGCAGACGGTACAACGGCAGATTCCTGAAAGAATCGCCGTACGACTCACGTCTGTATTACCTAAGAGTGATTGAGCTTACATGTATACAAAAATTTTAGGAACGGGAAGCTATTTGCCCGAACAGATCAGGTCGAATTCTGATTTAGAGAAAATGGTGGATACGTCAGACGAGTGGATTGTTACTCGCACCGGTATCCGCGAACGTCGCATCGCAGGGCCGGATGAAAGTGTGGCCACCATGGGTTTCCACGCAGCGCAAAAAGCGCTCGAGATGGCCGATGTCGATAAAAATAAAATCGGACTGTTAATCGTAGCAACAACGTCTTCCAGTCATGCATTCCCAAGTTCGGCCTGCCAGATTCAGCAGATGCTGGACATTCAAGACACCATCGCTTTCGATTTAGCGGCTGCCTGCGCAGGCTTCACCTATGCATTGAGCGTAGCTGATCAGTATGTCAAGAATGGCGCCGTTGATTACGCGCTGGTGATCGGCTCTGACGCGTTGACACGCACGCTGGACCCGGAAGATCGCGGAACGCTGATTCTGTTTGGCGATGGTGCCGGCGCGGTAGTCTTATCCCGCTCTGAAGAGCCGGGCCTCATTTCCACGCATTTACATGCCGATGGCCGCTATGGTCAGCTTTTGTCTCTGCCGTACCAGGCACGCACCAACAAAACGCCGGAATACCTGACAATGGCCGGCAACGAAGTGTTCAAGGTCGCTGTTAAAGAACTGGCACACATCGTTGAAGAAACGCTGGTGGCGGCAAAACTGGACAAAGCCGAGCTGGATTGGCTGGTTCCGCATCAGGCGAACCTCCGTATTATCAATGCGACGGCCAAAAAGTTGGGCATGGGCATGGATAAAGTGGTGATCACGCTCGACCGCCATGGCAATACCTCCGCAGCTTCAGTACCTGCGGCGTTGGACGAAGCCGTGCGTGACGGACGAATCAAACGCGGACAGCTGGTATTACTTGAAGCGTTCGGCGGTGGATTTACTTGGGGTTCTGCTCTGGTACGTTTTTGATAAAACAGGACTTTCTGATTATGACTCATTTTGCAATGGTGTTCCCGGGACAAGGTTCCCAATCAGTCGGTATGCTGGCTGAACTGGCGGAGACGAATCCGATAGTCAAGGACACATTCGATGAAGCTTCCTCCGTTTTGGGTTATGACCTGTGGCAACTGACTCAACAGGGTCCGGCGGAAGAGTTAAACAAAACCTGGCAGACGCAGCCAGCGCTGTTAAGCGCATCCGTCGCCATATGGCGTGCATGGCAGCAGCAGGGCGGTAAAGCGCCGGCGCTGATGGCCGGCCACAGCCTGGGCGAATATTCCGCTTTGGTTTGCGCCGGCGTCATGGACTTCAAACAGGCGGTCAGTCTGGTGGAGTTACGCGGCAAGCTGATGCAGGAAGCGGTGCCGGAAAACACCGGCGCTATGTATGCCATCATCGGCCTCGATAACGACACTATCGCTGCTGCCTGCGCGGAATCCGCCCAGGGGCAGGTTGTCTCGCCGGTGAACTTCAACTCTCCAGGACAGGTCGTCATCGCGGGTAATAAAGAAGCGGTTGAACGCGCTGGCGCCGCCTGTAAGGCCGCCGGAGCGAAACGCGCGCTGCCGCTGCCAGTCAGCGTGCCTTCTCATTGCGCCTTGATGGAACCCGCCGCACGTAAATTAGCGGCAGCGTTGGATAATGTGACTTTCAACGCGCCTCACATTCCGGTTGTGAACAATGTGGATGTCCAGACTGAAACTTCGCCGGAAGCTATCCGCAGTGCGCTGGTGCGCCAGCTTTCCAACCCTGTCCGCTGGACGGAGTGCGTCGAATACATCGCTGCGCAGGACGTGCAGAAGCTTTTAGAGGTTGGGCCGGGTAAAGTACTTACCGGACTGACCAAACGAATCGTAGATACGCTGACTGCGTCGGCAGTCAATGATTCTGCTTCCTTATCAACAGCCCTTGATCAATAAACGGAATAGATGATGAGCTTTGACGGAAAAATTGTTCTTGTCACCGGCGCCAGCCGTGGCATCGGTCGTGCTATCGCTGAATCACTGGTCGCGCGTGGCGCGAAGGTGATGGGAACGGCGACGAGCGAAAAAGGTGCCGCTGATATCAGCGCGTGGCTGGGTGACAATGGTAAAGGTTATGTCCTGAATGTCGCGGATATGTCTTCGATCGAATCGACTTTGGCTGCTATCAAGTCAGAATTCGGCGATATCGACATTCTGGTCAATAACGCAGGCATCACACGAGATAATCTGCTGATTCGCATGAAAGACGAAGAGTGGCAGGATGTGCTGGATACGAACCTGCGTTCCGTATTTCGCTTGTCCAAAGCCGTGCTGCGTTCCATGATGAAAAAGCGTTTCGGCCGTATCATCACTATCGGCTCTGTGGTCGGCACCAGCGGTAACCCTGGGCAGTCCAACTATTCGGCCGCTAAAGCCGGGCTGGTTGGGTTCAGTAAATCTCTGGCGCAGGAAGTGGCCTCGCGTGGCGTGACCGTCAACGTCGTGGCTCCGGGTTTTATTGAAACCGATATGACTCGAGCATTGACAGACGAACAGCGTGCGGGCATTTTGGCTGGTGTTCCTGCTGGACGGCTGGGCGATGCGAAAGAAATTGCCAGTGCTGTTACGTTCTTAGCTTCTGAAGAAGCGGGTTACATCACCGGTGAAACATTGCATGTTAATGGCGGCATGTATATGATCTGATAAGTCAGATCGTATTTGCTTCATTTTGCAGCGAAATCTGCAAAAAGCACAAAATCCTGGCTCGACCAGTACTGATTTTGTTGCATCTTTTTCAACATTTTATACACTACGAAAACCATCGCGAAAGCGAGTTTTGATAGGAAATTTAAGAGTATGAGCACTATCGAAGAACGCGTTAAGAAAATCATCGTTGAACAGCTGGGTGTTAAGCCGGAAGAAGTGGTAAACAATGCTTCCTTCGTTGATGACCTCGGCGCTGATTCTCTTGACACCGTTGAGCTGGTCATGGCTCTGGAAGAAGAGTTTGATACCGAGATTCCAGACGAAGAAGCCGAAAAAATCACTACTGTTCAGGCAGCAATTGATTTTATCCAGGCAAACCAGCAGTAAATGAACATATCTAGGCGGTCATTCGACCGCCTAAGTTTCCTTTAATACCTCAGTATTTTCCCTCCCTGGAGGATCAGCGTGTCTAAGCGTCGTGTAGTTGTGACTGGTCTGGGCATGTTATCTCCTGTCGGCAACACAGTTGAGTCAACTTGGAAGGCTTTGCTTGCCGGTCAGAGTGGTATCAAACCCATTGATCATTTCGATACTAGTGCCTATGCAACACGTTTTGCTGGCTTAGTTGACAATTTTAATTGTGAAGAATTCATCTCGCGTAAAGATGCTCGCAAGATGGACGCTTTTATTCAGTACGGCGTCGTGGCCGGTATTCAGGCTATGAAAGATTCGGGCCTCGAAGTCACAGAAGCCAATGCCGGACGTATTGGTGCTGCCATTGGTTCGGGTATTGGCGGTCTGGGGCTAATTGAGGAAAACCACGCGGCTCTGGTTCGTGGCGGCCCTCGTAAAATCAGTCCTTTCTTTGTCCCTTCCACCATCGTGAACATGGTTGCCGGTCATCTGAGCATCATGTTTGGTCTGCAAGGACCAAGTATCTCCATCGCGACTGCTTGTACTTCTGGCGTACATAACATCGGACATGCTGCTCGTATCATCGCTTACGGTGATGCTGACGCGATGCTGGCCGGTGGTGCCGAAAAAGCCAGTAGTCCGCTGGGCGTGGGTGGATTCGGCGCAGCCCGTGCCCTTTCAACCCGCAATGACGACCCGCAGGCGGCGAGCCGTCCGTGGGACAAAGATCGTGACGGGTTCGTTCTGGGCGACGGCGCTGGCATTATGGTGCTTGAAGAGTACGAGCATGCTAAACGCCGCGGCGCTAAAATTTATGCTGAAATCACCGGCTTTGGCATGAGCAGCGATGCGTACCATATGACGTCGCCGCCGTCAGATGGCGCTGGTGCCGCGCAGGCAATGGTCAATGCGTTCCGCGATGCTAACATCACCGCAGAACAAGTGGGCTACATCAACGCGCACGGCACGTCGACTCCGGTTGGCGATAAAGCCGAAACTCAGGCGGTGAAATCCGTCTTTGGCGAAAGCGCATCCCGCGTGATGGTCAGCTCGACCAAGTCCATGACGGGTCACCTGCTGGGTGCGGCTGGCGCGGTGGAATCCATTATGTGTGTTCTTGCGCTGCGCGATCAGGCGATTCCGCCAACGATCAATCTTGATAACCCGGATGAGGGTTGCGACCTGGATTTCGTGCCTCACGAGGCTCGTCAGGTTTCTGGCATGGAATACGTGCTGTGTAACTCATTCGGATTCGGTGGCACCAATGGTTCATTGGTCTTCCGTAAAGTCTGACGTGAGCGCTTGATGAAAGCCCGGATCTTCCGGGCTTTTTTTTGTCTGAATAAAATAGGCTAAGGTTAATTTTCCTTGGTCGTGCGTTTAAGCTCACTCTTTCTGTCATAAAGTGGAATTGAATCTATGTGGTTGATTAATGGTGTGTTAGACCAGTATCTGCCCGCTTCTGATCGTAGTGTACAGTACGGCGATGGCTGTTTTACCACGGCTCGGGTGCTCAACGGACGTGTGGTATGGCTCGAATGCCATATCCAGCGACTGCAACGCGCGGCACAGGTGCTGATGCTTCCGGATATCGACTGGGATCTACTGTCGGCAGAGATGCAACAGGCTGCTGAGGGGAAGACGAGCGGCGTGGTAAAAGCCGTCGTGACTCGTGGCGTGGGGGGAAGGGGATACAGTCCCAGGGGATGTATCGCCCCGGTCCGGATGGTCATGCACACTGATTACCCCGCCCATTACGATCGCTGGCGTCGGGATGGCATTACGTTGGCGCTTAGCCGGATAAAATTAGCGAGGAACCCGCTCCTTGCCGGCATAAAACATCTGAATCGTCTGGAGCAGGTGCTGATCCGCCGGCACCTTGACCAGCAGGATGCTGACGAGGCCCTGGTGCTTGACACCCACGACAGGCTAGTGGAATGCTGTGCGGCTAATTTATTCTGGCGGCGCGGCAAAGCGGTTTATACCCCGGATGTTTCGCAGTCCGGCGTCGATGGCCTGACGCGACGCCATATTATGAAATTGCTGGAACAATCGGACTATCAGCTGCAAGTTGTCGTCGCTCCGCTGGAAGCCCTGGCGACGGCTGATGAAGTGCTTATTTGCAATGCTTTGATGCCATTAATTTCTGTCAACCAGGCCGAAGCCTGGTGTTATCGCTCACGAGATCTCTATGACTTTCTGAGCCCTAACTGTGAGTAATGGAATGTTATGAAGAGAATGAAAATTGGGATTGGCTGCCTCGCTCTTGTGGTCGTAGGGGCCTTCATCCTGTGGAAACAGGTGCAGCAGTTCGCCGCCTCGCCGCTCAATATCACTCAGGAAACCCTATTTACTCTCCCGGCGGGAGCCGGTCATGAAGCGCTTGAACAGCAACTGGCGGAACAGAAAATTTTGTCTGCCAGCTGGCGCTTCCCCGTATTATTGCGGCTGGAGCCGGCGCTGGGCAATTTCAAAGCCGGAACCTACCGCTTGCAACCCGGAATGACGGTTCGGCAGATGCTGAGCCTATTGGATAGCGGTAAAGAAGCGCAGTTCGCCATTCGGTTTGTGGAAGGATCGCGACTGCGTGACTGGTTGGAAACCCTACAGCGGGCGCCGTATCTTAAGAAAACGCTGACCGGGAAGAGTCCGCAGGAAATTGCCGAAGCGCTGGGTATCAAGGATCAGTCCAATCCCGAAGGCTGGTTTTACCCGGACACCTATCTGCACACCGCAGGCATGACGGATAAAACCGTACTGACGCGCGCCTTCCAGCGGATGGATAAAATCGTCGACGAAGTCTGGCAGGGGCGCGAGGACGGTCTGCCATACAAGAATAAAGAAGAGTTGCTGACGATGGCGTCGATCATCGAAAAGGAAACGGCCATCGGCAGTGAAAGAGCATTGATTGCATCCGTCTTTATCAACCGCTTGCGCGTGGGCATGCGCTTGCAGACAGATCCCACGGTGATTTACGGCATGGGAGAACGCTATAATGGCACCATTACGCGCAGCGCACTGGATACGCCGACAGCGTACAACACTTACGTCATCAGCGGCCTGCCGCCAACGCCCATAGCCATGCCGGGCAGAGCGTCTCTGGAAGCTGCGGCGCATCCTGAAAAAACTCACTATCTCTATTTTGTCGCGGATGGAAAGGGGGGACACACGTTTACCACCAATCTATCCGACCACAATCGCGCGGTGCGGGAATACCGTAACGCGTCGGTAGCCGTAAAGGAAAAGCATGCACAGTAAATTCATCGTCATCGAAGGGCTGGAAGGGGCCGGAAAAACCAGCGCTCGCAACGTCGTGGTGGCAACCTTGCGCCAGTTTGGCATCGAAGAGGTTGTTTTCACCCGTGAGCCGGGCGGCACCCCGCTGGCGGAGCAATTGCGTACTCTGATTAAACAGGGTGTCGAGGGTGAAAAACTGACGGATAAAGCCGAACTGTTGATGCTCTATGCAGCGCGAGTGCAATTGGTGGAAAACGTCATCAAGCCCGCGTTGCAGCGGGGCGCCTGGGTGGTTGGCGACCGTCACGACCTTTCCTCTCAGGCCTATCAGGGCGGCGGTCGTGGAATCGATCACACATTGATGACGTCTCTGCGTGACACGGTGCTGGGCGATTTTCGTCCCGATATGACTTTGTATCTCGATCTTCCCCCGGCCGTCGGCTTACAGCGAGCGCGTCAGCGCGGAGCACTTGACCGTATCGAGCAAGAGTCGCTGGCATTCTTCGATCGCACCCGAGCACGCTATCAGGCGCTGGCCGCTGCCGACCCGAGTATTGTGACGATCGATGCCGCGCAAACGCTGGAACAGGTGAGTCACGACATCCATCAGGCGCTTGCCGAGTGGCTGACGCATCTTGGTCTGACATGCGGAGAACCGGGCTGATGGAGTGGTATCCGTGGCTGAATGCTCCCTACCGCCAGCTGCTGACCCCGCATCAGGCAGGTCGAGGTCACCACGCGCTGCTCATCCATGCGCTGGCGGGAATGGGCGAATCTTCCTTAAGCTATGCCTTAAGTCGCTGGCTGATGTGCCAACAACCGGAGGGCATAAAAAGTTGCGGGCATTGCCACTCTTGCCAATTAATGAGCGCAGGGACGCACCCGGACTGGCACACCCTTGCCTTAGAAAAAGGCAAACAGAGTTTGGGGGTGGATGCGGTGCGGTCGGTGCTCGAAAAAGTCTATCAACGCTCGCGGCAGGGAGGGGCGAAAGTCGTTAGCCTGCCTCAGGCTGAATTATTGACCGAAGCGGCGGCCAATGCCCTATTAAAAACGCTGGAAGAGCCGCCTCAGGATACCTATTTCTTTCTGGGATGCCGCGAGCCGTCGCGATTGTTGGCGACGCTGCGCAGCCGGTGTTCTTATTACTACTTGCCTGTCCCCGATGAGGCGCACGCCATGCACTGGTTGCGTCAGCGCGGACATCCAGACGAGCCATCGTTACAGACGGCGCTGCGCCTTTATGCGGGCGCGCCACTGGCGGCGGACCACCTGCTGCAACCGGGACAATGGAAACCGCGTCTCACGCTGTGTCAGTCGCTTTCGGATTGTCTGGCGCAGCGGGACATGTTGTCTTTGGTGACGCCGCTCAATGGGGATGACACCGTTGAGCGTATTCACTGGGTGGCTTCGCTATTTCTGGACGCGTTGAAATGTCACCAGAGCGCAAGTTCACATCTGGTCAATCAGGATCAGCTTACGCTGGTTGAACAGCTGGCGAGGGCGCTTACGCCTGACCAATTGCTGTTCGCGCTGCGTCGTTGGCTGCAGTGCCGCCACCAGCTCCGCACCATCACGGGAGCCAATCGCGAACTGCTGCTCACCTCATTGTTGCTCGACTGGGAGCAGAGTTTATCTGTGTCATCTCCTCGATTACCACATCCATTTACTGCCTAAAATTATTGGATAGCCACTATGCTGCTTGTCGATTCCCACTGCCATCTCGATGGTCTTGATTATCAGTCTCTACACCGAGACGTCTCTGATGTACTGACGAAAGCCGAAGAGCGGGATGTGCGTTTCTTCCTGGCCGTCGCCACTACCTTACCGGGATTCCGTTCGATGAAAACGTTGATCGGCGAAAGGGACAACGTTGCCTTTTCCTGCGGCGTGCATCCCCTCAGTATGGAAGAGCCTTATGACTACGCTGAGCTGCGTGAGCTGGCCGCATTGCCTGAGGTGGTCGCGCTGGGTGAAACGGGGCTGGATTACCACTACGAACAGGACCCGGACGCCATCGGCCGTCAGCAGGCCTCCTTCCGCGAGCACATTCGCATCGGACGTGAGCTGAACAAGCCGATTATTGTTCACACGCGTTCAGCGCGCGCCGATACGCTGGCGATTTTGGCGGAAGAAAAAGCCAACGAGTGCCGCGGGGTTTTACATTGCTTTACTGAAGATAAGGACACCGCTGAGCAACTGCTGGATATGGGGTTCTATATCTCGTTTTCCGGTATCGTGACCTTCCGTACGGCGGAAGCGCTGAGAGAGGTGGCGCGGTATGTGCCGTTGGATCGCATGCTGATCGAAACGGATTCTCCCTGGTTAGCGCCGGTGCCGTACCGAGGTAAAGAGAATCAGCCGGCCTATGTCCGCGATGTGGCGGAGTATTTGGCGGTGCTTAAAAACGTCAGTCTCGACACGCTGGCGGAAACTACCAGCGCCAACTTTGCTGATCTGTTCCACATTGATCCCGCGCGGTTGACCCCTGTTAGATAGTGGATGAGAATGGTCGGATTTTTCGGACCTCGTAATTAATCGGGTGGGTAGATACTCTGTATCCAGAAAAAATCCTGGGGTTTGTTGGTGTTTTTAGATGTCGATCACAAAAAATGCAACTTCTGTAATATTTACAGGGTGTTGTTGTGTTGAAACGTGACACCTATCAAACATTAGGCGCCACATTTATTTTAGTCTGCGTAAAAAATAAAAGGATGCTGCGACATCCTTGCACTCTGAAGGATATTCTCCCACCTTCGCATCACGTATCAGAAGCAAAGCATTATCACTCAGGAGCACACTCAATTATGTTCAAGAATGCATTCGCAAACCTGCAAAAAGTAGGTAAATCGCTAATGCTGCCGGTATCCGTGCTGCCCATCGCAGGTATTCTGCTGGGCGTCGGTGCGGCCAATTTTAGCTGGTTGCCCGCAGTCGTTTCCCATGTCATGGCAGAAGCGGGTGGATCTGTCTTTGCCAATATGCCGTTGATTTTCGCCATCGGCGTGGCGCTGGGGTTCACGAATAATGACGGGGTTTCAGCCCTGGCCGCCGTAGTGGCCTACGGCATCATGGTGAAGACGCTGGCCGTTGTTGCACCGCTCGTCCTGCACATGCCCGCAGAGGAAATTGCAGCGAAGCATCTGGCGGATACCGGGGTTCTCGGGGGGATCATCGCCGGTTCTATCGCGGCCTACATGTTTAACCGCTTCTACCGCATCAAACTGCCGGAATACCTGGGCTTCTTCGCCGGTAAGCGGTTTGTGCCGATCATCTCTGGTCTGTGCGCCATTCTGCTGGGTGTAGTGCTGTCTTTTGTGTGGCCGCCGATAGGAACAGCTATTCAGACGTTCTCTCAGTGGGCTGCTTACCAGAACCCCGTGGTGGCGTTCGGCTTGTATGGTTTGATTGAGCGTTCTCTGGTGCCGTTTGGTCTGCACCACATTTGGAACGTCCCGTTCCAGATGCAGATCGGCGAATACACTAACGCCGCAGGTCAGGTCTTCCATGGCGATATCCCTCGTTACATGGCAGGCGACCCGACGGCGGGTAAACTGTCCGGGGGCTTCCTGTTTAAAATGTATGGTTTGCCGGCGGCGGCGATTGCTATCTGGCACTCAGCGAGACCGGAAAACCGCGCCAAAGTCGCGGGTATCATGATCTCAGCCGCGTTGACCGCGTTCCTGACCGGGATTACCGAGCCGATTGAATTCTCCTTCATGTTTGTCGCGCCGGTGCTGTATGCCATCCACGCTATTTTGGCTGGACTGGCATTCCCAATCTGTATTCTGCTAGGAATGCGTGACGGCACCAGCTTCTCGCATGGCCTAATCGACTTCATCGTACTGAGCGGCAACGGGAGTAAACTGTGGCTGTTCCCGATCGTCGGTCTGGGCTACGCGCTGGTGTACTACACCCTTTTCCGCGTGCTGATTGCCAAACTGAATCTGAAAACGCCGGGTCGTGAAGTGGCGTCAGAAGACCAATCGGTTGCCGGCGGCGGTGAAATGGCCGCGGCGCTGGTCACTGCCTTTGGCGGTAAAGACAACATCACCAACCTGGATGCGTGTATCACGCGTTTGCGCGTGAGCGTGGCGGATGTATCTAAAGTAGACCAGGCGGGTCTGAAAAACCTGGGTGCAGCGGGCGTTGTGGTCGCAGGTTCAGGCGTGCAGGCTATCTTCGGCACCAAGTCTGACAACCTGAAAACGGATATGGACGACTTTATCCGTAACAGCTGATAGCCAGACTTCATATGTATCAAACTAAGGGGCGCAAGCCCCTTTTTTTATTTCTAACTGAATACCACGTCCTATGGACGTGGTTATCGGCGTTTTGGCTCTGCCAGTAATGCTACTCATGGGAAAATCCGAATCTGTTATCCCCATAACTGATAAGGATTTAACCCTGAGTAGGTTCGAAAAAGCATCGCATGTGCTATGGCATTGTCAATACCATATAGTTTGGACGCCCAAGTGCCGATTTCGAATACTGAAGAACAATGTAGGAAAAGAAGTTTACCGACAAATCAGGATATTAAGTCAGCAGCTTCATATTGAAATCGTGGAGCTAAATGTTCAGTTAGATCATGTTCATTTGTTGGTAAAGATCCCGCCGAAATTGTCAGTATCGGAAGTGATGGGACACTTAAAAGGCAGAACAGCAATACGTCTGTTCAATAAATTCCCGTATTTAAGAAAACATAAGCTCTGGGGAAATCACTTTTGGGCGAAGGGATACTGCGTGGACACCGTAGGAGTGAACGCAGAAATGATCCGCAAGTACGTGAAGTACCAAGAGAAACACGAACAAGAAGAGAATCAATTAAGTCTGAGTGGAATGTGAAGCGAAGACCCTACGGGTTGGAGCTTAGTACGCCCCTATGGGGCGGCAAAGCAATGCCGCCTTCTATGAAGGCGGATTTTTATGGCCGCGATCTCTACGTGGATGACGCGGCGTCACAAGAGCATTCCCCCTAGGTGAGGTTCGGCAGTAGGATAATCCCATCACTTACACTTGGGAAAATGACAATGCAGATATCAGCACAACGTTTAACGCAGGTGGCACAGCAGTTATTGCAGCAGCTTGGATGTGATGAAAGTGAAGCGGACTGCGTGGCGGCGCATCTGGTTGGCGCTAATTTGAAAGGGCATGATAGCCACGGCGTCGGGATGTTGCCGGAGTACGTCCGCTTCATCGGACAAGGGACTATGCATCCCAATACGCCTGCACGGCTGATCAAAGACGCAGGGGCCGTGTTGCAGTTCAGCGGCGACCGTGGGTTCGGTCAGCGTACGGGCAAAGAGGCCATGCAGGCAGCTATCGAACGCGTTAAAACAACGGGCGTCTGTCTGATGACGCTCTCGTCGACCTGCCACCTTGGGCGTATTGGCACCTATGGTGAAATGGCGGCCGATCAGGGCCTGGTCGCCATCCACTTCGTCAACGTTAACGATCTTCCGCCCATCGTGGCGCCCTTCAGCGGCAGCGAAAGCCGTTTCGGCACCAATCCTATCTGTATTGCTTTCCCCGGCAGCAGCGAAAATCCGCCGTTCATTCTCGATTTTGCAACCAGCATGGTCGCCCTGGGGAAAACGCGGGTGGCTTATTTGGCGGGAAAAACTTTTGATGAAGAGGTGATGTTCGATAATGAAGGTCGTCTGACTAACGATCCCAGCGTGATGTGGGATGAAGTACGTCCCGGCGCGCTGAGGCCGATTGCCAGACACAAGGGCGGGGGATTGATTATGGCGGCAGAACTGCTGGCGGGGATTCTGTCCGGCGGCGGTACTATCCAGCCGGAAAACGAACGCGCCGGGGCTATCGTCAATAATATGACGACCATCGTGATCGACCCTGCTCAACTGGTTGGAATGGCGTGGTTGCGCCGGGAATATGATGCCATGCTGGACTACGTGCGCTCTTCGCGCACTCCCGATCCTGACGCGCCTATCTTGATGGCGGGTGAACCGGAAATAATGGTTTGCCGCGAGCGCATGGCGGATGGCATCACTCTATCCGATCTGGAGTGGCGAAAGATCGTCGAGGCGGGGTATTCGCTGGGGATGCAGGAAAGCGCGTTTGCTCTGTAGTTTGTCAATGCGATGATAAAAAACGAAGAGGGTTGAAAATCATCAGATTTATCGCTCATACTTCACAACGATGCGCCAGAGGGCGCGGCTATACAAAGGATAGTTATCATGGCTGAGGAAACAATTTTCAGTAAAATCATCCGCCGGGAAATTCCAGCGGATGTGGTTTATCAGGACGATTTGGTCACCGCGTTTCGTGACATCGCGCCACGCACACCCACCCACATTCTCATCATACCGAATGTGTTAATCCCCACCGTGAACGACGCCACCGCCGAGCATGAAGCCGCGCTGGGACGCATGATTACGGTGGCGGGGAAAATCGCCCGGCAGGAAGGGATTGCCGAAGATGGCTATCGCTTGGTCATCAACTGTAATCGTCATGGCGGGCAAGAAGTCTACCACGTGCACATGCACCTGCTGGGCGGCTGTGCGTTGGGTCCATTACTGGCCATTTAATTTGTGACGTTGTCACTAAAAGTATTGCGATGCCGTTGTGGCTTACTAGCGTGTCGTCGTTTCTGCTTGGGTTTGTTGAGAGGAAAATCATGAAGAAATATCTCGGCGTATTACTGCTTGCGCTGATCGCCGCGGGCTGTACCAGCCGTCAGCAACAACCAGAGCAGCCGCCTGCTCCCGTTCAACCGGCGGAGCCGTCGGCGCCTTCGCAGCCATTGCCCCCCCAGTCCGAGCCTGTTCCTTCACCGCCTAAACTTCAGTCTCTGGACTGGCAGGCCAGCGTTTCACCATTGGTGGATCAGATGTTAAAGGCGGAAGGGGTCACCAAAGGCAGCTTGCTGCTGCTTGATAACGTGAAGAACAGCACCAACGGCTCACTACAGACCGGGAAAGCGACCGCGGCGCTTTACAATGCGCTGGGGTCTAACCCTGTGTTCACCCTGGTGTCGCGCCAGCAACTGGGGGTGGCGCGGCAGACGCTGGGCCTTTCCGCAGAAGATAGTCTGGGGTCGCGTAGCAAAGCGATTGGATTGGCTCGCTATGTCGGGGCGCAGTATGTGCTTTACAGCGACGCCAGCGGCGACGTGAAATCTCCTGAACTGGAGCTGCAATTGATGCTGGTTCAGACCGGCGAAATTGTCTGGTCCGGCACCGGCACGATTCATGAGTAAGGCTCTATGAGTCAATCAGCGCTCCTTGCGCTGCTTGAACGACAAAAACCGGCGTCGACCGCCGGTTTTTGTTTGTCTGAGGTGCGGGGGCTAAGTTCAGAAAGCTGGCGGGTGCATTCGCCGGAGGGAGACTGGCTGGCGCGAGGGCAATCGCGTGACGGCTCACAGCTGGGCGGTAATCGTCGGCGTGAGTTCCGCATTTTGCGCCAGCTCTCCCGGACCGGACTGGCGCCTCGTCCCGTCGCCCTGCGCAGCGAGTGGCTGCTGGTGGAGTGGCTGGAAGGGCGCGTCGCCACGGACGCGCAGTTTGCTGAACTTTTGCAAAAGGGCGCGCTGGCGGCATGTTTGGCGGCGCTGCATCATCAACCTGGATTCGGTTTTCCGTTGCCGTTGAAAGCGCTGTTGACTCGCCATTGGCAAAATATGTCGCCCGCCCGGCGGACGCCAAACCTGCTGCGTCATCTCCAACGGTTGCTAGGCCGCCCTTTGCCGCCGACGTTGATTCTGGCGCCATTGCATCTGGACGTACATCCGGGCAACCTCGTCCATCATGCGCAAACCTGGCGTCTGATTGATTGGGAATATGCGGTCGATGGCGATATCGCTCTGGAGCTA
This sequence comes from Lonsdalea quercina, assembly GCF_900107885.1. Lineage (NCBI taxonomy): Bacteria > Pseudomonadati > Pseudomonadota > Gammaproteobacteria > Enterobacterales > Pectobacteriaceae > Lonsdalea > Lonsdalea quercina. The sequence continues at coordinate 516,445 of NZ_FNQS01000002.1, read as the reverse complement.
GCGGCGCTGTTCCGCGCCAATGCGCTGGCGCGTGAACGACAGCAGCGATTTCTGGATGATTACTGCCGCCATTGGTCCGGTCTGTCCTCGCAATTATTGAGCGAGCGGATAACGCAGTGGCTGCCCTGGGTCGATTTCCTGATGCTGATGTGGTACGAAGTTCGCTGGCAGCAGACGCGCCAGACGACATTTTTGCAGGCCGCAACGTCGTTGCGGTTGAAATTAGGCTTGCCCTGGTAGGCTCGGCGGGCAAATAAAAACAGATGAATGAGGTTGTTGTGGGTCCGTTAATGTTAGATGTGGCCAGCTACGAGCTGGATGCCGAAGACCGCGAAGTGCTGGCACATCCGCTGGTCGGCGGCGTAATTCTGTTTAGCCGTAATTTTCATGATGCGGAGCAGCTCGGCGAGCTGGTGCGTCAGATCCGTCAGGCGGCGCGACAGCCGCTGGTCATTGCCGTCGACCAAGAAGGGGGGCGCGTTCAGCGCTTCCGCGACGGTTTCACTCCGTTGCCGGCGGCGCAGTCTTTCGCGGCACTCAACGATTTAGCGCAGGCGCAAGCACTGGCGGAAGAGGGCGGTTGGCTGATGGCGGCGGAAATGATCGCTATGGACATCGACATCAGTTTCGCACCGGTGCTGGATGTCGGTCATCAGAGCGCCGCTATCGGCGAGCGCGCGTTTCATGACGACCCTCAAACCGTATTGGCGGTGGCGGATCGATTTATTACCGGCATGCACTCGGCGGGGATGAAAGCGACGGGCAAACATTTTCCAGGTCATGGCGCGGTGAGCGCGGACTCACACAAAGAGACTCCGCGAGATCCTCGTCCGCTAGCTCAGATTCGGGAACGGGACATGTCGGTGTTCCGTGAATTGATTAATCGCGGGCAGCTGGACGCGATTATGCCAGCGCATGTGATTTATACCGAAGGCGACCCGCTGCCTGCCAGCGGTTCGCCATACTGGCTGAAACGCGTTTTGCGGCAGGAGTTGAAATTTGACGGCATCATCTTTTCCGATGATTTGTCGATGGAAGGCGCTGCGATCATGGGCAGCTATCCCGAACGCGCGGAGGCTTCTTTGTCAGCCGGTTGCGACATGATATTGGTATGCAATCATCGTGAAGGGGCCGTCAGCGTGTTAGATCAGTTACCTCATCGTGAAGTGCCAGGCCTTGAACGGTTGAAACACCGTGGTCATTTCACGCGCCGTGAACTGCTGGATTCCCCGCGTTGGAAACGAGTGAGTCAGCAATTGACCACTCTCAACCAACGCTGGCAGTCTTTTAAGACCGCGAAATAGCGGGCTGTTTATCTGTTTGAAGGACACCGCGAGGCGTCCCATTTCCTTGGGACGCCTTGATGATATTACCCACGCCCACTTGATTTGCTGCGTGTCAATATGGTGTCATCTTGCGAGTGTTTTAGGAATCGTTTCAGTTTTATAACTGTTTGTTTATGAACAGCTATTCTTGTCCCTCTGGTCAATAAATATCTAAAAGAATTGATATATATCAATTTTGGTATGACCATATGACCCGCCATGATATCCTGCCCGTAGATACCAACTAACTTTATAGAACCACATGTTATATAAGGATATTCTGACTTTCCTTTGTTAACCGTGGGCTTAGCTATTTTCAGGGGGTCATTTTGACATCTTTGCCAATCAAAAAAATTGTGATTGTCGGCGGTGGCGCTGGCGGATTAGAACTTGCAACAAGCCTTGGGCACAAACTAGGCCGCAAAAACAAAGCCGAAATAACGCTGGTCGACCGCAATTCAAGCCATTTGTGGAAACCGCTGTTGCACGAAGTGGCAACCGGCTCTCTGGATGATGATATGGACTCGCTGAGTTATCTGGCTCATGCCAGCAATCATCACTACCAGTTCCAAATGGGGACGTTGACGGGCATTAATCGCGAGCAAAAAGAGATTGAGCTGGCAGAGATTCGTAACGAAGCCGGCGAGCAGTTGGTTGCCGCACGTACGCTGCCGTACGATATTCTGGTCGTTGCACTGGGCAGTACTTCCAATGACTTCGGTACTCCCGGCGTTAAAGAGCATTGCATCTTTCTGGACAACCCCAAGCAGGCGCGTCGTTTCCACAACGAAATGTTGGATCTGTTTCTCAAATTCAACGCTGATCCCAACCGCAAAGAGCGCGTCAATATCGCTATCGTGGGCGGCGGTGCGACGGGCGTCGAGTTGTCCGCTGAGTTGTATAACGCAGTCAAACAGTTAAACAGCTATGGTTTTAACGCGCTGGATAATAAGACGCTGAACGTCACGCTGGTCGAAGCAGGCGAACGTATTCTGCCAGCGCTGCCGCCGCGTATTTCCTCGGCGGTGCATCAGGAACTGACAAATATTGGTGTCCGTGTGTTGACGAAAACCATGGTGACCAGCGCGGAGACCCAAGGTCTGCATACCAAAGACGGCGAATTTATTGATGCCGATCTGATGGTGTGGGCCGCGGGCATTAAAGCGCCTGACGCGATGAAGGAGATTGCCGGCCTAGAAACTAACCGCATCAACCAGCTGGTGGTGAAACCCACGCTGCAAACCACCCGCGATACAAGTATTTTCGCGCTGGGCGACTGCGCTTCCTGCCCGCAGGAAGGCGGCGGTTTCGTGCCTCCTCGCGCTCAGGCCGCGCATCAGATGGCGTCGCTATGCTTCGATAACATCATGGCGCTGATAAATGGCAAATCGCTGAAATCTTACGTTTACAAAGACCACGGTTCGCTGGTGTCGCTTTCCAATTACAGCACCGTTGGGAATCTGATGGGCAATCTGATGCGTGGCTCCGTGATGGTCGAAGGGCGGATTGCGCGTTTAGTATACATCTCGCTCTATCGTATGCACCAGATTGCGCTGCATGGCTACGTGAGAACCGGTTTGATGATGTTGGTTGGACGCATCAACCGGGTCATCCGTCCCAAGCTGAAACTGCACTGATAGTCTGAACCTGGCCGCCTGTCCCCGTGATCGGCGGCATTAATTAATTGTTTTGTAAATAGTTCTGCTTACTCTTTCTTGCTGAAATTAATAAGAAAAATCCCAAATCGTAATGTTTGCGGATGTCGATCGACGTTTGGTTCATTAATCCTATTGTCCCCCAAAATCACTTTGTGCAGACTTCCCCCTGTTTACGAACGGCGTTGCGCGCACGTCGCATCACCCGAAAGTTGGCGCTTTCGGCAAAATCATCACCGCTCTTCACAGATCTGTTGCAACGGGTTGGCGTTGGGGCGAGATGGAGAATGCGTGAATATTTATTCAGGAGGTTTCCTGTGAACAAGTCAATGTTAGCAGGCGTGGGGATCGGCGTTGCCGCCGCACTGGGTGTGGCCGCTGTCGCCAGTATGGATGTCTTCTCGCCGAAGCCGCAATATGCCCAGGTGTTAGCTGCTACACCGATTAAAGAAACCGTCAAGTTGCCGCGGCAGGAGTGCCGTAATGTCACGGTGGCCCACAGACAACCTGTGCAAGATGAAAACCGTATTACCGGGTCGGTGCTCGGAGCCGTTGCCGGGGGCGTTTTAGGCCACCAGTTCGGCGGCGGGCGTGGTCGTGACGTCGCGACGGTTGCCGGTGCTTTAGCGGGCGGGTACGCGGGTAATCAGGTGCAGGGCAAAATGCAGGAACGTGATACATATTCTTCCACTCAGCAGCGTTGTCATACGGTGTATGACAAGTCGCAAAAAGTGCTGGGTTATGACGTCACCTACAAGATAGGCGAACAGGAAGGTAAAGTGCGTATGGAACGCGATCCCGGTACGAAAATTCCTTTAGACCGCAATGGTCAACTGGTACTGAGCGAAAAGATTTGAGCCGCGCCTCCAGGCACATTCGCTTGCCGCTCAGGTTCATCCCAAGATGTGTTTGGGCTGAACCTGAGCGCTTACCCGGTTAAATTTCCTCCGCGACGACCGGGAGGAGAGAAAGGTATGCATTACAGAACATGGTCGTTTGGCGCGTTGAACAGGGCTTTCATCTCCGCGGACATCTCAAAGTTCATGTTGATGTTTTTCGGGGGAATAGGCTGCGTAAACCAGCGCTGATACCACTTCTCCGCGTCGCCCTGGGTCTGCGCCTGTGCAATTGTCGAGTCCATCAACTGCTTGAATGCCGGATCGCTCTTACGCAGCATACAGCCATAGGCTTCATGGGATTGCGGCGTGCCGACGATGACCCATTGGTCAGGTCGCTTAGCTTTGGCGCGCTCTCCGGCCAGCAGCGGATCGTCCATATAGAACGCTACCGCACGCCCGCTCTCCAGCGTTCTGAATGCATCGCTGTGGTCTTTGGCTGAAATAATGCGCATCTTCATGGCGTTCTTGTCATTCAGCTGGTTGAGCAGGATTTCGTTAGTCGTCCCCGCGGTCGTCACGACCGGTTTACCGGCGAGATCGTTGAAGTCACCGATCCCACTCTCTTTCCTGACCAGAAGTTTCCCACCCACGATAAAAATAGAGTTGGAAAATGCCACCTGTTGTTGACGCTCCGCGTTGTTGGTGGTGGATCCACACTCAAAATCTATCGATCCGTTTTGTAGCAGGGGAATGCGCGTAGATGAGGTGATGGGCACCATTTTCACCGTGAGGTCAGGCAGACCCAGCTGTTTTTTGACGGCATCGATAATCGCATTCGAATACTCCTGCGAATAGCCGACGACTTTCTGATCGTTATCCAGATAGGAAAAGGGGACGGAGGATTCGCGGTGCCCGACAACAATCAACCCGCGTGCTTTGATTTTCTGCAAGGTATCGGTGGACGAGGGGCGGGTTTCCGCGGCATAGGCTGCGTGGCAAGCGGTCCCGGCCAGAATAGCCGAGACCCATATCGTTCTTATCATTTTGGACTCCGTGGTTAATGGGGTGACCGCTTAAGCGTAGAACGTTTACCTGAATCTTTCGCTGTTACGGGCCTGCCGGCCTATGTGCCGAGCACGGTTGTCCGGCGGGGTGCATCATGACGCAAAATTGATGCCATGATGTTTGCAGCCAAATCTGACGGAAGGCGATCCCTCGCAGGGCAAGGCGCCAGAGAGTGAGAAGAAGTCAATGGTATGCGCATCGTCCGTCGGATAGCGTTTTGCTGCACCTTCATAGTGCGTACCGACGAGAGCGTTCGTCTAGAAGATGGCGGGCATTTGCGGGAGAGCCTGACATGGCGAGCGGAGTGTTGTCGCGCGGAAACAAGCGGTGAAATGAAAAGACCCCGGTTTGAACCGGGGTCCTGTCAGTCAGACGGGAGACAGACGCACTCGCCCGTCACACGCGGTTTCGCGCCTCAGACCGGGCACGTGTGCTGCGCCATCGCGGTTAACAGTTCGCGGATGAAGGTTAATCGCGCGGGGCGATCGCTCAGGTCGGTAATGAATTTGAGACGGGTCGGACCATCCAAGCGATACACGCTGGGTTCTCGCTGCAGCAGACCAATCAAATGGCTCGGCTCGACGCGGTTATTCTGGCTAAACTCGATGAAGCCGCCCTTGTCGTGACCTTCTATCCGCTTGATGCCCAATGCCTGCGCCTGCTGGCGTAGCGCCGCAATCTGCAACAAGTTGCGCGCGGCGTCCGGGAGCGGACCGAATCGGTCGATCAGCTCGGCCCTGAGATCCGTCAACTCGCCATCTCCGTGGGCGCTGGCGATACGTTTGTAAAACGACAGTCGGGTATTTACATCAGGAATAAAGTCTTCCGGCAGCAGGGACGGCAGCCGCAGCTCGACGTCGGTCTGGTTGCTGATCAGATCCTCCAGCGAGGGTTCCCGACCTTCCTTGAGCGATTCGACCGCGCTCTCCAGCAACTCCATATACAGCGAGAAGCCGACGCTTTCCATTTGTCCGCTTTGCCCTTCGCCCAGAAGCTCGCCTGCGCCGCGGATCTCCAGATCGTGAGTTGCCAGCGCAAAGCCGGCGCCGAGATCTTCCAGCGAGGCGATAGCCTCCAGACGTTTGTGCGCGTCCGAACTCATGGCCTTCGGATTCGGGGTTAACAGATAGGCGTAGGCCTGATGGTGAGAGCGTCCTACGCGTCCGCGCAGCTGGTGAAGCTGCGCCAGACCAAAATGATCGGCGCGTTCAATGATGATGGTATTGGCGCTTGGAATATCGATGCCGGTTTCAATAATCGTCGTACATACCAGCACGTTGAAACGTTGGTGATGGAAGTCATTCATGACCCGTTCGAGATCGCGTTCGCGCATCTGCCCGTGGCCGATGGTGATCCGCGCTTCCGGCACCAGCTCGCTGAGTCGCTGCGCGGCCTTTTCGATATTTTCGACATCGTTATACAGGTAGTACACCTGACCGCCGCGCAACGTTTCGCGCAGAATCGCTTCTCGCACCACCAGGCTGTCATATTCACGCACAAAGGTTTTGACCGCCAGACGGCGTGCCGGCGGAGTGGCGATGATCGACAAATCGCGCATACCGCTCATCGCCATATTCAGCGTTCGCGGGATAGGCGTCGCGGTCAGCGTCAGGATATCGACGTTGGCGCGCATGGCTTTGATGCGTTCTTTGTGACGTACGCCAAACCGGTGCTCTTCATCCACAATCAGCAGTCCCAGATCGTGCCAGTGCACATCGCTCTGCAATAGCTTATGGGTACCGATGAGAATATCGACTTTACCCTCTCGCGTTTGTTCCAGCACCTGTGATTGTTCGCTCTGACTGCGGAAGCGGGAAATCATCTCGATGCGAACGGGCCAGTTGGCGAAGCGGTCACGGAAATTATCAAAGTGCTGCTGCGCCAGCAGGGTCGTGGGGACCAAAACGGCGACCTGTTTGTGGTTCTCGACCGCCAGGTAGGCGGCGCGCATGGCGACTTCGGTTTTGCCGAAGCCCACATCGCCGCATACCAGGCGATCCATCGCCAGCGGTTGGCACATGTCGCTCAACACGGCGTTGATGGCCTGAGCCTGATCCGGCGTGGTTTCGAACGGGAAGCCTTCGCAGAACAGCTGGTATTGGGCTTTGTCGTGCTTGAAGGCGAACCCGCGCTTGGCCTCTCGCTGCGCATACACATCCAGTAGCTCGGCGGCGACATCGCGAACTTTCTCGGCGGCTTTTTGACGAGCGCGTACCCAGGCGTCGCCGCCCAGCTTGTGCAACGGCGCGTTTTCGTCGCTGCCGCCCGCATAACGGCTGATCAGATGCAGGGAGGAGACCGGCACGTAGAGTTTGTCATTGCCAGCGTAATGCAGAATCAGGTACTCCGCCGTGATACCGCCAGCTTCAAGGGTGGTCAGTCCGGCATAGCGCCCCACGCCGTGTTCCAGATGCACGACCGGTTGCCCGGTGCGTAGCTCCGCCAGGTTGCGGATGAGCGTTTCCGTGTTGATGGCGCGTCGGTTGTCCTGACGGGGTCGGCTGACGCGCTCACCCAGCAGATCGCTTTCGCATATCAACGCCCAGTGTTGCAGGGTGTCCACGAATCCATGCTCGCTCGCCCCGACCTGCAGATAACAGCCGGGTTCCTGCGCTTGCTCCAGACGGGCAATCGGCTGTGGCGCCAGTTTGATTCGCGACAACAGTTCCTGCAGCGTTTCCCGTCGGCCCTCGCTTTCTACCGAGAACACGATACGGCCGCTGAACGGCTCCACGAAGCGGCGCAGCGCATCGAGCGGAGATTTCTGCTGATGCTCGACGGCCAGTGGCGGCAGCTTTTGATAGCCCAAATTGACGTTGGCGGCTTTCGACGGCAAAGACTCCGTGCGCAGCTGCACGCGCGGCCACTGCTTGATTTCGCTGAGCAGCGAGTCCACCGGTAGCCATAAGACGGGAGGCGCCAGCAGTGGACGCATCGGATCGACGCTGCGGCTGTCATAGCGCTGCTGAATGTCCTGCCAGAAACGTTCGGCGCTGTGCTGTAAATCGCCGCTGTTGACCAGCAGCGTGCCTTCCGGGAAGTAGCTGAACAGCGAGGGCAGGGGCTGGCTGAAAAACAGCGGCTGCCAGTACTCAATCCCGGCGGGCCAGGTGTTCTTGCTGACCTGCTGGTAGACATGCTCCGGATCGCGGCGCACGTCGAACTGCTCGCGCCATTGGCTGCGAAACAGCTCAATGGCGTCTTTGTCCGTCGGGAACTCGTGAGCGGGCAGCAGGCTGATGTGATCGACCTCGTTCAGCGTTCGCTGGGTATCCACATCGAACAGCCGCAGACTGTCGATATCATCGTCGAAGAAGTCGATGCGGAACGGTTCTTCGCTGCCCATCGGAAACAGATCGAGCAAAGCGCCACGTGTGGCGAATTCCCCATGTTCCATCACCTGATCCACGCTGCGATAGCCCGCCTGTTCCAACTGGTTGCGCAGTTTGTTGCGGGATAAGCGCTGCCCTTTCTTCAGCATCAACGCATGCCCATGCAGGAAGGTATGCGGGCAGACTTTTTGCATCAACGTGTTAACCGGCAGGATCAGAACGCCGCGCTCCATCAACGGCAGTTGATACAACGTCGCGAGTCGGGCAGAGATAATTTCCTGATGAGGCGAGAAACTGTCGTAGGGCAGGGTTTCCCAGTCCGGCAAGGTGGTGACCGGCTGATCCGTAAACTGTTGGATTTCGTCACGAAGCCGCAGCGCGTTTTGCATATCCGGGGCGATCAGCACCACCAGTCCTGCATGACGTTCAATGATTTCTGCGCATTCCACGGCGCATGCAGCACCGGTCAATTCGCCCAGCAGGCGCTGCTCTCCCGCTTTGCGCGGCAGGGTATAACGGTATTGTTCAGGCATAGTCTGATTATCAGGTCTTAATCTCGGCCCCTCTAAGAAAAAGCCGGAGAGAGAGATAGTTAGGGTTCCATAAAGCGGTACTACCCTTTATTATCCTTGATCACTTTGCTTTAGCAACCTCATCCAGACGGATTTCATGTATCAACCTGTCGCGTTATTTATCGGCCTTCGCTACATGCGTGGGCGTGCCTCGGACCGCTTTGGGCGGTTTGTCTCCTGGCTGTCGGCTATCGGCATCACCCTCGGTGTGATGGCGCTGGTCACCGTCCTTTCAGTTATGAACGGATTCGAGCGAGAACTGGAAAAAAGCATTCTGGGACTGATGCCTCAGGCGTTGATCACCACGCCCCAGGGATCGCTGAATCCTGACCATGTCCCCGCCACCGGTCTGCAACATCTTAAAGGGGTGACGCGCGTCGCGCCCCTGACGACCGGCGACGTGGTGTTGCAAAGCGCTCGCGGCGTCGCGGTGGGCGTCATGCTCGGCATTAACCCGGATGAAGACGAGCCGTTGTCGCGCTATCTGGTCAACACCCGCCAGCAGCAGCTGCAGCCGGGAGCCTATCAGGCCATTCTGGGCGAGCAGTTGGCGAGCCAGCTGGGCGTCAAGCGCGGCGATCAGTTGCGCCTGATGGTGACCAGCGCCAGCCAGCTGACGCCGATGGGCCGAATCCCCAGTCAACGTCTGTTCACCGTAGCGGGCACGTTTGCCGCCCAGAGCGAGGTGGACGGCTATCAGCTGTTGGTCAACCAGCAGGACGCCTCTCGACTGTTGCGCTACCCGCCTGGCAACATCACCGGCTGGCGGCTCTGGTTGCAGGAACCGTTGGCGGTAGACGCGCTCAGTCAGCAGTCGTTACCCGCCGGGACCGTATGGAAAGACTGGCGCGAGCGTAAGGGCGAGCTGTTTCAGGCGGTACGAATGGAGAAAAATATGATGGGGCTGTTGTTGAGCCTCATCGTGGCCGTAGCGGCCTTTAACATCATCACATCTTTAGGACTGCTGGTGATGGAGAAACAGGGAGAAGTGGCGATTTTACAAACGCAGGGATTGACGCAGCGTCAGATCATGGCGCTGTTTATGGTTCAGGGCGGCGGCGCAGGCGTATTCGGTTCGCTGGTCGGCGCGTTGCTCGGCGTGCTGTTGGCCAGCCAGCTTAATACGCTGCTGCCGATGCTGGGGCTGCTCATCGACGGCGGATCTCTGCCGGTGGTGATTGAGCCGCTCCAGGTGACCGTTATCGCCCTTGTGGCGATGCTGCTGGCGCTGCTCTCCACGCTATACCCTTCCTGGCGCGCCGCCGCCGTCCATCCTGCTGAGGCTTTACGTTATGAATAAGACTTTACTGTTACAGTGCCGCCATTTGTGCAAGCGCTACCAGGACGGGAAGGTAGCGACCGATGTGCTGAAGGACGTCTCATTTGAAATGGCGCCGGGCGAAATGATGGCGATAGTCGGGAGTTCGGGTTCCGGCAAAAGTACGTTGTTGCATTTGCTGGGCGGCCTGGATACGCCGACATCCGGCGAGGTGATTTTCAAAGACAAACCCCTGAATACGCTTTCGCCCGCGGCCAAAGCGGCGCTGCGTAACCGCGAGCTGGGGTTCATCTACCAATTCCATCATCTGCTTCCGGATTTCACCGCGTTGGAAAACGTGGCTATGCCGCTGTTGATCGGCAAAACGCCGCCAAAAGCAGCTAAAGAGCAGGCGCGTGAGATGCTGGCGGCCGTCGGGCTGGAAAAGCGCAGTCACCATCGTTCGGCGGAGCTTTCCGGCGGTGAGCGTCAGCGCGTCGCGATCGCCCGTGCGCTGGTCAACAACCCGTCATTGGTGTTGGCCGATGAACCGACCGGTAACCTCGATCAGCGCACGGCAGATACCATCTTTGAACTGTTGGGCGAACTCAATGTGCGTCAGGGCACGGCATTTCTGGTGGTAACGCATGATTTACAGCTGGCGCATCGGCTCAGCCGACAGTTGGAAATGCGCGACGGTCAATTGCAGCAGGAACTGACTCTGGTGGGGGCGCCGCAATGAGTTTTCCTCCACTTTCACTCCGGGTGGGACTGCGGTTCAGCCGGGGACGGAGACGCAGTGGTATGGTGTCGCTGATCTCGGCGATTTCCACAATCGGTATTGCGCTGGGCGTGGCGGTGCTGATCGTCGGGCTGAGTGCGATGAACGGCTTCGAGCGTGAACTGAAAAATCGTATTTTGGCCGTGGTGCCGCACGGAGAGATCGAAGCGGTCAATCCCCCCTTCAAGGGCTGGCAGGGACTGATTCCGAAGGTCGAAGCGGTGCCGGGCATTGCGGCGGTGGCGCCCTATATCAACTTTACCGGATTGCTGGAACACGGCGCCAATCTAAGGGCGATTCAGTTCAAGGGGGTCGACCCGCAGCAGGAGCTTCGTTTAAGCGCGCTGCCGCACTTCGTTCTTAACGACGCCTGGAGCCGCTTTCAGGCCGGCGAACAGCAGGTCGTATTGGGAAAAGGCGTGGCCGACGCTTTAGGCGTGAAGGAAGGCGAGTGGGTGACGGTGATGATCCCCAACAGCGATCCACAGATGAAGCTGCTACAACCGAAGCGCATCCGTTTGCACGTCACCGGGATTCTCCAACTGAGCGGACAGCTCGATCACAGTCTGGCGTTAGTCCCGCTGAAAGACGCTCAGGGCTATCTGGATATGGGCGATGCGGTGACCGGTCTGGCGCTGAAGATGGATGACGTGTTCGCCGCCAATCAGCTGGTGCACGATGCGGGTAAGGTCACGGAAGAGTACGTATACATCCGCAGTTGGATTGGCACTTATGGTTATATGTACCGCGATATTCAGATGATCCGCACAATCATGTATCTGGCGATGGTGCTGGTGATCGGCGTCGCCAGTTTCAATATTGTGTCCACGCTGGTGATGGCGGTGAAAGACAAGAGCAGCGATATCGCCGTGTTAAGAACGCTGGGTGCCGGAGACGGACTTATTCGCGCCATTTTCGTCTGGTATGGTCTGCTGGCGGGACTGCTGGGCAGCGTGCTGGGGGCCATCGTCGGAATTATCGCGACGCTGCAGCTCACGCCGCTGATCCAAGGTATTGAGACGATAACCGGTCATCGCTTTCTGTCCGGCGATATCTACTTTATCGATTTCTTGCCGTCGGAACTGCATGCCGCCGACGTCATCCTGGTGTTGGTCACGGCGTTGGCTCTTAGCCTGATCGCCAGCTGGTATCCCGCTCGCCGGGCCAGCCGCATCGATCCCGCCAGAGTATTAAGCGGTCAGTAAGCGGGCGCATAACGTTCACGGCTCAGACGCGATAGCGTCGAATCCTGAGCCAGCCGTAGTGACGGGAGTAGGGTATGTATTACGGGTTCGACATCGGCGGCACCAAAATAGAAATCGGTGTGTTCGACGCCGACTGGCGACCGGTATGGCAAAAACGCGTGGCGACGCCGCGTGATGACTATGGTCAACTACTGACGACGCTGAAGCTGCTGACCGAAGAAGCCGACGCGGTGGCCGGAACCTCGGGATCCATTGGTATCGGCGTGCCTGGGCTGTATGAGCAGGACGCCGGGACGTTGTTCACCGCTAATCTGCCCTCCGCGATGGGACGACCGTTGCGGCAGGATCTTACCCGTCTGTTGCAACGAGATATCCGCATCAGCAACGACGCCAACTGTTTTGCCCTCTCGGAAGCGCACCACGCTGATTTCCGCCGTTATCCGGTCATTATCGGCCTCATTTTAGGGACCGGGGTCGGCGGGGGGCTGATCGTCAACGGCCATCCGGTCAATGGCGCGAACGGCATCACCGGGGAGTTTGGCCATACCCGTTTGCCGGTGGACGCGTTGGATATTTTGGGATGGGAGTTGTGCCGCGCGCCCTGCGGATGCGGCCGGAAGGGATGTGTAGAAAACTACATTTCAGGCCGGGGCTTCGAGAGGCTCTATCAGCATGACTATTCACTGGCCCTGCCTGCCACCAAGATTATCCAGCGCTATTACGCCGGCGACCCGCAGGCCCAGATTCATGTCGAGCGTTACGTGACGCTTCTCGCCGCTTGTCTGGGTAGCCTGCTGACGTCGCTCGATCCGAATCTTCTGGTACTGGGCGGTGGCCTGTCTAATTTTGATGCTATTTATTCACTCTTGCCGCGTTATTTACCTAACTTCCTGCTGCCCACGGCACGTTTGCCTTCGATCGAAAAGGCGCGCTATGGGGATGCAGGCGGTGTCAGGGGAGCGGCTTTGCTACATTTACTGGAGCTTTAAGGAGCCAACATGCTTTCGCATCGGCGTTTAGGCCGTTTTCGTCAGGGTAAGCGTATGCGTCATCAGCGTTTGCGCGCGCGTATTTTTCACATCGATTATCTGGCGGTGAAACACGTGAAAAAGCCTCGTGTCGTGGTGCTCACCGGAGCGGGTATTTCCGCTGAATCCGGCATTCGTACTTTTCGCGCCGCAGATGGGCTGTGGGAAGAGCATCGGGTAGAAGATGTGGCGACGCCGGAAGGATTCTCGCGGGACCCTGTGCTGGTTCAGCGTTTTTACAATGACCGACGCCGCCAGTTGTCGCAGCCGGAAATTGCACCGAATGAAGCTCACCGGGCGCTGGCGCAGTGGGAAGACATTCTGGGCGACGACTTTCTACTGGTTACGCAGAACATCGATGATTTGCATGAACGGGCCGGCAGCCGGCGCGTTGTGCATATGCATGGCGAATTGAATAAGGTGCGTTGCGAGCGGAGCGGGGTGGTGTTCGAACGAGACGGCGACGTCGGCGAAGACGAACGGTGCACGTGCTGTGAGATACCGGCACGGCTGCGTCCTCATATTGTCTGGTTTGGTGAAATGCCGCTGGAGATGGAGCGCATTGATCAGGCGCTAACCGAAGCGGATTTCTTCATTGCCATCGGCACGTCGGGTAACGTCTATCCGGCTGCCGGATTTGTCTACGAAGCGCATCAGCATGGCGCCCATACGGTTGAGCTAAATCTGCAGCCGAGCCAGGTAGAAAGTCATTTCGATGAAAAAATTTATGGCCCCGCCAGCCAAGTGGTGCCGGATTTCGTTAAGCGTTGGCTGTTAGCGCATATCAGCATTCCGTTTTGAGCTGTTCGCCGCACGAAGGGGTGAAGGTTAACGCCTGACGTGCCTTGTGCGTGCACGAAGGCGCGGTGACTGAATCAGTGAAGTTCATGTGAAGGTTCATGCAGCGCATGAGCCTTTTTTTTCTTTAATTCCAGTAAGTTGGTGGGATTATCTAGTGTAATTGCAGCGAATGATGGTCGATGTGAGGACTGTATTTCAGGTCATCCCGTGCAGTGCGGGTTCAACGGACCGCGTTTTATTATTGTGACAAGCCGGGCAGAGATGCTGTTTTGTTTAGTTATTGTTGCATCATAGATGTCATCATAGTGCAAATGCGAAATCGATAGGGTATTTCAGCTATTGCCTAAATGAAAAACATTATAATGTGCTGAGCAAGGTTATCGAAAATCGGTATGGCCGGTCAATTATCTTCCCGAACGTGAGTGAGCGTATGTACGTGTTGCGTTGGAAATTTATAGTGTTGGCAGCAGTCGTCATGATCCTCGCGGGATGCAGCCATCATGCGCCGCAGACTAATAGCCGCTTGAGCGACTCTCGGGAAGTCAAGGCACGGTTACACCAGCAGTTGGCCGAATGGCGGGGAACACCCTACCGCTATGGAGGCCTTGACCGTCACGGCGTGGATTGTTCAGGCTTCGTTTTTGTGACATTTCGCGACAAGTTTGGCTTGCAGTTACCGCGATCGACGGAAGATCAGGTGGAAGTCGGTTCGCGTATCGACAAAGAGGATCTGTTACCGGGCGATCTGATCTTTTTTAAAACTGGAAGTGGTAACAGTGGTATGCATGTGGGTATTTACGATGCCAATGAACAGTTTATCCATGCCTCTACCAGCAAAGGGGTCATTCGTTCATCGCTCAACAACGTTTACTGGAAACGTGCCTATTGGCAGGCGCGGAGAATCTGAGCGCAGTCGGGCAATATCAGCCTCTGTTTAAGCCGACGGATCGGGTTGAAGAAGGTGGACGCCATTCAACGGATTGAATCTAGGCTGAAATGAGAATTAAGCATGTTGCAGCGGCGGTTGAATATTTGTGATTCGCCGTAAGCGTTAGCTGAATAACGTTTGGGAATTGAAATGTTTGTTAATAAACTGCAACGCGTATTGGGGGTTTGTCTGAAAAGTGAAAAACGAATTGTGTTCTCTTGGGTACACATTATAGAGTATCTGCAGAATGTTCTTTATTCGGCTATTACCCCGCGTATTTTTTTATTATGACCGTCGCATTCTCGTGACTTTAAATGTCTTAATCTATTAGACTTATGATTAATATATTACTAACGATCATTGATGAATAATTACTGATTGAGTTGTGGTGAATAGAAACGCGTAGTCTCTTACGTCTCTGTTCGGGTGAGTGTTCACATTATTTAATTCTGGCCAAACACTATGCGTATCCAGCTTGATGTGGAGTATATCAGCAACTATCTATTTTCGCCGGTCTATAGCCTAGATGCCCGGCTGCTGGCCGTGGAAATGACTGGCCGCTTCCACAGCGCCGCCGGCAACCTGACTATGCCTCACAGCATCTTGTTGAGCCTGCTCGATAGATCGCAGAAAATCGCCTTATTTAAAGAACAACTTCTTATTATTAAAAGCAAAGCTTCTTGGTTTCGCGATAATCAGGTAATGGTTTTGCTCAAGATCGATCGCGCGTTGTCTGAATTAATCATTCGGGATGAAAAAATTAAAGATACGCTTAGCGCACTTTCTTTTATCCAACTCGAAATTAATGAGATTTATCCCAACCTCGACCAAGGTAAGGAAAATCCTAATATTCTGGCGCTGAGTCAATTATTCAATTTGTGGTTGGATAATTTCGGATCTGGAAAAACCAATTTGAAACCATTCTATGATGGCTTATTTCGCCATGTAAAATTGGATCCTCGTTTCGTTCAACGCTTATTAGCGCGTCCGACGGAAGTCTCCATGATCAACCCCATGCTGAGTGTCATCAAAAAGCACAACTCCGGTATGATGGTGATTGCTCAGGGCATTGACAGCCCAGCACTGCTTGAGCAGTCGTACGATCTAGACATCAGTGGCGTTCAGGGGCAGTTGTGGCCTGCGGTGCCGTTAGACCAGCTGGATCAGAAACTGCCTGCTGCGGTGTGTTACGGGTAAATCTATCGGCAATGCCCTTTTTTCGGTCATGAATATCCTTATCTTTACTCGGTGTTAATTCCTTTAGCTCCGCTCTACACTGCGGTAAAGAGAGGACCCGACCATGCCGTACCCCCCTAAATTCAATAATCGTTATTACCAGCAACTGCCCGGCTTTTACGCCCCATTGAAACCTTCCCCGTTGCAGGGGGGCAGGCTGCTTTATCACAGCGAAGCGCTAGCCGACGAACTCGGACTGTCCGCTGACTGGTTTACGCCCGAGAACAGCCCTATTTGGTGCGGTGAAAAAAGTCTGCCGGGAATGGAGCCTATTGCTCAGGTTTACAGCGGACATCAGTTTGGCGTTTGGGCGGGACAATTGGGGGATGGCCGCGGAATTTTATTAGGCGAACAGCAGTTGGCCGATGGACGCCACGTCGACTGGCATCTCAAGGGCGCGGGAAAAACGCCCTATTCACGTCAAGGGGATGGGCGCGCCGTGCTCCGTTCTGTGGTCCGCGAGTTTTTGGCCTCCGAGGCATTACATGCTTTAGGGATACCGACGACCCGCGCCCTGACTATCTCTACGAGTGAACAAGCGGTGCGACGTGAAACGGAGGAACGGGGCGCAATGTTACTGCGAATAGCGGAAAGTCATGTGCGCTTTGGCCATTTTGAACACTTCTATTATCGCCGTAAACCGGACAAGGTGCGTCAGTTGGCCGATTTTGTTATTGAGCATCATTGGCCGCAGTGGCACCAGGAATCAGACAAATATCGGCTGTGGTTTACCGACGTAGTGGAGCGCACCGCGCGTCTCATCGCACATTGGCAGTCGGTAGGCTTTGCGCATGGCGTCATGAATACCGATAATATGTCCATTCTTGGTATGACGATTGACTACGGTCCCTTCGGGTTTCTGGACGATTACGATCCTCATTTCATCTGTAACCACTCTGACTATCAAGGGCGCTACTCTTTTGATAATCAGCCTGCTGCGGCCCAGTGGAATTTGCATCGGCTGGCCCAGTCGCTCTCTGGACTCATGCCGCCTGAGACATTGCAATCCGCGTTAGATCGCTACGCGCCGGTATTAATGCAGCAGTACGGCGACCTGATGCGGGCTAAGCTTGGCTTCTCATCAGCAGAACATGCGGACAATGATATTCTGACGGGGTTGTTCCGGCTCTTGCAACAGGAAAAAGGCGACTACCATCGGACTTTCCTGCTGCTGTCCGAGACGGAAGTGCAAAATGGACGTTCGCCCCTTCGTGACGAATTTATCGACCGCAAAGCTTTCGATCGTTGGTTTGGCGCGTATCGCCGTCGCTTACGCTTGGAGCCTGCTGATGATACTGCGCGACGCGAAAGCATGTACAAAGCAAATCCGACTTACGTATTGCGTAACTATCTGGCGCAGCAGGCCATCGAAGGCGCTGAGCGGGATGATATGAGTACGTTGACGCGTCTACATCGGGCCATCAGTCATCCTTTCGAGGCACAGCCGGATTTGGCTGAACTATCAGCGCCTCCCCCCGAATGGGGAAAGCATCTAGAAATATCTTGCTCCAGCTAAACGGTAAGGCCGCTAACACAAGGAGTGGGTTTGTCGAGGCCGAGGCATTTGCAGGGCTGCTTGTTTGCATGCGGAAATGCCTGACTTGAAGCGAATCAGGTTATTTTGCAAACAAATTCCTCCTGAGGAGACAAGTTTCTACAAAATAAGTTCATTCCTTCTGAAGCAAAAATTATTTTCTGTTTATATACTAGCGTTTAAAGCAATCTGAATTCACACCCGCTCCTCATCAGACAGGTTTCTTTTCCACAAAGCGCCGTGACTTTCCGCAAATGCAAAATCTCTTTCCATAATGCGGCAAGGGCGAGTACTGAATTCGGTAAGGTAAAAACAGGGGATTATTGGATGTTGTTAGCAAAAAGAAAAATGCAGGGTCTAAGGCTGGGCATAACGGGAGGCGCGCTTTGTCTTGGCGGCCTGATTGCGTTTTCAGCCCAGGCGGCCACACAAACCATGCTGTCAGGGACGACGACGCCAATATCCACCGCTGCGCCTGCAACTACCGGTCTGGCGGGGCCATTGCCCGCAGGCATAACGCTGCATTATGGCTCTGCGCTGCGCGGGCTGTATACGCAAACGGCTGAGCAGCCTATGTGGTCAGATAGTCGAGCCGTTAATGCATTCCAACAACAATTAGCCGAGTTGGCCCTCGCGGGCATTCAGCCACAGTTCACAACGTGGGTTTCCTGGTTGACCGATCCCAAACTGGCCGGATTGGCGAGGGATCGGGTGCTATCCGATGCGATGTTGGGCTACCTGCAATACGTCTCAGGTGTGGACAAAAACGGGAGCAACTGGTTATACGCCAATGTGCCCTATACGCTATCTTTACCGCCGTCAGGGCTGATTACCGAATGGCAAAATGCGGTTAAAGAAGGTCGTAGCGCAGAATTCGTCGCCAGCCTGGCTCCGCGGCACTCCCAATATGTGAAGATGCATGAAGCGTTGAAGGCGAGCTTGTTGGACAAACGTCCGTGGCCCAAATTGCAGCTTGGCGGCACCCTTCGTCCGGGCGATCAAAGCAGCGAGTTGCCGGCTCTGCAGGAGATTTTGCAACGCACCGGCATGTTGGCCTCGAATGCGACTACGTTGCCGCTGTTCAATGAATCCCCTTCGACTGATGGCAGCATTGCCTCTGCGCCATCAGGGGCAACAAACGTCTACACGGGGGAACTGGTGGATGCCGTTAAGCGTTTTCAACATTGGCACGGTTTACAAGATGATGGTGCGATTGGGAAGCGGACAAAAGACTGGCTGAATGTGTCGTCGCAAACGCGAGCAACGTTGCTGGCGCTGAACATTCAGCGGCTGCGATTAATCCCCGATAATGTATCGAACGGTATTTTGGTCAACATTCCCAACTTTTCGCTGACCTATTACCAGAACGGCGCCGAAATTTTATCCTCCCGAGTGATTGTCGGGCAGCCGAAACGTAAAACTCCGTTGATGAGCAGTGCATTGGTTAATGTGGTGGTCAATCCGCCCTGGAATGTGCCGACGACGCTGACCCGTCAGGACATCATTCCCAAGGTGATTATGGACCCAGGATATTTACAGCGTCACGGTTACACGCTGTTGTCTGATTGGAGTGAGAATGCTCAGCCGATTGACCCGACCATGATCGATTGGTCTCAGGTATCAGCTGAGCGATTCCCTTATCGTCTGCGCCAGGCTCCGGGAAGCACTAATTCGCTGGGGCGTTACAAATTCAATATGCCGAACTCGGAAGCTATCTATTTGCATGACACGCCGAATCACAATCTGTTTCATAAAGATATTCGGGCATTGAGTTCGGGGTGTGTGCGAGTCAATAAGGCCGCTGAGCTGGCCGGGCTGCTGTTGCAGGATGCAGGTTGGAATAGCGCGCGGGTGTCCTCGACTTTAGAAGAGGGTAATACAACCTATGTCACCATGCGCAAGCGTATTCCGGTCAATTTCTACTACCTGACGGCTTGGGTCGCAGAGGATGGCAAAGCCCAATATCGCACAGATATTTACAATTATGATGGCCGGTCCAAAACCGGTGAATCCATGCTGTCCAAAGTAGGGTTATTATTGCAGTAACCAAGGATTTCCGTGAGTTACGGCTGAGTCAGCCGGTGCCGGGGGCGGGGCGCTTACCACTCCTCGCTGCAAGGCGGGTTGACTCGGCATGTTTCGACGGTTAAGGTTCGAAACGGTGCGCGTTTTGTGCCCTTACACCGATTATTAGCCTGGGTAATATTGCCATATGGAACACATTGATAACCATCGTCGCAAATGGTTGACGCTCGGAGGGGCTGCTCTGGGCATAGCCTTGCTGCCTGGTCAGTCACTCGCCTCATTATCTACTGCACGTCCTCGAATTTTAACTCTCAATAATCTCAATACAGGCGAACGTCTAAAAGCAGAGTTTTTCGATGGGCGACGTTATATAAAAGAAGAACTTACTCGATTAGATTATTTCTTCCGCGATTATCGCGCTAATAAAATCAAAAGCATCGATCCGCAACTTTTTGATCAGTTATATCGATTACAGGTCATGTTGGGAAACAATAAGCCGGTGCAGCTGATCTCGGGTTACCGCTCGCGTGGCACGAATGAAGACCTCCGCTCTCACAGCCGTGGCGTGGCTAAACAAAGCTATCATACGCAGGGCAAAGCGATGGATTTTCATATCGAAGGCGTACAACTGGCGAATATACGCAAAGCGGCTGTCAAAATGCGAGCCGGTGGCGTTGGATACTATCCACGCAGTAACTTTGTACACATTGATACAGGCCCTGCGCGCACCTGGTAAGAAAAAGAAAATAGCCCGCAGCGATGTTGATATAACACGGGCTGCGGGAGCAAAAGCGGAGCGATATGAAATATCAAATTATTCCTGTGACGGCATTTAGCCAGAACTGTACCTTGCTGTGGTCTGAGGCAAGCGGTGAAGCGGCTCTAGTCGATCCCGGCGGTGACGCGGAAAAGATCAAACTAGCCGTGACTCAAGCCGATGTGACGGTTAAGCAAATTCTTTTGACCCATGGCCATCTGGATCACGTTGGCGCCGCCGCAGAGCTTGCTGAGTATTATCAGGTGCCCATCAAAGGCCCGCAGCGTGCCGATGCATTCTGGCTTGACGGTCTGCCGGCACAAAGTCGGATGTTTGGTCTTGATGATTGCCAATCGTTGACGCCAGATGAGTGGTTAGGAGAGGGCGACACGGTCACTATTGGTGACGTGTCGCTTTCTGTGTTGCACTGCCCAGGGCATACGCCGGGCCACATCGTCTTCTTTAGTGAATCTGACCGACTGGCTATTTCCGGGGATGTTATCTTCAGGGGAGGGGTCGGCCGCAGTGACTTCCCACAGGGAAATCATGAGGCGTTGATTCAATCAATTTCGGCAAAGCTGTTACCGCTTGGCGATGATGTCACCTTTATTCCCGGACACGGGCCGATGTCGACCTTCGGTGAAGAACGCCGGACTAACCCGTTTTTGCAGGGAATCACCGTCGGATAAAGCATTGATTGCCGATTCAATCTCAGGCGAGTTGAAAAAAAAGCCAGTTCGGCGTCAACCGGACTGGCTTTTTTCATGTTCACAGATTCGCTTGTTTATAGCACGGCAACGATCGCCTCACACAGCGGAGCCATGTTTTCTGGGGTCATCCCTGCTACGTTGACTCGCCCGGAATTAACGGCGTAAACGCCGAATTCATCGCGAAGGCGAGTGACCTGATCTTTGTTAAGTCCACTAAATGAGAACATACCGTTCTGCTGGATAATGAAAGAGAAGTCTTGTTGGGCGCCTTTTTCCTGAAGGGTGTTCACGAAAAGCTGACGCATCCGCTGGATACGTTCACGCATCGCCGTTAGTTCCTGTTCCCAGATCCCGCGCAGAACATCGTTAGAGAGAATCGTCGCGACTACGGCAGCGCCATGAGAAGGCGGGTTAGAGTAGTTTGCTCGAATCGCCGCTTTTATCTGGCTAAATGCGGTATCGGCAATTGCACTCTCTGCTGCAATCAATGTGCAGGCGCCCACACGTTCGTTATACAGGCCGAAATTTTTGGAGTAGGAACTTGCGACCAACAGTTCCTGATGGTTAGCGGCGAAAGTCCGCAGGCCCTGAGCATCTTCATCCAAACCATTCGCAAATCCCTGATAGGCGAAATCGAACAAAGGTAACCAGCCTTTCTGCTGTGATAGTGACGCTAACTTAGCCCACTGCTCTGCCGTAGGGTCAATCCCAGTAGGGTTATGGCAGCAACCGTGAAATAAAACGATATCTCCCGCCTGAGCCGCGTTCAGGCTTGCCACCATGCCATCAAAGTCCAGTTGATGGGTATTGGCGTCGTAATAGTCGTAGTCACACACTTCCAGCCCGACCGCGGCAAATACGTTTTTGTGGTTAGGCCAGGTTGGATTGCTGATCCAAACACGTTTAGCCGTGGTGTTGTGCGCAATAAAATCTGCCGCGACCCGGAGTGCGCCTGTACCACCTGGGGTTTGGGCCGTCCTAGCTCGTTTATTCGTGATGATGTCGTTATCTTTACCGAACAGCAACTCTTGCGTGCGGAGTGCAAACTCCGGTAAGCCGTCGATGCTGAGATAGTTTTTGCTGACTTCGTTTTCGAGTAAATATTGTTCTGCTTTTTTTACGCTGGTTAATACAGGCGTTTTACCGGTTTCGTCCTTATAAACACCGATACCCAGATTGATTTTATGAGGACGCTCGTCAGCGCGAAAGAGATCGGCCAACCCAAGAATCGGGTCGGCTGGAGCAGCAGAGATTTTTTCAAACATTGCGCAGTAGTTCCGTGACTGAATTTAAGCAAGAGAGCTAGCAGGTTAACGCTAGCATCAGGCTTTGCCAACCGTTTGCATCAAAGAAATGACAATTATTAGGAAAGGGAGAATACGTGCTGGCAAACAGAATGTTTGCTTTTACGCAAACTAAAACGCCAGTTGGATATACCAACTGGCGTGCAATCTTGACCTGGTTTATAAACTAAACTACCAAATTAAGGCAGATAAGCTTTACGCAGATTAGAACTGGTAAACAACACCCAGTGCTACGCGGTCATCGTTAGCGATGGCGTATGCGTTATCGTTGTCCAGCAGGTTGATGTCGTATTCAGTGTAGACAGACATGTTTTTGTTGAACGCGTAGTTAGCACCCAGGCTGACGTATTTGCTGACGTAGTCGTTGTTGCCGTTAGAGTCGTCTTTTGCTTTCGCGGAAACGTAACCCAGAGACGGAGTCAGGCCGAAGTCAAAGGTGTACTGTGCAACGGCTTCGAAGACTTTGGTTTTGTCTGCTGTGCTGGTCGTAGCAACTACACCTTTGTTGATGTAGGTCAGATTACGGTATTCACCATAGGTGGCGGCCAGATAAACGCTGTTAGCGTCATATTTCAGACCGGTAGCCCACGCTTCAGCGCGGTCGCCGTGACCGTCATCTGATTGAGCGGTAGTACGGTCAACGGTCTCATAAGAACCGATTACGCCCACGCCGATTGGCGAGGTATAGGAAGAAGAGACGCCCCAGCCGTCGCCATTCTGGCGTTTAATGTCACGGTCGCCTTCGTTTTTACCCTGATACTGAACGGCGAAATCCCATCCATCAACCAGACCAAAGAAGTTTTTGTTGCGGTAGGTTGCTACGCCAGAGCTGCGACCCGTGATGCTGTCGGCATACTGGCTGTCACTGCCAAATTCCGGCAGAACGTCGGTGTAAGAAATACCGTCGTAGGCGATGCCCAGATTGCGGCCATAGTCAAATGAGCCGTAGTCGCCAAATTTGAAACCAGCATAAGCGAAACGCGTTTTGCTTGCGGCAGCGTTCTGGTTTTCAGCGCCTGACGCATTAAATTCGTACTCGAAACGACCGTAGCCGGTCAGTTCGTTAGTGATCTGAGTTTCACCTTTGAAGCCAAGACGAGCATAAGTTTGGTCGCCATCATTACCGTCGTCATTGGAGAAGTAGTGCAGGCCAACAACTTTGCCGTAAAGATCCAGCTTGTTGCCGTCTTTATTGTAGACTTCAGCTGCATTTGCTGCGCCTGCAGCTAACAAAGCCGGGATTACCACTGCAAGAAAATTGCGCTTCATCATTGTTACCCTCATTGGTGTTATTGGACACCTACATTTGCCTCAGAAATTTCCTACGGAACTTTTGTAGCAAATGTGATGTCTTACTGTGTCTGCACGCAGTTTTCCATTCGCTAGGTCGTTAAGCTACCCTAAAGATGATACTAACTTCGTAATTAGGTAACTATTGGAAAATATGTATTACAAAATGTAAAAAACGCTGAACTTTTTACAAGAATGCAAAATAAACGAAGGGGCCATTCCAAATGGCCCCTTCGTTTTGCTAGATATTTGTTTTGCTTATATTAATCTTTTATTAAAAGCTCGCGTTGCGGGGAGTACGTGGGAACGGAATGACATCTCTCACGTTTTGAACGCCGGTCACATAAGCGACCAGACGTTCGAAACCGAGCCCAAAGCCGGAGTGGGGGACCGTGCCGTAACGGCGCAGATCGCGGTACCAACCGTAGTCTTCTTTATTCAGTCCCATTTCTTCCAGGCGCCGGTCAAGATGATCAAGACGCTCTTCACGCTGAGAACCCCCGATGATTTCACCGATACCCGGCGCCAGAACATCCATCGCTGCAACCGTTTTCCCGTCATCATTCATGCGCATATAAAATGCTTTGATATCTTTCGGGTAATTTTTAACGACCACAGGCGCTTTGAAATGTTTCTCTGCCAGATAACGTTCATGCTCTGAAGACAGATCGATACCCCAGGACACCGGATTTTCGAATTTTTCGCCACAGTTTTCCAGAATGGTGATCGCGTCGGTGTAATCCACCTGAGAGAAATCCGCGTGAATAAATTTCTCCAGACGCGTCAACGCCTCTTTATCTACGCGCTGAGCGAAAAACGCCATATCGTCCGCGCGTTCTTCAAGAACAGCTTTAAATACGAACTTCAGCAGGTCTTCGGCCAGTTTGGCCGTATCTTCCAGATCGGCAAAGGCAACTTCCGGTTCGATCATCCAGAATTCAGCTAGATGGCGGCTGGTGTTGGAGTTTTCAGCACGGAAGGTGGGACCAAAGGTATAAATTTTTGATAGCGCGCACGCGTAAGCTTCGCCGTTCAACTGGCCGGATACGGTCAGGAAAGCTTCTTTACCGAAGAAATCTTCGTTGAAATCGACTTTTCCCTCTTCGGTACGCGGCAGGTTTTCCAAATCCAACGTAGACACGCGGAACATTTCACCGGCGCCTTCGGTATCCGAAGCCGTGATCAATGGGGTTGAAACCCAGTTGAAACCTTGCTGATGGAAAAAACGATGGGTAGCTTGCGCCAGCGTGTTGCGTACGCGAGCAACGGCGCCGATCAGGTTGGTCCGCGGACGCAGATGCGCGACTTCACGCAGGTATTCGATGCTGTGACGTTTGGCCGCCATCGGATACGTATCCGGATCGTCAACCCATCCTACTACGCTGACATCGGTCGCCTGCAGCTCAAAGCTCTGGCCCTGACCGGGCGAAGGAACGACGTTACCCGTGATCGATACGGAACAGCCGGTAGTCAGGCGCAGGACATCGCTCTGATAATTATCAAGATTATTATTAACTACGGCCTGTAGTGAATCAAAGCAGGAACCGTCATAGACGGCAATAAAGGAAATACCGGCTTTAGAATCTCTCCGGGTACGTACCCAGCCGCGCACGGTGACTTCGCTGTCAACGGCGACACGGCCTTGCAGTACGTCGACTACAGGCACTACGCTCATAACATTCTCTCTTTGAATAAAATATGTTTAAAAACAGTAATTGCCCCAGCTCAGGGCAGCACCGCTATGTTACTTGGCGGTATGCAGGACACAAGCAGAAATCACCGGAATGCAATAAGTTTTGTGCATTCCGATGTCGCTGGATTAAAGATTAAGCGTTGGTCAGTGTGAACAGCCGTTTCAGCTGGCCTTGCGTACCCGCGGCAGGTCGAAGGCTTTACGCAAAGCGCTGACAAACTCCGGATCGTGGCAAATCGTTTTTCCTGGACTGTCGGATAACTTCGCCACCGGTCGTCCATTACACTCCACCAACTTGATGACGATATTGAGCGGCGTGACTCCCGGAATATCGCAGGTCAGGCGTGTACCAATGCCGAAAACGAGATTGATGCGCCGCCAGAAATGGCGATAAAGCGCAATTGCTTTTTCCATATTCAGGCTGTCGGAGAATACCAACGTTTTCTCCAGCGGATCTATGCCCCGCGAGAGGTAGTGGGCGATCGCTTTTTCGCCCCACTGGATCGGATCTCCGGAATCATGCCGTAAGCCCTGATATTTTTCCGCAAAGCGCTGGTCGAAATCCCTGAGGAAGGCATCCATGGTGATGCAGTCGGTCAGAGCAATACCGAGTTGGTCAGGGTATTCGTGCAACCAGGCTTCCAGCGCGGCCCGTTGACTGTTTTCGAGCGTCGGGCTGATTTGTTGATGTGCTTGAAACCATTCATGGGCCTGAGTTCCTACCGGCGTCAAATCGAGTCTCCGCGCCAAATCATAGTTGCTGGTGCCAATCAGATAAGGGAACTCATCTTTCAGCGTGCGTACAATATTGAATTGCACGTCACGGGAGAATCGGCGGCGTGTGCCGAAATCCATCAGCTTGAAATGCGACAGATCCATGCAGACACTTGTGGTCTCGAATTGACTCAGCGTTTGACGCAGCTGAGCGATAGCCTCATTCACACCGACGTGCGGTGAACGATCGCGATGTACGACTTCGCTCACCACCGACAGCAACGGTACCTCCCATAGGATTACTTCCCGCCACGGGCCGGCAATGCGAATATCGAGTCGCCCCTGATGAGCGCTGATTTGAACCTGCCGGGGATTGAAGCGAAACGTCTTCAGCCAATTCAGGTAATCTGTTTTAAAGAAAGGCAGCGCTGAGAGGTAGTCAAACTCGTCATCGCTGAGCGCCAGGCTGCCCATCGCTTCCACCTGCGCGGAGATCTCCTCCGCATAGATACCTAGTTTTTCATCACCGCGGCAGCGGAACTCCGCCGCCACCTCAACATCGTAGTACTGATGATAGACAGCCTGCTGCATATGCAGCTTGTAGGCATCGGTATCCAGCAACGAGGTCATAATCGGGGAAAGGGAAGAAGTCATAATGCGTTACAGCATCCTCGTTCAACGCAGTTAAGCGGTTAAAACGATGACGGAAGGGCTCGGAACCTTCCCAAAATCGTCTGTTTGTTCGGGCTATATCACCATAATGGGCGTGTTTAGGCGAGATTCAAATGTGCGATTGTGAAAATAAAGTGTCTATTTTTTTGCCGTTTTTAACATTAGTGTTTGAAACCAAATGTTTTTTATACTAAACAAAAAATTCAAAAAAATCATGTCGTGTCTCCGATTAAAATGTGGAAAAGAGGGAATGTTTGCATTCCGTCCCCGAGATCCCTTTAATAGAGATAACAGCTTGTTCAATAAAGAATCTGTATGTAAAGAAACCGCATTTTGATGCGTTGTTCAGACGGTTTGAGGAGCAGTTCAGGCACTGAATTCGCCCCTAACACGTCTATATCGAAAGGCTCGGCGGTTTAACTCAATTTACGCGCCGTGGAACAACGTAGACGCTCGCCGCGAAAAATAAGCGCTTTGGTCTGAAATAGCGCGTCTTAACCCGGCGGGCCTGATTGCATGACCTGTCGCCATTATTGTCCGTCACTAAGGTAACGATTTATGAGCCAGCAACCCCAAGTAAAATACCGGCACGACTATCGCGCGCCGGACTACACCATCACTGATATTGCATTAGATTTCGACCTGGGCCAGGACAAAACACGGGTGGTCGCCACCAGTCAGGTGGTATTGCAGGGCGAAACCGGGGCTCCTTTGCGGTTGGACGGCGAAGGATTGCACCTGATCGACATTTTGGTGGACGGTCAGCGTTGGACGGAGTACCAGCAGCTCCCCGATGGTCTTGAACTGAACGGGCTGCCGCAAAAATTCGCGTTGCAGATCGAAACGGAAATCAACCCGGCGGCCAACAGCGCGCTGGAAGGCTTATACCAGTCCGGCGATGCTCTGTGCACCCAATGTGAGGCCGAGGGTTTCCGGCATATCACTTACTACCTTGACCGACCCGATGTACTGGCTCGTTTCACCACCCGGATTACGGCTGACAAAAACCGCTATCCTTACCTGTTGTCTAACGGCAACCGCGTGGCGCAGGGCGAGCTTGCCGATCACCGTCACTGGGTGGAATGGCAGGACCCGTTCCCCAAACCTTGCTACCTCTTCGCGTTGGTGGCTGGCGATTTTGACGTCTTACGCGACACGTTCACCACGCGTTCCGGCAGAGAAGTGGCGCTGGAACTCTACGTGGATCGCGGCAATCTCGACCGTGCCGACTGGGCGATGACATCTCTGAAAAATGCGATGAAATGGGACGAAACACGCTTTGGTCTGGAATACGATCTCGACATCTACATGATTGTCGCCGTCGACTTCTTTAATATGGGCGCAATGGAAAACAAAGGCCTGAACGTCTTCAACTCGAAGTACGTCCTGGCCAAAGCGGAAACCGCAACTGATAAGGATTATCTCAATATAGAAGCGGTGATCGGTCATGAGTATTTCCACAATTGGACCGGCAACCGCGTCACGTGCCGCGACTGGTTCCAACTTAGCCTCAAAGAAGGTTTGACGGTATTCCGCGATCAGGAATTCAGCTCTGACCGAGGGTCGCGTCCTGCTAACCGCATTGACAACGTTCGCGTGATGCGCGGCGCGCAGTTCGCTGAGGATGCCAGCCCGATGTCTCATCCCATCCGTCCGGATCAGGTCATCGAGATGAATAACTTCTATACCCTGACGGTTTACGAAAAAGGGGCAGAGGTCATTCGCATGATGCATACGTTGTTGGGCGAAGAAAAATTCCAGGCTGGGATGCGGCTCTATTTCGACCGCCATGACGGCAGCGCCGCCACTTGTGACGATTTTGTTCAGGCGATGGAAGATGCATCTGGTATCGATCTGACGCAGTTCCGTCGCTGGTACAGCCAGTCGGGGACGCCGGTGCTGACTATTCAGGACGATTACGATGCGGCGAATGAACAATATCGTCTGCAGGTGACGCAGAACACGCCTGTCGGTCATGATAAACTGCGTAAACAACCGCTGCATATCCCGCTGGATATCGAGCTGTATGACAACGAGGGTCAGCCGATCCCGCTGGTGCAGAACGGCCAGTCTGTCGGATCCGTGTTGAGCGTGACTGAACCCGAACAGACGTTTGTATTCGAGCAGGTGCCTTGTCAGCCGGTGCCTTCTCTATTAAGAGAGTTTTCCGCGCCGGTGAAAGTCAACTACAGCTGGAGCGATGAGCAACTGACCTTCCTGATGCGCCACGCCCGCAACGCATTCTCCCGTTGGGATGCGGCGCAAAGCCTGCTGGCGAGCCATATTCGTCTGAACGTGGCGCGCTATCAGCAGAAACAGCCGTTATCGTTGCCGCTGCATGTGGTTGACGCTTTCCGCGGCGTTTTGCTGGATGACTCTCTGGACCCGATGCTGGCATCGCAGATTTTGTCGCTGCCCAGCGAAAATGAGATTGCGGAACTGTTCGATATTATCGACCCCGAAGCGATTTCCGCCGTGCGACATGCGTTGACTCAAACGCTGGCGCAGGAGATGGCGGATGAGCTGCTGGCGGTGTATCGCGATAATCAGACTCCGGCATACCGCATCGATCAGGAAGATATGGGTAAACGCGCGCTGCGTAATGTTTGCCTGCACTACCTGGCGTTCGGCGACGAACAGCAGGCGGATACGTTGGTGAGTCGGCAGTTCGAGCAAGCCGACAACATGACGGACTCTCTGGCGGCGCTCTCGGCGGGGGTGAGTGCATTGTTGCCATGTCGCGATGCGCTGCTGGCGTCGTTCGATGATCGCTGGCATCAGGACGGCCTGGTGATGGATAAGTGGTTTACGTTACAGGCCACCAGCCCGGAAACAGATGTGCTGGATCGCGTACGGGGGCTGTTGAAACACCGCTCGTTCAGTCTGAACAACCCGAACCGTCTGCGGTCGCTGGTTGGCGCCTTCACTTCAGGCAACCCGGCGGCATTCCATGCCGCTGACGGTAGCGGCTATCGTTTCCTGACCGAAATGTTGGTGGACCTCAACACGCGTAACCCGCAGGTCGCCGCCCGGTTGATCGAACCGTTGATCCGTTTAAAACGCTACGATCAGTCGCGACAGGAGCAGATGCGCAAGGCGTTGGAAACACTCAAGGCGTTGCCCAATCTGTCGGGCGATTTGTTCGAGAAAATTACGAAGGCGCTGGAAGCCTGACCGTCGTCGAAGATTCTCCCCAGGCTTTAAGTGGCGTTGGCGTCACATGACTGGGGGCGTTTCTTCGCAAAGCCGTCGAGGCGATGTTGAGGTCTTCAAGCAAGGCCTCAACGGCCGACATCATTGATGTGGTGAAAAGCCTCATCGCGGCTCATGAAGAGCAAGCCGGTTTTACTAACGGTCTAAAGCCGCTCGCCTGTCCGAGGCAGCGGCTGTTTTTTTGTTTCAATAGATGGAAATCATAACGTCGCCCGTGTTAACGACGTAGGGTGTTCATGCTTCGTGGGCGTCAGAATCCGTTCCAACACGCTGGCCTCCAATTCGGCCAATCTCGCCGAGCCGCGTCGACGTGGACGGGGATGATCGACCAGCACATCCAGACCGATTCGACCTTCTTCAATCAAAATAACGCGATCCGCCAATGCCACCGCTTCGCTGACGTCATGGGTGACTAATAGCACCGTGAAACCTTGTTGCAGCCAGAGCGATTCGATCAGCCCCTGCATCTCGATGCGCGTTAACGCATCCAGCGCTCCCAGCGGTTCATCCAGCAGCAGCAAACCGGGCCGATGGATCAATGCGCGGGCCAGCGCCACACGCTGTTTTTGTCCGCCGGACAGCGCGGCCGGCCATTCGTTTGCACGAGAGGCCAGTCCAACGGCCGCCAGCGCATCCTGCGCGGCGGATCGCCATTCACCGCGCAGCCCCAAGGCCACATTATCAATCACTTTTTTCCAGGGAAGCAGGCGTGCCTCCTGAAACATCAGTCGGGTATCCGCTCGGGACTGGCTTAACGGTGCGCTGCCTGCCAGCAATTCTCCGGACGAAACCGTTTCCAGTCCGGCGAGCAGGCGCAGCAGGGTGCTTTTGCCGCAGCCGCTGCGGCCCACGACGGCGACAAACTGACCCGCGGGGATATGCAACTGGATATCCTGCAGGATGGTACGCCGACCGTAACGTTTGCTAATGCCATTGATCAATAATGGCATACCCGCGTTAAGGCGCGCCGGCGAGGAGAGCGAGGTAAGCTTCATGCAGGTTCCTCCTTAGGTTGATAGGCGGGATGCCAGCGTAGCCAGATGCGCTCCAGCAACATGGTGCTGACATCGGCGAGTTTGCCCAGGCAGGCATAAAGAATAATGGCGACCACGACGACATCGGTCTGGAGAAACTCCCGCGCATTCATCGCCAGATAACCAATTCCCGAACTGGCCGAAATGGTTTCCGCCACGATCAGCGTCAGCCACATCAGCCCAAGCGCGAACCGAACGCCCACCATTATGGAGGGGAGCGCACCGGGCAGCACAACCTGTCGGAACAGGCTAAACCCCGAAAGGCCGTAGCTGCGCGCCATCTCCAGCAAACCACGGTCGAGGTTACGGATGCCGTGATAGGTGTTGAGATAAATAGGAAAAAGCGTGCCCAAGGCGACTAAAAAGATCTTGGCGCTTTCTTCGATCCCGAACCACAGAATCACTAGTGGGATCAGCGCTAAATGTGGAATATTGCGCAGCATCTGCACGGAGGTATCGAGTAAACGTTCGCCCGTGTGGGAAAGCCCGGAAATGAAACCGAGCAGCAGCCCCAGCGAGCCGCCGATAGCGAAGCCGAGCAACGCGCGCCCGGTGCTAATCGCCAGATGTTGCCCTAGCTCGCCGCTGACGGTCAGCCGCCAAAATGCGGCGACAATGGCTTCGGGAGAAGGCAGGATCCGGGTGGACAGCCAGCCGGTTTGCGATGCAACCTGCCAGACGATCACCAGCAGGAGCGGCAGCGCCCAGGGCGTAAGTCGATAAGCCGCTTGTCGCCATAGCGATTTCATGGGCGCTCCTTAGCTTTGCGCGGCCTGAAGCGGCACATAGTTATTGCCGATGACTTCGCCCAGAGCCGGTAGCGGTCGCGGCGCTGGCACGTCGGGAACGGCGACGTCCAGATGGGGAAACAGCAGTTCCGCCACGCGATACGCCTCTTCCAGATGCGGGTAGCCGGACAGAACAAACGTGTCGATGCCGAGGTCCGCATACTCCTGAACGCGCTCTGCGACCGTCTCGGGGTCGCCCACCAGCGCCGTCCCCGCGCCGCCGCGCACCAATCCCACGCCTGCCCAAAGATTGGGGCTGACCTCCAGTTTGTCGCGTTTACCGCCGTGTAAGGCGAGCATGCGTTGCTGGCCGACGGAATCGTAACGTCTCAGCGCTTGCTGCGCCTTGGCGATAGTGTCGTCGTCCAGTTGAGAGATGAGTCGATCCGCCGCCTGCCAGGCCTCACGGTTGGTTTCCCGCACAATCACGTGCAGGCGAATGCCGAAACGCACCGTGCGCCCTTGCGCCGCCGCTTTGGCGCGCACCTGATCGATTTTCTCTTTGACCTGTGCTGGTGGCTCTCCCCAGGTGAGGTACAGCTCCACTTGCTCCGCCGCCAGATCCTGCGCGGCATTGGACGATCCGCCGAAGTACAATGGCGGCCTGGGTTGTTGCACGGGCGGGAAAATCAGCCGCGCGCCTTTAACCTGAAGGTGCTTGCCGTCGAAATCGACAGTTTCGCCTTCCAGCACCCGTCGCCAGATGTGGGTAAATTCGGCGGACGCTTCATAACGCTCCTCGTGATTAAGAAACAGACCTTCGGCGGCCAGCTCGTCCGGATCGCCGCCGGTCACCAGATTGAAAAGCGCGCGTCCATTGGACAGGCGGTCCAGCGTCGCCGCTTGACGGGCGGCCAAGGTAGGAGAAATGACGCCGGGGCGTAGCGCGACCAGAAAGCGCAGCCGCTGAGTCACGGGAACGAGCGATGACGCGACTAACCAAGAGTCCTCGCAGGAGCGGCCGGTCGGGATCAACACGCCGCCGAAACCGAGTTGATCCGTAGCCTGGGCAATTTGTTGAAGATAGCGGTAATCCACGGGACGTGCCGACTCACCGCTGCCGAGGTAGTGACCGTCGCCGTGTGTGGGGAGAAACCAGAAAATATTGAGGCTCATGACGTGTCTCCAGTCGATTTAATTATTCGGAAGGGGCGTGCCAGACCTGGGATGAGATCGTAATCGGCATCGGGATCAGACGATTTTGATAGAACAGATCCGCCGTTTCCTGCTGTGCGCTGATGACGCGTTGATCCAAAGGGCGGATCACGGTCACCGGGCGATGATCCAGATAGCTGGCGATCACCGCGTGTGGAAGCCCTATCGCGTTAGCCAGCAGGTCAGTGCTCTGCGGGCGTTCGCTGACCGTCAATTTTTCTGCTTCCGTCAGCACATCCAATACCTGCCGGATAAAAGCGCCGTTGCGCTCCGCGTAGTGACGGGACGCCAGATAAAACGCGCCGGTCTGATTCAGATGGCTGCCGTCGGTCAACACGCGAACGTCGCCGTGCAACAGGGCGGCGGAATAGTACGGATCCCAGATCGCCCACGCATCCACATTTCCCTGTTGAAATGCGGCGCGAGCGTCGGCTGGCGTCAGGTAAGCGGGCTGAATATCGCTGAATGAAAGCCCCGCTTGTTGAAGGGCGCGCAGCACCAGATTGTGCGAACTGGACCCTTTCTGGAACGCCACTTTTTTACCTTTCAGATCTGCGACGTCTTTGACCGGACTGTTGGCGGCGACCAAAATGACTTCAGCTTTGGGCTTCGGAGGCTCGACGCCAATGTAGAGCAGGTCCGCACCGGCAGCCTGAGCGAATATTGGGGGCGTATCGCCGGTACTGCCGACATCGATGCTGCCCACGTTCAGCGCTTCCAGCAGCTGCGGCCCGGCGGGAAACTCAATCCAGCGAATGGCAGTATCTGGAAAACGCGTTTCCAGCAACTGATGCGTCTTTGCGAGCAACAGACTGACCGAGCCTTTTTGGTAACCGATGCGTAGCTGAGGCGGATTCTCGGCCGCGAAGGTGATGGAAGCCAGCCCCAGCGTGCCGACCATCAGCCAGGGCGATTGACGTTTCAACCATGAAAACATGCTGAGATCCTATGCGCTATGTTGCAGTTGGGGATAGTGCTGACGTCTCAGGAGCGCCTGAAACAGGTTCTCCAACGCTTCCTGAAGCCGTTCTTGCAGCGCGCTAGAGAATTCTGGGGTGCGGTCGTAATCGCGGATCTGGCTGTCGTCGGCGAAGACGCTTTGGAGGATCTCTTGAGCCTTCAGCGCGTTGAGTACCGGCAGTAGGCTATAGTCGACCGCAAGCATGTGCGCGAGCGACCCGCCGGTGGCGATCGGCAGTACGGCCTTATGCGCTAAAGCCCGCTCGGGCAGGACGTCCAGCAGGGCTTTCAGGCCCCCGGTGAACGAGGCCTTGTAAATCGGGGTGGCGATGATCACGCCATCGGCGGTGGACAACTGCTCGTTGAGCGTTTGTAGCGCAGGACTGTCGAAGCGGGCATTGAGGAGATCTTCCGGAGGAAAATTGTGTAGATGCCAGGGTAGGACTTCCACGCCCTTGGCCGTCAGCCACTTGTTCGCATGCTGCAGAAGCGCGGTGGAACGTGACGGGTAGCGAGGACTCCCTGCTAAAGTGATAACGCGCATATGCACTCCTTCTAACGTATTGTTAGCAACTCTTACCATTAGGCAACATGCGGTCAGTCTGGCAGACACAGGCTTATTCCATTAAATGATTTATTATGGAATCGAAAGACTGTAAGTGCATAACATTGCCGGTGCTATGGCGTTCCGCCGCGACCGGCTAGGCCTTTTTTGTCACAGGTCAATTCCCTTTCTGGGACGGATAGCCGATAATATCGCCCCGGTCTGCAACCGGGAATCCAGGAGAGTCCATGTACCCCCTTATTCGTAAAGCGTTATTCCAGCTCGACCCAGAGCGCGCGCATGAGTTTACCTTTCAGCAGTTGCGTCGTATCAGCCATACTCCGTTAGAATTTCTCGTCCGTCAGTCTGTTCCCACCAAACCTGTGACCTGCATGGGGCTGTCGTTTAAAAACCCGTTGGGGCTTGCCGCCGGGCTGGATAAAGACGGCGAGTGCGTGGACGCGTTGGGGGCTATGGGATTTGGCTTCATTGAAGTCGGGACAGTGACGCCGCGTCCTCAGCCGGGAAATGATAAGCCGCGCTTATTTCGTTTGATCGAAGCCGAAGGATTAATTAACCGCATGGGATTTAATAATCTCGGGGTGGATAATCTGGTGGAGAACGTCAAGAAATCCCATTTCGGCGGCATATTAGGGATCAATATCGGCAAGAATAAAGACACGCCGGTCGAGAATGGAAAGGATGACTACCTAATCTGTATGGAGAAGATATATGCCCATGCAGGTTATATAGCCATTAATATTTCATCGCCAAATACGCCTGAATTACGGACGCTTCAGTACGGTGAAGCCCTGGATGATTTGTTACAAGCGGTAAAAAATAAACAGGCGGAGCTGGAAGCCAAACATCAAAAATATGTCCCTGTGGCGGTGAAAATAGCGCCGGATCTTTCAGAGGAAGAATTGATCCAAATTGCAGATAGTCTGGTGCGATATAATATTGATGGCGTGATTGCAACGAATACCACGCTGGATCGTCAATTGATCCAAGGGTTGAATCACAGCGGTCAGACCGGGGGATTGAGCGGTCGTCCATTACAACTGCTCAGCACCGAAGTGATACGTCGTTTATCTCAGGAATTAAGCGGTCGTCTACCTATTATCGGAGTGGGGGGTATTGACTCTCTTATGGCTGCACGGGAAAAAATGGCGGCGGGTGCGACGCTGGTGCAAATTTACAGCGGGTTTATTTTCCGCGGACCGGGCCTAATTAAAGATATCGTCAATCATATCTAATTTTTTCATCTTCATTCATAGCCGGGGGTTTATTTATGCTCCCGGCTAGTCTATATTTTTCGTGCTGTATAAAAATAACGCACTCGAGTTCTCTACGGGTTAAATTTGCAGGCGTTAAATATCGCAGGCAGCGCAAAAGGAAGAATGAAGGTATCACGATGAAATTAAAACCTGACGATAATTGGCGTTGGTATTTTGACAACGAACAGCAGCGTCTGATGTTGGATCTGGCGGATGGCATGTTATTTCGTTCCCGTTATCCTATGTCGATGTTAACCCCGGATGCTTTTAGGGAAAGCGCGTTTTGCGTCGATGACGCCGCGTTATTTTTTACCTATCAGGAAAAGTGTCAGGGAATACCCCTCCCACAGGCGGAAAAAGCCGAACTGGTATTAAACGCGCTGGTGGCGAATCGCTTTATGAAACCGCTAATGCCCAAAAGCTGGCACTTCGCGCCGCAATCAGGTGAGGGCTACCGCCCGACGACAGGTGACATCGTCACCGTTCAACTCGTCGATCGCGATGAAGACGCCACCCTGTTGGTGGTGGAAGAGGGCGAGAAAGCCAGCCTGTGTTTAGTGGCGCAAAGCCAACTGATGCTGAATGCTAAAATGCTGCAACTTGGCGATCCCATCAAAATCATGCACGACCGCCTGTTGCCGACAGCCGCGGTTGACGATATCGACAGCGATTCGTCCCAGTATGCCTGTGTAGGTTGACTCCGCTGGTTACGGAGTCGGCTACACAGAACCGGCGTCGGCCGTGCGGGTATTTGCACAGACTTCGGGAGTGACTGACCCGTTCCCCTCTCGTCGTTAACGGCAAGTTTTTGTTAGTCCTCATCACGTCTTTCCCAGACTTCCTATGTTTTATCGCGCGTTTTACATTGGCCTGACTTGTCGATGTAACTGATATGACGACGGTTTAGACGTCAAATGATGACCGCGCATCGCCTCTTTAATAGACGTTTTGTGTGGCTTGTTCCGGGATATTCCGACCAACCGCAACCCGAAGGTCCCTTTACCGACAGCTTATCGTCCAAGCCACACCAGCCCGCGTTGCAGGGGCGCGGCGTCGTCATCTATCGTATAAGCATCGTGATATTCAAGGATCGTTTCCGCCCGACCCGACATAGCTAAGACCATAATGGCTTCGGTCGGCTGCGGTGCATTATGACAACCGGTGGGGATTAGCTATAATGCGCCTCAATTTTCTTTAAGGTGATATCTGCTCTATGAACTCTCTGTTTGCCAGCACGGCGCGTGGTTTGGAAGAATTATTAAAAAGCGAACTTGAGACGCTGGGCGCTCAGGATTGCGCAGTCGTGCAGGGGGGCGTGCATTTTCAGGGAGACGATCGCCTGGTGTACCAAAGCCTGATGTGGAGCCGCCTGGCGTCCCGCATTCTGCTTCCGCTCAACGAATTCAACGTCTACAGCGATTTGGACCTCTATCTGGGCGTTCAAGCCGTGGATTGGTCGACCATTTTCAGCGTCGATAAAACCTTTGCCGTCCATTTCAGCGGCACTAACGACGAAATCCGTAATAGCCAGTACGGCGCATTGAAAGTGAAAGACGCCATCGTCGACAGCTTCACCCGCCGTACCGGTCAACGTCCCGACGTTGCCAAACAGCAGCCGGATATTCGCATCAACGTTTTTCTGCAGCGAGAGAAAGCCAGCGTGGCGATCGATCTCAGCGGCGACGGCCTACATATGCGAGGCTATCGCGAGCTGGCCGGTCAGGCGCCCCTCAAAGAAAATCTGGCTGCCGCTATCGTGCTGCGTTCCGGCTGGGAAAACGGCACGCCGATGGTCGATCCCATGTGCGGCTCCGGGACGTTATTGATCGAAGCGGCCATGATCGCCGCCGATCGCGCGCCGGGCTTGCATCGCCATCACTGGGGATTCCTGGCTTGGCAGCAGTTTGATCCCACGCTGTGGAAAGAGGTGACTACCGAAGCGCAACAGCGCGCCCGCGCCGGGATGCAGGCTACCGCGTCCCGTTTCTTCGGCTCGGATAACGATCGCCGGGTGATCGACATTGCTCGCGCCAACGCCCGCCGCGCCGGTGTCAGTGATTTGATTCGTTTCGATGTCTGCGACGCCATTCAGCTTAAAAATCCGCTGCCGGAAGGCCCTACCGGGACGGTGCTCAGCAACCCGCCTTACGGCGAGCGTCTGGAAAGCGAACCAGCCCTGATCGCGCTGCACAATATGCTGGGGCGGATTATGAAAGCGTCGTTCGGCGGCTGGCAGCTGTCTCTTTTCAGCGCTTCGCCGGAGCTGCTGAGCTGTTTACAACTGCGCGCCGACCGCCAGTTCAAAGCCAAAAACGGCCCGCTGGACTGTGTGCAGAAAAATTACCAGCTGGCGGCGAACAGCGCTGAAAACGTAAGCGCGCCAGCGGATGATTTTGCCAACCGACTGAAGAAAAACCTGCGCAAGCTGGACAAATGGGCTAAACAGCAGGGGATTGAATGCTATCGCGTTTACGACGCCGATTTGCCGGAATACAACGTCGCCGTTGACCGTTACGGCAGTTGGGTGGTGGTGCAGGAGTACGCGCCGCCGAAGACGGTGGATGCCCAAAAAGCCCGTCAGCGTTTGTTCGACGTCATCAATGCCACACTCAGCGTGCTGGGCGTGCCGACTAATCAGCTGATCCTTAAGACGCGTGAACGGCAAAAAGGGAAAAATCAGTATGAGAAGCTCGCCCAAAAAGGCGAGTTCCTGCTGGTGGACGAGTACAACGCTAGACTGTGGGTCAATCTGACCGACTATCTGGATACCGGTCTGTTCCTGGACCACCGCGTCGCCCGCAAAATGCTGGGCGAACTGAGTCAGGGAAAAGATTTCCTCAACCTGTTCGCCTATACCGGGACGGCTAGCGTTCACGCAGGCATCGGCGGCGCACGCAGTACGACCACGGTGGATATGTCGCGTACCTATCTGGAATGGGCGGAGAAGAACCTGCGCGCCAATGGTCTCACGGGACGTCATCACCGACTGATCCAGGCGGATTGCCTGAGCTGGTTGAGCCAGTCCAACGAACAGTTCGACGTGATTTTCATCGATCCGCCGACGTTCTCCAACTCTAAACGCATGGAAGCCACGTTTGACGTGCAGCGGGATCATCTGATGCTGATGAAAGATTTGAAGCGCCTGTTAAAACGCGGCGGTACCATCATGTTTTCCAACAACAAACGGGGCTTTCAGATGGATATGGAAGGCCTCGCCGCGCTGGGGCTGGATGCACAGGATATTACTGCACGTACCCAATCGCAGGATTTCGCCCGCAATCGTCAGATTCACAACTGCTGGCTGCTGAAGCATGCCGGAGAGGAAAAGTAATTACATGTCATTAATCAGTTTATCGGGCGCCTGGCTTTCATTCAGCGATGCGCCGCTGCTGGACAATACTGAGCTGCATATCGAAGACAACGAGCGTGTCTGTCTGGTCGGTCGTAACGGCGCCGGAAAATCCACGCTGTTGAAAATCCTTGCAAAGGAGATCCCTCTGGACGATGGGCGTCTTATCTTCGAGCAGGACCTGATTGTCGCCCGATTGCAGCAGGACCCGCCGCGCAACGTGGCCGGCAGCGTTTTCGACTTTGTGGCGGAGGGCGTCGCGGAGCAGGCGGAGCATCTGAAGGCATATCACGCCGCGCTGCGGCTGGTCGAAACCGATCCTAGCGAACGAAACTTGAATCAACTGGCTAAAGTCCAGGAAGTGCTGGACCATCAGGGTCTCTGGAAACTGGAAGATCGCATCAACGCCGTGCTGGAACAGCTGGGCCTGACCGCAGACACGCCGCTGTCGTCCCTGTCCGGCGGTTGGTTGCGCAAGGCCGCGTTGGGCCGGGCGCTGGTTAGCGCTCCTCGGGTATTGCTGCTGGACGAACCAACGAACCATTTGGACATCGAAACCATCGACTGGCTGGAAGGGTTCCTGAAATCGTTTCAGGGCAGCATCATTTTCATTTCTCATGACCGTTCTTTCATTCGCAATATGGCGACCCGCATCGTTGATTTAGACCGCGGCAAACTCGTTTCCTGGCCGGGCGACTATGATAAGTATCTGGCGGGCAAGGAAGAGGCCCTGCGAGTGGAAGAACTGCAGAACGCGGAATTCGACCGCAAACTGGCGCAGGAAGAGGTTTGGATCCGTCAGGGCATCAAGGCTCGCCGCACCCGTAACGAAGGCCGTGTGCGAGCGCTGAAGGCCTTGCGTCAGGAACGTACTCAACGTCGCGAAGTGATGGGATCGGCCCAAATGCAGGTGGAAGAGGCGGCGCGATCCGGCAAAATCGTCTTTGAACTGGAAAACGCCAGCTATCAGGTCGGCGGCAAAGTCCTGCTGAACAACTTCTCCGCCCAGGTTCAGCGCGGCGATAAAATCGCGTTGGTCGGGCCTAACGGCTGCGGTAAAACCACGCTGTTGAAGCTGATGCTGGGCCAGTTGAAGCCAGATAGCGGCCGCATCCATTGTGGGACAAAGCTGGAAGTGGCTTACTTCGATCAGCATCGAGCCGAATTGGATCCGGAGCGGACGGTGATGGACAACCTGGCTGAAGGCAAGCAGGAAGTGATGGTCAACGGCCGCTCTCGCCACGTGCTCGGCTATTTGCAGGACTTCCTGTTCCACCCTAAACGGGCGATGACGCCGGTGAAGGCGTTGTCCGGCGGAGAACGAAATCGCCTGCTGTTGGCGCGGCTATTTTTGAAGCCGAGCAACCTGTTGATTCTCGATGAACCGACCAACGACCTGGATGTGGAAACGCTGGAGCTACTCGAAGAGCTGCTCGACAGCTACCAGGGCACGGTATTGCTGGTCAGCCATGACCGTCAGTTCGTCGACAACTCGGTAACGGAATGCTGGATTTTCGAAGGCAACGGCGTTATCGGCCAGTACGTCGGCGGTTACTATGACGCACAGCAGCAGCGTTCAGTGGCTACTCCGCTGCGCGCGACGGCGACTTCTGCTCCCGTCGAGTCCAAGTCTGCGCCCGCCGTATCGCGGCCGGCCAAACCGGCCGCCACGGTGAAGCTCAGCTACAACCAACAGCGTGAACTGGCGCAGTTGCCTCAGCAGTTGGAAGAGTTTGAGCGTGAGATCGCTTCGCTGCAGGCGCAGATGAACGACCCATCGTTTTTCTCACGACCTCATGAGGAAACGCAGCCGGTGCTGGATGCGTTAGCGTCGG
The DNA here is from genome assembly GCF_900107885.1 of Lonsdalea quercina. Taxonomy (NCBI): domain Bacteria; kingdom Pseudomonadati; phylum Pseudomonadota; class Gammaproteobacteria; order Enterobacterales; family Pectobacteriaceae; genus Lonsdalea; species Lonsdalea quercina. The sequence goes on along the minus strand of NZ_FNQS01000002.1, from coordinate 475,566 downwards.
CGGAACAGCGTCTGGAAACCAGCTTTGCCCGCTGGGAAGAGCTTGAGTCTTTGCAAAACGGCAACGCGTAGCTTTTGACGTCAGGCAAGCCCGCCTCGCGGCTGCCTAGTTGGCTGGCAACAGGAGGTTATTGATGTGCACCCACTCCCACTCTGCGGAGGGTAAAATGTTGTGCCCGCAGTGCGACCTGCTGGTCGAGCTTCCTGACTTACGGCCAGGTCAGCGGGCGGTATGCCCGCGATGCAATACGCTGCTGACGAGCCATCGTCCTGAAGCGCGCTGGCGATCGGTGAGTTTCGCCATCAGCGCGCTGGTGATGCTGTTTCTGTCTGCGCTGTTTCCCTTCGTCTCCATGCAGGTGGCGGGGATCACCAGTGAAGTCACTTTGCTGGAAATCCCCAAAGTCATGGTGGATGAGAACTATGCCAGCGTCGCGACGCTGTTCATGCTATTCGTGCAGTGTATTCCCGCCAGCTGCATGCTCATCATCATTGGGCTGTGCGGGCATATCCGGATGAATCTTGGACTCACCCGGCTGCTGGCGCGAATTCTGTTCCAACTGAAAAGCTGGGGTATGCCGGAAATCTTTCTGGCCGGTGTGCTGGTAAGTTTCGTCAAACTGATGGCTTACGGCAGCATCGGCATCGGCATCAGCTTTATTCCCTATGTCCTGTTTTGTCTTCTGCAACTGCTGGCTTTTCAGAGTCTTGACCGCCGGCGTTTGTGGCACGACGTCACGCCCGCGCCGGCGGTGCCGGATACGCTGGAAACAGGGCGCAGCGGGATTGCGCAGGGCGTGCGCTCGTGCAACTGCTGTACGGCAGTGCTCCCGGCGGATGTGCAGGTGTGCCCGCGTTGCCACACGCATGGACATCTGCGTCGGCGTCATAGCCTGCAGTGGACGCTGGCGCTGCTGGTCACCTCGCTGATGCTCTACATCCCGGCTAATATGTTGCCCATCATGGTGACGGAAGCGCTGGGCAATAGAATGGATTCGACGATTATGTCCGGCGTTGTCTTGCTGTGGGGCTCCGGTTCCTATCCGGTGGCCCTGGTGATATTTATCGCCAGCATCATGGTGCCGACGCTGAAGATGATCGCGCTCGGCTGGCTTTGCTGGTGTACGCAGGGCAAAAGCCGTCACGATACCGAGCGGATGCATCTGGTCTACGAAGTGGTGGAATTCGTGGGGCGTTGGTCCATGATTGATGTGTTCGTGATTGCCGTGCTGTCCGCGTTAGTTCGCGTCGGCCGTTTTATGAGCGTGTATCCTGAAATCGGCGCAGTGCTGTTTGCCGCGGTGGTTCTTCTGACCATGCTTGCCGCTATTATGTTTGATCCCCGCCTGTTGTGGGATCGTTACAACCGTGAGTGAGAGGAGTTTTCCATTGACGAAAAATAACCACAGCGCCGCGGAGATTGAATCGCTTAAGCGCTGGTCTCCGGTCTGGATTGTGCCCATCGTCACGTTGCTGATCGGCGCCTGGATCCTGTTTTATCACTTCAGCCATCAGGGGCCGGAAATTACGCTGACGGCACAGACGGCAGACGGCATTGAGGCGGGGAAAACGCCCATCAAGAGCCGCAGCGTCAACGTCGGCGTGGTGGAAAGCGTGGTGTTGAGTAAAGACCTCCATCAGGTTGAGATCAAAGCGCGTTTGAATAACGACATGGATCATCTGCTGAGCACCGATTCGGTGTTCTGGGTGGTCAAGGCTCAGGTTGGACGAGAGGGGATTTCCGGACTCGGGACGCTGCTGTCAGGGTCGTTTATTCAGTTGCAGCCCGGTTCCAATAAGGATGAAAGCCGAGATTTTAAACTATTAGACAGTCCGCCGTTGGCGTCTCCGGATGCCAAAGGGATTCGCGTGTCGCTGACCAGCGAACGCGCCGGCCAGTTGAATGCGGGCGATCCGGTGCTGTTCCGCGGTTATCGCGTTGGCTCGGTGGAAACCAGCCACTTTGATCCTGCGGAACGAAAAATGAGCTACCAGCTGTTCATTAACGCACCCTACAACTCGCTGGTGACCAGCAACGTTCGCTTCTGGAAAGATAGTGGCGTCGCGCTCGATCTTTCTGCGCAGGGGATGCGCGTCGAGATGGGCTCGCTGGCGACATTGCTAAACGGCGGCGTGAGCTTCGACGTGCCGAGCGGCTGGGAATTGGGCGATCCGGCGAAGGAACACGCCGAATACCGGCTCTACGACAGCCAGCGCAGCATTCAGGATACGCTGTATACCCGATTCAAGGAGTATCTGGTGTTCTTCGACGAGTCCGTACGCGGTTTGCAGCCGGGAGCCCCGGTTGAGTTCCGCGGCATCCGTTTGGGTACCGTGTCGCAGGTTCCGTTCTTCCCGCACGAGATCAAGCAGAGTTTGACGAATGACTACCGCATTCCGGTCATGATCCGTATCGAACCAGACCGTTTGCAGGCGCACGTCTGGGATCAGTTGAATCTGGAACAGGAAATCAAGGAAGCGCCGGCGCTGGGGCTGCGTGCCTCTATGAAGACGGCCAATATCCTGACTGGCGCGCTGTATATCGATCTGGACTTTTACCCGCAGTTGAAGGGGCGTCCGGTGTCGATGGTCAAGGTCGACGGCTATGAAGTCTTGCCGACGGTCAGCGGCGGGCTATCGCAAATCCAGCAAAAATTGATGACGGTATTGGATAAGGTGAACGGTTTGCCGTTGACGCCAATGGTATCGCAGGCCACGCAAACGCTGGCTGAAAGTCAGGCGACGTTGCGCGAGCTGCAGAAAACGCTGGCGTCGCTGAACCAGATCACCGGCAACAAAACGATGCAGGAACTGCCTCAGGATATGCAGCGTACGCTGCGTGAGCTGAATCGTAGCATGCAAGGCTTCCAGCCGGGTTCTCCCGCCTATAACAAGATGGTGAACGATATGCAGCGGTTAGATCAGGTATTGCGTGAACTGCAGCCGCTGCTGCGCACCCTGAACGGCAAGAGTAATGCGCTGGTGTTTGAAGCATCGGGTGGTCAGGATCCGCAACCGAAGAAGGCGAAATAAATCATGATGAAACGATGGACATTGGCGTTAGTGCTGCTGCTTGGGGCGTGCAGCAGCGATTCACACAAGGTTTACTATCAGCTGCCGTCGGAGGCCGATAAAGCCACGGCTTCCGTCACCCCAGCCTCCGCGCCCCACCTGTGGGTGCGTGGGGTTGCGCTGGCCGACTCGCTGTCGAACAGCGGGATTGTGTATCAGACGTCCGACGTCCGGTACACCATCGCCAGCAACAACCTCTGGGCCAGCCCGCTGGACCAGCAATTGCAGCAGTCGTTGATAGCGACGCTGCAGCAGGGGCTGCCTTCATGGGGGGTAGTGAACCGTGAGCCGGATGGCGATCGGGCGACGCTGGATATCACCGTATCCGCCTTCCAGGGCCGATACGATGGTAGTGCGGTGATTCGCGGCGCCTGGACGCTGCGTTATCAGGATCGCATTATTACTCAGCCGTTCAACGTCACGTTGCCGCAGTCTGAAGACGGCTACGATGCGCTGGTGAAAACGCTGGCCGAAGGCTGGCAGCAGGTGGCTCAGTCCATTGTTCGTCAGGCTGCCGCTCTGTCCTGATTGGTTATAAAATAGACCGCTGAATGTCGATTTCTTGTATCAACAGAGGCAATCAGCGGTTTTGTTTTCCCCTCAAACGGTTACCGTGAACCGTTCCCGCCTCCAGGTAAAAGATTCCGATATTGGCTCACAAATATGACGATGGCGTGAATATTGCGACTTGATCTTCAGACCAGGAATCGCTATTCCTTAAATGTGGTTGCTCATAAAGTAATCACCATTCTTTCCACCAGACTCGTATGAGGGAAATGAGGCATGAAGAGACAGAAACGAGATCGCCTTGAACGGGCGCATTCACGCGGTTATCAAGCAGGTATTTCTGGTCGACCCAAGGAGCTTTGCCCCTATCAATCGATCAATGCTCGGTCTTACTGGTTGGGAGGGTGGCGACAGGCCATGGAAGATAGGGCAGTAGCAGCTTAGCGCTGCCTTAGCTAATGAAAAGGAACCGCCTCCGCCTTGCTGCGGAGGTTTTTTTATGGCGGTTCCGACGTGGTCGTGCAGCGTGATTCTTGTCACGCGGATTCCGGCGACGAATTACAACCGGTGGCTCACCGCCTCCGCCAACTGAGCCAGTACGCGCTCGCTGTCTTCCCAGCCTAAACAGGGGTCCGTAATAGACTGGCCGAACGTCAAGGAGGCCGGATTGAGCGAGGGCTGAGCGCCTTCCACCAGAAAACTCTCTATCATCACCCCCGCGATAGCCGTGGTTCCCTCGGCGATTTGCCCACAAACCGAGAGTGCCACATCACTCTGTCGCCGGTGCTGCTTCTGACAGTTGCCGTGACTACAGTCGATGATAAGCCGCGGCGTCAGAGAAAACGACGCCAACTGCTGGCAAGCTTGCGCCACATCTTCGGCATGGTAGTTGGGCGTTTTCCCGCCGCGCATAATCATGTGGCCATACGGATTTCCCGATGAACGGTAGACCGACATCCGGCCTTGTTTATCCGGCGACAGAAACATGTGAGACGCCTGAGCGGAGCGGATTGCATCAATCGCAATGCGAATGTTGCCGTCCGTTCCGTTCTTGAACCCGACCGGGCAAGATAGCGCCGACGCCATTTCCCGATGAATCTGGCTCTCCGTCGTGCGTGCCCCGATGGCGCCCCAGCTAATCAGATCGGCAATATACTGGCCGGTGACGATATCCAGAAATTCGGTGGCGGCCGGCAGGCCCAGCTTGTTGATCTCCAGCAGCAGTTGACGGGCGAGTGTTAAGCCTTTATTGACCTGAAAACTGCCGTTCAGATCCGGGTCTGCGATTAATCCCTTCCATCCCACCACCGTGCGCGGTTTCTCAAAATAAGCCCGCATCACGATTTCCAATCGATGTTGATGGCGCGTGCGAAGTTCGGCTAACCGTCGTGCGTACGCCAGAGCGCTTTCCGGATCGTGGAGGGAGCAGGGGCCGATGATGACAAGCAGACGCGGGTCGCGTCCGGATAGAATATTTTCGATGTTGGATCTCGCCGTCGTCACGGTTTCGGCGACGTCGGGCGTCAAGGGAAGCGCGCCGATCAGTTGTTCCGGCGTTATCAGCGTATCAAGGCGTGAGCTGCGGAGTTCGTCAGTTTGGGGCATGAAAGCATTCTCAGTAAAAGGGAAAGGAGGCGCTGATAGGTTCAAGCGGAGCAGAAGCACTTGTGCTTAACGCTTTGGTTCGCCTCCATCCAGCACGATGCGGAGAAGTCTACCACCCATCGTACCTTTGAACTAGTACATGCGCCTGCTCATGCCCAGGATATCGATGATCCGAGCGGAAATCTCTTCCACGGAGTAGTTGGTCGTATTGATGTATTTGATCTGATAACGCCGGTAAAGCGCCTCGACTTCCCGTAGCTCCAGCCGACACTGTCGTAACGACGCATAATGGCTATTGCCGCGCCGCTCTTCGCGAATGGCGGCCAGCCGTTCTGGATCGATGGTCAGACCGAACAGTTTATCGTGGTACGGCCGCAGCGCCTCGGGCAACCGCAGGTTGAGGTTGTCCAGATCTTCGGCGATGAACGGGTAGTTGGCGGCGCGGATGCCGAACTGCATCGCCAGATACAGGCTGGTGGGCGTTTTTCCGCAGCGTGAAACGCCCAGCAAGATGACCTGAGCCTGATCGAGATTGCGCAGCGAGATGCCGTCGTCGTGCGCAAGCGTGTAATCGATAGCGGCAATGCGGGCATCGTATTTTATCAGGTTGTCGGCCGTGAGTCCGTGGGTCCGGTTCGCCACCGGGCTTGGTTCGATATTCAACTCCTGCTGTAGCGGCGCGACCAAGGCTTGAACGATATCCTGACAGAAGCCCTCGCTGCTGACGATGATGTCTCGGACCGCCGGCGTCACGATAGAGTAGAACACCAGCGGGCGCACGCCGCTCTGTTGATAAATCGCATTGATCTGCTCCCGGACGGCGTTGGCACGGCTGGAACTTTCGACAAACGGCAGGGTATAGCTGGTGACATCGACGGGAAACTGCGAGAGCACGGCATGCCCCAGCACCTGGGCTGTAATGGCGGTACCGTCGGAGACATAAAAGACGCTTCGTTCCACAGGGACTCCTCAAGGCGATAGGCTCCGGAGCGGTCCAAACGTAGTATCGGCATCCAGAACCAAGGCGGGGCATATCTTTCTGATTAAGTGGGCAAACCCGCTCACTATTGATGTTTTTTCCCGGCCGCGCAATGTGAATCAGAGGCGACAATTTTTTTTCACTAGGTTGATCGATTCACCTTTCCCAGCTTTACAAAACGCTATGCTACGCTCGAAAAAGCTGAGGTTTCAGCAGCAGTGCTTCCATACCCTACATTGTATGCAGAAGGATAATTTCGATGTCCAACAACGGTACAGATAAGCGTAATGTCTTGTGGTACGACCAACTCGGTATGCATGACGTGGAGCGGGTAGGCGGCAAGAACGCCTCTCTGGGTGAGATGATCACCAACCTGTCATCGCTGGGCGTGGAAGTCCCCAATGGCTTCGCGACAACCGCTCAGGCGTTCAATGATTTTTTGACACAGAGTGGCATCAACCAGCGGATTTACGCGCTGCTGGATAAAACCGACATTGACGATGTCAACCAGCTGGCCAAAGCCGGCGTCCAAATTCGTCAATGGATTGTCGATACGCCATTCCAGCCTGCGTTGGAACAAGCGATACGCGATGCCTATCAGCAGCTATCAGGGGACGATCCAGACGCTTCCTTCGCCGTCCGTTCGTCGGCCACCGCCGAAGACATGCCCGATGCTTCCTTCGCCGGTCAGCAAGAGACATTCCTCAACGTACAGGGCTACGATGCCGTGTTGACGGCGGTCAAACATGTATTCGCCTCGCTGTTCAACGACCGCGCCATTTCTTACCGTGTACATCAGGGCTACGATCACCGCGGAGTCGCGCTGTCCGCCGGGATCCAGCGTATGGTGCGTTCCGATCTGGCGGCGTCCGGCGTCATGTTTACGCTGGACACCGAATCCGGGTTCGATCAGGTGGTCTTCATCACTGCGGCCTGGGGACTAGGTGAAATGGTGGTACAAGGCGCGGTCAACCCGGATGAGTTCTACGTCCACAAACCGATGCTGCTGAAGGGCAATCCTGCGATAGTGCGCCGCAACATGGGGTCGAAGAAGATCCGCATGGTGTATGCCCCCAGTCAAGAGCATGGCAAACAGGTCAGTATCGAGGACGTTCCGGAGACGCAGCGCGACCGTTTCTGCTTAACCGACGAAGAAGTACAGGCGCTGGCGCATCAGGCGCTGCTGATTGAAAAACACTACGCCCGACCGATGGATATCGAGTGGGCGAAAGACGGTCACACCGGTCGTCTCTACATTGTGCAGGCGCGGCCGGAAACCGTGCGCTCGAATGGTCAGGTCATGGAGCGCTATCACCTGCCCGCCAGCGGCGAAGTGCTGGTTGAGGGCCGGGCTATCGGGCATCGCATTGGCGCGGGTGAAGTCAAAAACATCAATGACATCAATGAAATGCATCTGGTTAATGCGGGCGATGTGCTGGTAACGGACATGACCGATCCCGATTGGGAACCGATTATGAAAAAGGCCGCGGCTATCGTGACCAACCGGGGTGGGCGTACCTGTCATGCGGCGATTATCGCCCGTGAGCTGGGGATCCCGGCCGTCGTAGGCTGCGGTGATGCGACGGAGCGACTCGGTAATGGGCAGAAGGTGACCGTCTCCTGTGCGGAGGGCGACACCGGCTACGTCTATCAGGATCTGTTGGACTTCACGGTGAAAAGCTCGCCAGTGGACGCCATGCCGACTTTGCCGCTCAAAATCATGATGAACGTAGGCAACCCGGATCGCGCCTTTGACTTCGCCTGCTTGCCTAATGACGGCGTAGGGCTGGCGCGGCTCGAATTCATCATCAATCGCATGATCGGTGTGCATCCGCGCGCGCTGCTGGAGTTTGACCAGCAGACGCCGCAACTACAGCAGGAGATTAAAAGTCTGATGCAGGGCTACGACGACCCGGTCGAGTTTTACATCGAACGTCTAAAAGAGGGTATTGCCACGCTCGCCAGCGCCTTCTGGCCGAAGCGCGTTATCGTGCGGCTGTCTGACTTCAAATCCAACGAATATGCCAACCTGGTTGGTGGCGAGCGGTATGAGCCGGACGAAGAGAACCCCATGCTGGGTTTCCGTGGCGCAGGCCGTTATGTCTCGCCTGACTTCTGTGACTGTTTTGCGCTGGAATGTGAAGCGGTCAAACGGGTGCGCGATGTGATGGGGCTAACCAACGTCGAAATCATGATCCCGTTTGTTCGCACCGTTGAACAGGCGGAAGCGGTGGTGGCGGAGCTGGCGGCGCAAGGATTACGTCGTGGCGACAAAGGGCTGAAAATCATCATGATGTGTGAAATTCCGTCCAACGCGTTGCAGGCTGAAGCGTTCCTGCGGCACTTTGATGGATTTTCCATCGGTTCGAACGATATGACGCAGCTGACGTTGGGCTTGGATCGTGACTCCGGCGTGGTATCGGCGTTGTTCGATGAACGCAATGAATCGGTAAAAATATTGCTGGCAATGGCGATCAAAGCCGCTAAAGCGCAGGGCAAATACGTCGGCATCTGCGGACAAGGGCCGTCAGATCATGAAGACTTCGCCGCCTGGTTGATGGATCAAGGCATCGACAGCCTGTCGTTGAATCCGGATACCGTAGTGCAAACCTGGCTGAGTCTCGCGGAAATCCGCTAACAGAGGGTCATCGGTCCGATACGGTAATCGCGATACTGTTTCTTATTGCTTTGTCATTTAGAGCGTCACGATAGAGGAAACGCGCGTGGTCAACCTTGGTTGTCACGCGCGTTTTTTTGTGGGGCGAAGGGCGCTATCACCAGGAATAATTCGCAGCCAAAAAAAAAGCCCATCACAGGGGATGGGCAAAGACTACACACAGCAATTCGTTACTGGCTCTGACGAGGAGAAACCTCCGGACAGATGTGATTTAAACACTAGCTTCGTTATCCATAGTATGAACTCGTGCCGGATCCGTCATTAAGAATCATCCTAATGGTTAATTGTTTTTTAACGATTTTTTTTAGTTACACAGTTCTCTTGCTGATATCTCCTTATGTGTAAGGATTTACAGAATGCCCGTCATTAGGGTTAAATCGGAGTTGTCTTAAATAGGTAAGCTTTTCTTAATTGTTTCCTGTTCTCCAAGGCAGAAACTGCCTTGGAGAATGTCATCGGATAAGGAAACGTCGGCGGGTTATAGTTGGGTGCTTTTAGGATCGACGTGCACGTCTGACAGTGATGGCGGCTCCGGGGTGTCCTGCATCCAGGCGGAGAGCAGGCGGTAGGAAACCGCCAACACGACCGGCCCAATGAAAAGTCCGATCATGCCGAAGGCCAGCAGGCCGCCGATGACCCCGGACAGGATCAGTAGTAGCGGCAGATCGGCGCCCATCCGGATTAGGATTGGTCTGATGACGTTATCCAGCGTAGCGACGACGCCGCTCCATACCAACAGCACGGTTCCCCAGGTCGTATCGCCAGTCCAGTACAGCCAGATGATGGCGGGGACCAGCACCGGCAGTGGACCGAGCTGCGCGACGCAGCTCAGGAACATCAGAACGGTGAGCAGCGTCGTATAGGGGATGCCGGCGATCGTCAGGCCGATCCCGCCGAGCACGGATTGGACAATAGCCGTGACGACCACGCCCAGCGCCACGGCGCGGATGGCCTGCGCGGCCAGGATCACCGCCGCATCGCCGCGTTCCTGCCCTAAACGAATGGCAAGGCGGCGAACGCCGAAGGCCACTCGATCGCCTTTGCTGTACAGCAAGACGCTGAACAGCACCATCAGGGCGCAATGCATCAAGAAACGGCCAACGTGCGCGGCCTGCGCCACGACCCAGGTCGCCGTTTTCCCGACATAAGGCTGAACCTTCGACATCAGGGCGCTGCCTCCGCTGTGAATAAGCGTCTGCCAGCTGCTATAGAGTTTGTCGCCCACCATAGGAACGGATTTAAGCCACTCCAGCGTGGGCGGCGCCATGCGCTCCTGAGAAGACGCCCAGCCGATCAACGTCGAAGAGTTATCGATCACGCTGCTTACCAGAATAGAGGTGGGGATGACAAATAGTAGAATCAGAAGCAGCGTCATGGCGACGACAGCCAGCGACCGACGGCCCCAGAGCAGTTTCTGCAGGCGGACCAGCAGCGGCCAAGTAGCGATAACCACCATGCTCGCCCAGGCAAAACCCAGAATAAAGGGCTGGATAACCCAAAAGCAGGCAATGATCATTACGGCAATGAACATAAGCGTGAACAGCATTGTAGCTAGGTCGAAACGGGGTGACTGAGAGTGTTCCATCAACGATTATTACCTCTTGAGCGAATGTCTTATCGACTGACGATAGACTTTGTCAGCGGGAAAGATAATAGCGGTAAAAAAGCCCAGATGCTGCATTTACTGCGGCCAGGGTGGTGAGTCTTGATCCCACGCCTTGCGCCGAACAGGGCGTGTTCCCCTTAAGTTTTTATCGTTCCGTAGGCGCGCCACGGCATGAAATGTGATAAAACAAAAATTGTGCGGCGCCGGGATAAAGAAGCGTCACGCCTCTAATTCTATCACTGTTTTGCAAACACTATTCTACAGACAGGGTCAACTACAATGATCCCACAGATCACTCAGGCGCCTGGCCTCGTTCAGCCGGTGCTCGACTTTTTGGAAGCGTTAAAACAACACGGATTCACCGGCGATACCGCCACCCACTATGCAGACCGACTGACAATGGCGACCGACAACAGCATTTATCAACTGTTGCCGGATGCCGTGGTTTTTCCTCGTTCGACCGCCGATGTGGCGCTTCTAGCGCGGCTGGCGGGCGAAGCGGCATTCTCGTCACTCACGTTCACGCCGCGCGGCGGCGGCACCGGCACCAACGGACAGGCCCTGAATCGGGGCATCGTGGTCGATATGTCGCGCTACATGAATCGGATTCTGGAAATCAATCCTGAGCAAGGGTGGGTACGCGTTGAAGCCGGCGTCATCAAAGACCAGCTTAACCAGTATCTGAAACCGTTCGGCTATTTTTTTGCGCCGGAGCTGTCGACCAGCAATCGCGCCACGCTGGGCGGGATGATTAACACGGACGCTTCCGGTCAGGGCTCTCTGATGTACGGCAAAACGTCTGACCACGTACTCGGTTTACGGGCCGTGCTGTTAGGCGGCGAAATGCTGGACACGCAGCCCATGCCGGTGACTTTGGCCGAACAACTGGCTGAGGAACCGTCGCCGGTCGGGCGGATATACGACACCGTACTCAACCGCTGCCGCGAGCAGCGCCATCTCATCGTCGACAAGTTTCCCAAGCTGAATCGATTCCTTACCGGGTACGATTTGCGTCATGTATTCAGCGACGATCTGCAGACCTTCGATCTCACGCGTATTTTGACCGGGTCGGAAGGATCTCTGGCTTTTATCACCGAAGCCAAACTGGATATCACGCCGTTGCCGAAAATCCGGCGGCTGGTGAATATCAAGTACGACTCGTTCGACTCCGCACTGCGCAACGCGCCGTTTATGGTGGATGCGCAAGCCTTATCCGTGGAGACGGTGGACTCCAAAGTGCTGAATTTGGCGCGAGAGGATATCGTCTGGCATTCGGTCAGTGAATTGATTACCGACGTTCCCGGTCAGGAAATGCTGGGGCTAAATATCGTCGAATTTGCCGGGGATGATGAAGCTCTGATCGATGAGCGCGTCGGGTCATTGTGTCAGCGGCTTGATGCTCTGTTGGCGAAGCGGGAGAAGGGCGTGATCGGGTATCAGCTCTGTCACGACCTCGCTGGTATCGAGCGAATTTATGGCATGCGTAAAAAGGCGGTTGGTTTGCTGGGCAACAGCAAAGGGCAGGCCAAACCCATCCCGTTTGCCGAGGATACCTGCGTTCCTCCCCAGCATCTGGCGGACTACATTGCGGAGTTCCGCGCGCTGCTGGATAGCCATCAGCTGAGCTACGGCATGTTCGGCCATGTGGATGCCGGGGTACTGCACGTCCGTCCGGCGCTGGATATGTGCGATCCGCAGCAGGAGATGCTGATGAAGCAGCTGTCGGATCAGATTGTGGCGTTAACCGCCAAATACGGCGGTCTGCTCTGGGGAGAACATGGCAAGGGATTTCGCGCCGAGTATAGCCCCGCCTTTTTTGGCCCGGAACTGTATGAAGAGCTGCGTCGCGTCAAAAGCGCCTTTGATCCGCAAAACCGCCTCAATCCGGGAAAAATTTGTGCGCCCATCGATGTCGACGCGCCGATGATGAAGGTCGATGCGGTGAAACGCGGCACCTACGATCGTCGCATTCCTCTGGCGGTTCGCACTTCTTTTCGCGGCGCGATGGAATGTAACGGCAACGGTCTGTGTTTTAACTTTGATGCACGCAGCCCGATGTGTCCGTCGATGAAGGTGACCGGTAATCGCATCCATTCCCCCAAAGGCCGCGCGTCGCTGGTGCGCGAGTGGCTGCGGCTGTTAACGGAGCAGGGCGTGGATCCGCTGGCGCTGGAAAACAGTCTGTCGGAGCGGCGCATCAGTTTCCGCACCTTGGTGCAGAAGACACGCCACACCTGGCAGGCGCGCAAGGGAGACTATGATTTTTCGCATGAAGTGAAAGAGGCGATGTCGGGCTGTCTGGCCTGTAAGGCCTGCTCGACGCAGTGCCCGATTAAAATCGACGTGCCGAGTTTCCGCTCGCGCTTTTTACAACTCTACCATACGCGTTACTTGCGACCGGCGCGGGACTACCTAGTCGCTGGCGTGGAGAGCTATGCGCCGCTGATGGCGAGAGCGCCCAAAACCTTCAACTTTTTCCTCAAACAGCCGTGGGTCGGCGAGTTGAGCCGCAAATTTATCGGCATGGTCGATCTCCCGCTGTTATCCTCCCCGTCGTTGCGGCAACAGTTTGCGGGCCATCCCGCGATGACGACCACGCTGGAACAGCTGGAACAGCTGTCCCCACGGGCGCGTGCCGACTATGTGCTGATAGTGCAGGACCCGTTCACCAGCTATTACGACGCGAAAGTCGTGGCGGATTTCGTCAAGCTGGTGGAAAAGCTGCATTTCAAACCGGTGCTGGTGCCGTTCTCGCCGAATGGCAAGGCGCAGCATATCAAAGGTTTTCTAACCCGTTTCGCCCGAACAGCGAGTAAAACCGCGGATTTTCTTAACCGCGTGGCGGCCCTCGGGCTACCGATGGTGGGCGTCGATCCGGCGCTGGTGCTGTGTTATCGCGACGAATATCAAGAAGCGCTGGGCGACCGACGCGGCGACTTCAAGGTACAACTGGTGCACGAGTGGCTAGTGAACGCCTTGCCGGACGGCACGGACAGAGACGAGGCGGGCGAACCGTGGTATCTGTTCGGCCACTGTACGGAAGCGACCGCGCTGCCAACGAGCACCCAGCAATGGCGCCGCATCTTCGCCCGATTCGGCGCCAAATTGGAAAACGTCAGCGTCGGTTGCTGTGGGATGGCGGGAACGTATGGACATGAAGCGCCCAACCTGGATAACTCCAAGAAGATCTATGCGCTGTCCTGGCAGCCTGCAGTGCATAAACTGCCGCCACAGCGCTGTCTGACAACCGGATATTCCTGCCGCAGTCAGATGAAACGGATGGAAGGACAGTCCTTCAAACATCCCTTACAGGCGTTGTTGGAGCTAGTATGAGGTTGTGGAAACGAGAGTGCGATCTGGAACAGCTTAATCAGCGGTCGGCCCATTGCATGGTGGGGCATCTCGGCATCCGGTTTACCCGCATGACCGACGATACGCTGGAGGGCGTCATGCCGGTGGATGAACGGACGCGACAACCGTTCGGTCGACTGCATGGCGGGGCTTCTGTCACGCTGGCGGAATCATTGGGGTCCGTTGCGGGCTATCTGTGCTCGCAGGACGACCAGCAGGTGGTGGGGGTGGAAATTAACGCCAATCACCTGCGGGGCGTCGGCGAAGGTGAAGTTAGAGGCATCTGCCGCGCGCTGCACGTCGGTAAACGACATCAGGTGTGGCAAATCGACATCTACGGTCCCGACGACCGCCTGTGTTGCACGTCGCGTCTGACCACGGCGGTCATCACACCCGATGGATAACGCTCAGCGTTCGCCTCAGGGCATAAACGCGACGCGTTTCGCGAAGTCGGCCTGAAATGCCGTGACTTTTTGCCAGCAGCCTTGTTGGCTGAACTGATTGCAGATCAGCTGTAGCGTCTGTCGGCCGAAGTGGTAGCTCTGCAGGCGGCACAGATGGCAGCGCCGCGGATTGTTAATCTCCCGAATGAGCCGATGGTGCATTTTGACCAGTGCCAGCAGATAGCTGTCGTCGTCGCCGTAGTGTTGGCTCAGCTCCACCATCCTCATACCGGACAGATAGTAACTGCGAATGTGGGTGATATCGCTATCGGGATTATCCAGATTCACTTCTGCCATATACATTTCCATCGTGGCGTCACGCAGTGTCGCACGATAGTCATCGATATGGGATTGCAGCCAGGCATTGAAAGGAAACATGGGGTCAATCCTTTGTTAAATGATAATCGTTATCATATTTTCCCTCAAAGTGACATGCAACGGTTGAGATGTAAATAGCAGCAAAAAGCTTAAAATAGGGGGAAAATATCTGTTGATTCCTCCTGTTTATAAAATAGGTTCCAGCGATAGATGTTATACTTATGATAATAAAATGTTGAACAATCCGCCGACGCGATCACTTCAACTTCGATTATTGTTCTTTTATTTCATGTGGTTAGAATAAGCGCTCCCCCCTGAATCGGCCCCGAGCGTTTTCGGGGCGGTTAAAAAAAACGGTGTTTGGGGTCGGAGCGTCGTATAGCCCTAGAAATCACGAGGTTGAAGCCCCCTCACTATTATCACTACCATTAGGGCAGACCCGCTAAAAGCGGAAAGTTTAGAGAGACGAGGTAATCCCCATGCAATCGCAAAATGTAGAGACATTTTCACTGGATGAAAATGTCTGGCAGGGACTCACGCTGACTGAAAGCGCAGCCGCCCATATTGTTCGACTGATGCAACAGGACCCCGAAGTGCAGGGGCTACGGCTGAGTGTGAAGCAGTCTGGATGTGCGGGCTTTGGTTACGTGTTGGATATGATCAAACAGCCTGATGCTGACGAGCAAGTGTTTCAGCGCGACGGCGCCCGTCTTTACGTTCCTCTCAAGGCGATGCCTTTTATTGACGGCACTGAAGTGGACTACGTCCATGAAGGCTTGAATCAGGTGTTTAAATACAACAACCCTAAAGCTCAACACGCCTGCGGGTGTGGTGAGAGCTTTGGGCTCTAAGCGGCGACACTATTATGGCGCGTAGTAACGTAGATGTATCCGATGATGTACAGATCTGGCTCGGCGACGGCCGCTACAAAGAGGGCTTCTTCACCGAACTGGCGACGGATGAGCTGGCCAGGGGTATTAATGAACAAGTGGTGCGGGCGATTTCCGCCAAGCGTAACGAACCCGAATGGATGCTTGAGTTTCGTCTCAACGCCTTCCGCGCGTGGTTGGAAATGGAAGAACCGCACTGGCTGAAGGCGCATTACGACAAGCTTGATTATCAGGACTACAGCTATTATTCCGCGCCATCCTGCGGCCAGTGCGACGACACCTGCGGATCACAGCCCGGCGCGGTGCAGCAGTCCGGTGAAAACGGCGCCAATACGCTAAGCGAGCAGAACTACCTGACCACCGAGGTCGAAAAGGCGTTCGAGCAGCTTGGCGTGCCGGTACGTGAAGGTAAAGACGTAGCCGTCGACGCGATTTTCGATTCCGTGTCCGTTGCGACGACCTATCGTCATGAGCTGGCGAAACACGGCGTGATTTTCTGTTCGTTCAGCGAAGCGATTCAGGAACACCCGGAGCTGGTGCGCAAATACCTGGGCACCGTGGTGCCGTCCAACGATAACTTCTTTGCCGCGCTGAACGCTGCCGTGGCTTCCGACGGCACGTTCGTTTACATCCCGAAAGGGGTGCGCTGTCCGATGGAGCTGTCGACCTACTTCCGTATTAACGCGGCGAAAACCGGTCAATTTGAACGTACCATCCTGATCGCGGACGACGACAGCTATGTCAGCTACATCGAAGGGTGTTCCGCCCCGGTGCGTGACAGCTATCAGCTGCATGCCGCCGTCGTGGAAGTGATCATCAATAACCGGGCGGAAGTGAAGTATTCCACCGTGCAGAACTGGTTCGCGGGTAAAGACAGCGAAGGCGGGATTTTGAACTTTGTGACCAAGCGCGCGCTGTGCGCGGGAGAAAGTTCGAAAATGTCCTGGACGCAGTCTGAGACCGGCTCTGCAATCACCTGGAAATATCCCAGCGTGGTGCTGCGTGGCGACAACTCGGTCGGCGAGTTTTTCTCTGTGGCGTTGACCAGCGGTCATCAGCAGGCCGACACCGGAACCAAGATGATCCACATCGGGAAAAACACGCGGTCCACCATTATCTCGAAAGGGATTTCGGCGGGCAGCAGCGAGAACACTTATCGCGGACTGGTGAAAATTATGCCGACCGCGACGAACGCCCGTAACTTCACCCAGTGCGACTCGATGTTGATTGGTAGCGAGTGCGGCGCGCACACGTTCCCGTACGTGGAAGTGAAAAACAACACGGCGCAGCTGGAGCACGAAGCGACCACGTCCCGAATCGGCGAAGACCAGCTGTTCTACTGTTTGCAGCGCGGTATCAGCGAAGATGATGCGATTTCAATGATCGTGAACGGGTTCTGTAAAGATGTCTTCTCCGAACTGCCGCTGGAGTTTGCGGTGGAAGCCCAGAAGCTCCTGGCCATAAGCCTTGAGCACAGTGTGGGCTGATCGCTGTGAAAGTGACAATGTCACCTATTGAACACATGCACTCCGGTGCCTATAAGACGAGCGCCTGCGGCAAAGGCGTCTGAAGGATAAAGTATGTTGAATATTGAAAATTTAAGAGTCAGTGTCGAAGAAAAAGAAATCATCAAAGGGCTGAATCTTCAAATCAAACCGGGCGAAGTCCATGCCATCATGGGGCCGAACGGCTCCGGCAAAAGTACGCTGTCCGCGACGCTGGCTGGCCGCGAGGACTACGAAGTGACGTCAGGTTCCGTCACGTTCAAAGGCAAAGACTTGTTGGAACTGTCGCCGGAAGATCGTGCGGGCGAAGGCATTTTCATGGCGTTTCAGTATCCGGTCGAAATTCCGGGCGTCAGCAATCAGTTCTTTTTACAGACCGCGGTCAATGCCGTTCGTCAATATCGTCAGCAGGAACCTTTAGACCGCTTTGATTTTGAAGACTTTATTGAAGAAAAAATCAAACTACTGAATATGCCGGCTGATCTGCTGACCCGTTCGGTCAACGTCGGTTTCTCCGGCGGTGAGAAGAAACGCAACGACATCTTGCAGATGGCCGCGTTGGAACCCAACCTGTGCATTCTCGACGAAACCGACTCCGGGCTGGACATCGATGCGCTGAAAATCGTCTCCAACGGCGTCAACACGCTGCGTAACGAAGAGCGCTCCTTCATCATCGTAACGCACTACCAGCGTATTCTCGACTACATCAAACCAGACTTCGTTCACGTGTTGTATCAGGGGCGGATTGTGAAATCCGGTGACTTCACATTGGTTAAACAGTTGGAGGAGCAGGGCTATGGCTGGCTTACCGACCAACAGTAATACGAAAGCGACGCAGGCGTTGCAGCAGTGGCAGCGGTTGTTCGACGGCGCCGGAGCGCGTTCTGAAGAAGCGGGTCAACACTGGAAGCAAGTGTTGCAGTTGGGCGTGCCAAACCGCCGGCAAGAGCACTGGAAATACACGCCGCTGGACGGCTTGCTCAGCCATGAATTCACCGAACCCGCCGCGCGGACGGTCAACGCGGTGCAGTGCGATGCGTTGTCACTGCCGCTGGATGCGTGGCGGATGGTGTTCGTCGACGGACGCCTGAGTCCCGAACTCAGCGACGCCGACTGGGGCCCTTATCAGGTTGAAGTAGCGGCATCCCCCGCGTCGCTGCCGATGGCCGCTCCGATTCAGCCGGACGTCTTCTTGCATCTTACCGAGAGTCTGGCCGCCGAGCGCACGCAGATTCGTCTTGCCGCTGGCGTACAGGCTGAAAAGCCGCTGTATCTGCTGCACATCAGCTCCGGCGACGGCGCGGTACTGAACACGGTTCACCATCGCCACGATCTCCAGGTGGGCGCGAACGCCGCCGCTACGGTGATTGAACACTATGTCAGTCTGGATGAGCGCGCGCATTTCAGCGGCGCTCGTCTGACCGTCGACGCAGGTGAAAACTGCGACGTTACGCATTATAAATTGGCGTTCGAAGCGGCGTCGGGCTACCACTTCGCTCACAATGATGTGCGGATGGCGCGCTCGGCGCGCGTTTCCAGCCACAGTTTCCTGTTGGGGGCGGGGCTGACCCGGCATCAGACCAGCGCGCAGATGAACGGCGAAGGGGCTAATCTGACCATCAATAGCCTGATCCTGCCGCGTGGCAGCGAGGTTTGCGACACGCGCACCTATCTGGAACACAATCAGGGCAATGGCGAAAGTCGTCAGTTGCATAAGACGATCGTCCGCGATCGCGCCAAGGCGGTATTCAATGGCATGATCAAAGTAGCGCCTCATGCGCTGAAAACCGATGGCAAGATGACCAACAACAACCTGCTATTGGGCCGTCTGGCGGAAGTGGACACCAAGCCGCAGCTGGAAATCTACGCCGACGACGTCAAATGCAGTCATGGCGCGACGGTTGGCCGTATCGACGAAGAGCAGCTGTTTTACCTGCGCGCCCGCGGCATCAGTGGTGAAGACGCGCAACAAATGATTATCTTCGCTTTTGCCGCCGAACTGACGGAAGCGATCTCTGACGACGCTCTGCGCGACGTCGTGATCAAACGCATAGCGGAACGCCTCATCGGCGCCGCGGGAGGCCAGCAATGAGTGATTACCCGATAGAACGCGTCCGCGCAGATTTCCCCGTTCTGAAACAGGAAGTCAACGGCCAGTCGCTGGTCTATCTGGACAGCGCGGCCAGTTCGCAGAAGCCGCAGTCGGTGATCGACCGTGAGCTGAATTTTTATCGTAACGAATATGCCGCGGTTCACCGCGGCATTCACACGTTGAGCGCCCGGGCGACAACGGCGATGGAGGATGTGCGTACGCTGACGGCGTCATTCATCAACGCGGAGTCTGCGGAAGAGATCGTATTCGTACGCGGTACCACAGAAGCGATCAACCTGGTCGCCAACAGCTACGGGCGGACCTTCACGCAGCCCGGCGACAATGTGGTGATTACCGGCATGGAGCACCATGCCAACATCGTTCCCTGGCAGATGCTGGCCCAAACGCACGGTATCGAAATTCGCGTTCTGCCATTGACGGCCGACGGTGAGCTGGATGTCGCCTTGTTGCCGGATTTGTTGGATGAACGGACTCGTTTAGTCTCCGTTACCCACATTTCGAACGTGCTGGGAACCGTGAACCCGGTACAGGACATCGTTCGTCTGGCGCATAGCGTCGGCGCGAAGGTGTTGCTGGACGGGGCGCAGGCGATCATGCATGAGCCAGTCGACGTTCAGGCGTTAAACTGTGACTTTTACGCGTTCTCCGGCCATAAAATTTATGGGCCTTCAGGGATCGGCGTGTTGTATGCCAAACATGCGTTGCTACAGGCCATGCCGCCGTGGGAAGGCGGAGGCTCGATGATCCGCGAAGTCAGCCTCACCAAAGGCACGACCTACGCCGATGCGCCCTGGCGCTTCGAAGCTGGCTCTCCCAATACCGCCGGCATTATGGGATTGGGCGCCGCGTTGGATTACGTTTCTGCAATAGGACGCGAGGCGATCCACCGCTACGAAACCGATCTGATGCAGTATGCGGTATCCGCGCTTAAGACGGTACCGACGCTGATTATGTACGGTCCGGAACAGCGTCAAGGTGTGATTGCCTTCAACCTCGGTCAACACCATGCCTACGACGTGGGGAGTTTCCTCGATCAGTACGGCATCGCCATCCGTACCGGCCATCACTGCGCCATGCCGTTAATGGAACACTACGGGGTTTCCAGCATGTGCCGAGCGTCTTTGGCCGTTTATACCCAGCGTGAAGATATCGACCGGCTGGTCGCCGGGCTACAACGTATTCATGGTTTATTAGGCGGTTAAGTTAACCGCGGAGGATATTATGGCAAGTCTGCCGGAGCCGCAGAAACTGGTACGCAATTTTTCTCGCTGTCATAACTGGGAAGAAAAGTATCTCTACATCATGGAACTGGGATCACGTCTGGAGCCGCTAAGCGACGATCTGCGTCAGGAAGATAATCGCGTGAATGGCTGTCAGAGTCAGGTATGGATCGTGGTGACGCGGGACGAGCAGGGGCGAGTCGCGCTACAGGGCGACAGCGACGCTGCAATCGTCAAAGGACTTATCGCCGTTGTTTTCAGCCTTTATCAGCAGCTAACGCCGCAGGATATCGTCTCGCTGGATGTCCGGCCGTTTTTCCAGGAGCTGGCGTTGACCCAGCATCTTACCCCTTCACGTTCGCAAGGGCTGGAAGCGATGCTGCGGTCGATTCGCAGTCGGGCCGCTGAGCTGGCCTGATCGCTTTCTCTTGAGCGGCGTTGGCACCACGCTGACGCCGTTGTTCTCCTCTTTCCCGCCATGCTTTAAGAGTTCGCCCGTGGATCTGCGGGCGATCTGCTCTTATTCTTAATATTAGCTTCGCAACAAACTGAATGTTAAACAATTCAATCGATAATAGTCCGGCAAATGGTCTATAGGGTTGTACGGGCGATTCTGCCGCCACCGTATAGACCTCAACCTTTAAGCCGCAAGAATAGGGAACTGATGATGAAACGCGCGTTGACGTTAATGGGGCTGCTTCTGGTGTCGTACATCGGCGGCATGTCAGCAGGGCACGCCACCGAGTATCCGCTGCCGCCGCCAGATAGCCGTTTAGTCGGTGAAAACACCACTTATGTCGTTCCACACGACGGTCGTTCTCTGGAAGCGATTGCAGCCGACTATAAAATAGGTTTGTTAGGGATGCTGGAAGCGAATCCCGGCACCGATCCTTATCTTCCCAAGCCTGACACCACGCTCACCATCCCTACCCAAATGTTGCTGCCGGATACGCCGCGTGAAGGCATCGTCATCAACCTGGCTGAACTGAGGATGTTCTATTACCCCAAAGGTCAGAATAAGGTGATCGTTTATCCTATTGGTATCGGCCAACTGGGGCGTAATACGCCGGTGATGACCACAACCATCATCTCTAAACACCCGAACCCGACCTGGACGCCGACGCCGAATATTCGCAAGCACTATAAAGAGCAGGGCATCGACCTGCCGGCCGTCGTGCCTGCGGGGCCGGATAATCCAATGGGACTGTTTGCGATGCGTATGGCGAAGAGCGGCGGGGTCTATCTGATTCACGGCACTAACGCGAATTTCGGCATTGGTATGCGCGTCAGCTCCGGCTGTATCCGCTTGCGGGCAGATGATATTGAAGCGTTGTTCAACGCCGTTGAACCTGGTACCCGGGTACAGGTTGTTAACGAGCCGATAAAAGTCGCCGTAGAACCTGATGGTAAGCGCTATATCGAGGTTCATCAGCCATTGTCTCGCACGGATAAAGATGACCCGCAGACGATGCCTATCGCGCTCAGCAAGAAAGTGAAGGGTTTTATCAACAATGAAGAGACCAATAAGGCGGTTGTCGAAAGCGCTATTGAGCGTCGCTCTGGCATGCCTGTGCTGGTCAACACTGGTGAGCCGATTCCCGCTCAGCAAACGGCCAATGACGCAGCGGCACCAGTCACGAGCGTAGCCGATTCAGCGTCGCATCAGCCATAACAGCAGCGTACGGGCCATCCATGAGGGAGTCGCGTCGTCGAAGCCCGGAAGGGCGTCCAGCCTCAGGCGGCGCTAAGAAGAAAAGGGCCTGGTGAGAGGCGTTAGCTAAAGGATTTATTACAGACAAAAAAATGGCGCACAATGTGCGCCATTTTTCATTCAACAGATTCGATTACTTTTTGTAAGTGCGAACCTGGTTATCCAGACGCTGGTTAGCACGAGCTGCGTCGTCTTTAGCAGCCTGTACGTCAGAGCGGATTGCGGTTACATCGTTGGACAGCTGATCAACTTTGCTGTTCAGAGTCTGAACGTCAGAAGACAGTTGATCGATTTTAGCATTGCTAGAACAGCCAGCCAGCAGAGTAGAACCCAGAATTACCGCGCCCAGTACCAGTTTAGTACGATTCATTATTAATACCCTCTAATTGAGTTAATCTCCATGTAGCGATACAAGTATTACACAAACTTTTTTCTAATGAGAATAAATTTTTGATGAGAACACGCTTAATTTGGATTGTTCGCTCAAAGAAGCAGCGCCTTTCACTTCAAAGACAAAAAAAGTAAGGAAAACAGGCTATTTTTATCAGATTGCTCTGAATAAGAGTGAACTGATATCTGTTTTTAGCATAACTGACTGGAACGTTCTCTGCCCGAAAAGCACATAAAAGTAAAATAAAGTCACCCATAAAAAAAGCGCCCCGAGGGGCGCTTGATACTCATTGGTGACTTTTCGCCGTGAGGTATTACAGGCGGTGTACGGAAGCGGTGTTGGTGGTGCCGCTCGGTACCAAAGCGCCGGATACCATGACGACAACGTCGCCTGATTTGGCAAAACCACTTTCCAGCGCAGCGTCTTTACCAATGCGGTAGAAATCGTCGGTAGAAGCGATTTCTTTCACTAACTGCGTTTCTACGCCTTTAGTCAGAATCAGCTGACGTGCGGTGACTTCATTGGTGGTCAGCGCCAGAATACGTGCATCCGGGAAGTACTTACGAATGGACTTCGCAGATTTACCGCCGCTGGTTGCTACCACAATCAGCGGCGCTTCCAGTTTCTCTGCAGTTTCTACCGCGCCGCGGCAGACGGCTTCGGTGATGCGCAGGCGGCCGGTGTTCGCGGCACGTTCCAGACGCGGTTTCATGACCTTGTCAGTGCGCTCACAGATAGTGGCCATGATGCTGACCGCTTCCAGTGGGTATTTACCCTTGGCGCTTTCGCCAGACAGCATAACGGCGTCGGTGCCGTCGATGATGGCGTTGGCGACGTCACCCGCTTCCGCACGGGTCGGACGCGGGTTCTTGATCATGGAATCCAGCATCTGCGTCGCGGTAATAACGACTTTGCGCGCCTGGTTACATTTTTCGATCATCATTTTCTGAGCGAAGATAACTTCTTCAACCGGGATTTCCACGCCCAGGTCGCCACGAGCAACCATGATGCCGTCAGAAGCTTCCAGGATTTCGTCGAAGTTGTTCAGACCTTCCTGGTTTTCGATTTTGGAGATGATCTGGATGTGTTCACCGCCGTGTTGTTTCAGATGAGCACGGATGTCTTCAACGTCGGAACGTTTACGGATGAAGGAAGCGGCTACAAAATCAACACCTTGTTCGCAACCGAAGATTAGGTCGCGTTTGTCTTTTTCTGCCAGAGCCGGCAACTGAATGGAAACGCCTGGCAGGTTAACGCCTTTGTTTTCGCCCAGGTCGCCGTTGTTCAGTACCTTACAGACGACTTCGTTGCCGTTAATGGCAGTGACTTCCATACCGATCAGACCATCATCGACCAGCACGGTATTGCCGACGCTCAAGTCTTCTGGGAATCCTGCGTAGGTTACCGCTACGCGATCTTTGTTACCGATGACGCTCTGATCGGTCGTGAAGGTGAAAGTCTGTCCGGCAGACAGAGCAACATCAGCACCGTTTTCCAGCTTCATGGTGCGGATTTCTGGACCTTTGGTGTCCAGCAGGATGGCGGCTTTCTGTCCGGTTTTCTGCATGATGGCGCGCAGATTCGTAATGCGTTGACCGTGTTCGGCGTAGTCACCGTGAGAAAAGTTCAGGCGCATAACGTTCATGCCTGCGTTCAACAGCTTGGCCAGCATTTCCTCGGACTCAGTTTTAGGGCCGATAGTACAAACGATTTTGGTCTTTTTCATAACGGTTAATTTCTACAAGTTGTGATGGATAAAAATGGGAACCGGTGGTTAAGGATGCTAACCCCCGATAGGGATTTGCTGAAAAAAGAGACAGAACACATTGAGTGCAGAGAGTGACAGCAACCGAAATTTTGAAGGCACTCAGGGTCAGATATCATCCTAAAAGAGGGGATGAAACGAGGTAATACCGTTTTAAAACTTGTTATTAATCTTGGCACGGTAGTTTGCTGAAACCATTCAATAAGACAACGCCCGTATTATAGTTGCTGGGTGATGAGAAACAAGCGGTGAGGCAGTATGATAACCTATATTTTAGTGCGTTTACGCAAAAAAATAGGCGATTTTTCACTTTTGCGCACTGGTGTTGCGCAATCTCTCTGCAATCATTTTTCCCCGCAGATAAAAATAATGCGATGCATTGTTTCTGCGCCATATTTCGCTATCTATGCGAGCATTGAAAAAAATAATGTGCAATTTTTGAGCTTTTCTGTCGATCCTCGTCACGTTTCTCGGTGATGCATATTGAGAGAGTTGGGGGGGAGGTTGATGATGAGGATTAGGGTTGTTACTGCTGACGGCAGGCAAGACCAGATACTCACTTGTAGACAAGGGGATATCTGGTCTTTTTGTTTCCAGGGTTCGTAAAATGAAAATAGCCAAAATACACAACAATAATGTTGTTACCGTCTTGGACGAACACCATAACGAGCAGGTGGTTATGGGGCGAGGGCTAGGTTTCAAAAAACAGATTGGCGATCGCCTCGATAAGACTCTGATAGAGAAAGTGTTCGAATTGCGAAGCAGTGAACTCACGTCGCGATTAAGCGAGATTTTGCAGGGGATACCGCTTGAGGTGTTTACTACCGCGGACAAAATCATCGCGTTAGCAAGAGAACAGCTCCCGGGGAAGCTGCAAAACAGCATCTATGTGTCGTTGACTGACCATTGTCATTTCGCCATCGAGCGTCATCGACAAGGCGTAGATATCCGCAACGCGCTCCTCTGGGAAGTCAAAAGGCTATATCAAAAAGAGTTTGCGGTAGGCCTGGAGGCGTTGGCGATCATCCATCGCCGTCTTGGCGTTCGTCTGCCGGAAGACGAAGCCGGATTTATCGCGCTGCATCTGGTCAATGCGCAACTCGACAGCCAAATGCCTGAGGTGATTCAGATTACCAAGGTGATGCAGGAGATACTCAATATCGTCAAATACCACCTGGAGGTGGACTACAACGAGCAGGCGCTCAGTTATCACCGGTTTGTCACTCACCTCAAATTCTTTGCGCAGCGGCTTATCGGGCATGATCCGGTCTCTAACGATGACGAATCGCTGCACGATGTCGTTAAAGAGAAGTATGCACAGTCCTACGGCTGTGCGGAAAAGATCCAGACGCACATCCATCGCCAATACGATTATATTTTGACAAAGGAGGAACTGATGTTCCTGACTATTCATATCGAAAGAGTGCGTGCCGATATATCAGGACAAGAGCCGGAGGAGTAAAAAACAAAAGGGTGTTGTGCATCACAAATTAGTTATCAACTGATTAAAGTCGCTTGCCTGAGTGATCAAAACCCCGCAATCTGCTCAAAGATTTGGATTGTTACTGCATTTGTCTTAGTTAGGACAACGCAGGCGAAACCTGAATCGCTTCCTGAGTCGTCATGAGACCGCCAGGGAAGTGATTCAGGTTTTTTTTCGTCTTAAAAATAGCCTGCCAGTCATGTCGGATGTTATCTGGCTGTGACCCGCATTAAGGAATGTCCTATGGAATATAAGATGTTAGCCAGTGAGATCATTGAGGGCGTTGGTGGACGGGACAATATCAGCAGTGTTCTGCATTGCGCCACTCGCCTGCGTTTCAAACTCAAGGATAGCGCTAAAGCCGATGCCGCCACGCTGAAAAACAATCCCGGCGTGATTATGGTGGTGGAAAGCGGTGGTCAGTTTCAGGTCGTCATCGGCAATCATGTCAGCGACGTTTATCGCGACGTCGCGGCGGCTGCGGGTATGGAAAACGCCGCCTTGCAGGAAGAGAACACCTCAGACAGTTTGTTTTCCCGGTTCATTGACATTATTGCGGGCATCTTCACGCCATTTATCGGTGTGATGGCAGCATCAGGGATACTCAAAGGCCTGTTGGCTTTATGTCAGGCGCTGGGGTGGCTGGAATCAAGCCACGGCACGTATCAAATCTTGTTCGCGGCCAGCGATGCGCTGTTTTATTTCTTCCCGGTGATCCTGGGTTACACCGCGGGCAAAAAGTTCGGCGGCAATCCGTTTACGACGATGGTTATCGGGGGAACGCTGGTGCATCCCATGATGATCACCGCATTCAACGCCATGCAGTCAGCCGATTATCAGCCGATGACCTTTCTGGGCATCCCCATCACGTTTTTGAATTACAGCTCGTCAGTCATCCCGATTATTTTTGCCTGCTGGGTGTCGTCCAAGCTGGAGAAAAAATGTAACGCGCTGCTGCATGCCAACGTCCGAAACTTCCTGACGCCGCTGCTGTGCATCTGCATAACGGTGCCTCTGACTTTTCTGGTGATCGGCCCTTGTGCAACCTGGCTCAGCGAGCTGCTGGCCAGCGGCTATCACTGGCTCTATAACCTCAACTCGGTCATTGCAGGCGCGGTGATGGGCGCGATTTGGCAGATCTGCGTGATTTTCGGCCTGCACTGGGGACTGGTGCCGCTGATGTTGAACAACCTCAGCGTGATGGGACACGATACGCTGCTGCCGCTGTTGACGCCTGCCGTGCTGGCGCAGGCGGGCGCAACGCTGGGCGTGCTGCTGCGTACCCGGGACGCCAAACTTAAAGGTATCGCCGGTTCTGCTTTCTCCGCGTCGATCTTCGGCATCACCGAACCGGCTGTCTACGGGGTTACGCTCCCGCTGCGTCGTCCGTTTATCTTCGGCTGTATTGGCGGTGCTATCGGCGCGGGCATTATGGGCTATTTTCACACCACTATTTACTCCTTCGGTCTGCCCAGCATCTTCACCTTCACACTGATTATTCCCCCCGAAGGCTTTAACAGCGGCGTGTGGGCGGCCATTGTCGGCACGGCGATCGCCTTCCTCTTTGCCGCTGTAGCCAGTTGGATGTTCGGTATCCCGGCCACGTTGCTTTCACCCAAGAAGGACGCGCCGACGGCCGCGCCGGTCGGTCCTGTTCCAGGCGTCCGCACGGAAATACTCGCAAGCCCCCTGACCGGTCAGGCAATCCCGCTGGAAGAGGTGAACGACAGCACCTTCGCCAGTGGACTGTTGGGGAAAGGCATCGCGATTGTGCCTGAAGAGGGCAAGCTTTATGCGCCGGTAGACGGCACGGTGGCATCGCTATTCAAAACGCATCACGCCATCGGCCTGGCCGCAGATCACGGGGCGGAAGTGCTGATCCACGTCGGCATGGATACGGTAAAACTGGACGGCCTTCATTTCACGCCGCATGTCGCCATCGGCGACGTCGTCAAGCAGGGCGATCTCCTGCTGACGTTCGACGCCGAGGCGATCGCGGCGGCGGGATATGACCTGACGACCCCCATCATTATTTCCAACAGCGACAGCTATCTGGATGTGTTGCCGTTAGCCCGCGGCGCTGTCGCCGCTCGCGCGCCGCTGCTGTCGCTGGTGCATTAACTCACTCTCGTGTACAGGAGAAACTCAATGAACGCTCGTTTTCCGAAAGACTTCTTATGGGGCGGCGCGATTGCCGCCAATCAGGTGGAAGGCGCCTACCAAGACGATGGCAAAGGACTCTCGACCTCGGATCTGCAACCGCGGGGGATCTTTGGCGATATTGTGGAGCGCCAACCCGGTGACAGCAGCATTAAGGATGTCGCCATCGACTTTTACCACCGTTATCCGCAGGACATCGCGCTGTTCGCTGAAATGGGATTCCGTTGCCTGCGCGTGTCCATCGCCTGGACGCGTATTTTCCCGCAGGGAGACGAGCTGACGCCGAATGAAGCCGGGCTGGCCTACTACGACAGGCTGTTCGACGAACTGGCGAAGCATGATATTCAGCCGCTGGTCACGCTCTCGCATTATGAAATGCCCTATGGACTGGTGAAGCGTGTCGGCGGTTGGGGCAGTCGTACAACGATCGACTGTTTCGAGCGCTACGCCCGCACCGTCTTCGAACGCTACCGCAACAAGGTCAAACTGTGGTTGACCTTTAATGAAATCAACGTCTCGCTTCACGCGCCGTTTACCGGCGTCGGTCTGCCGCCGGACAGCGACAAAGCCGCTATCTACCAGGCCATACATCATCAACTGGTCGCCAGCGCCAAGGCGGTTAAAGCCTGCCATGAAATCATTCCCGACGCGCGGATTGGCAACATGTTGCTGGGCGCGATGCTCTACCCGCTGACCTGCAAACCGGACGACGTTATGGAAAGTCTGCGCCAAAACCGCGAATGGCTTTTCTTCGGCGATGTCCAGGCTCGCGGGGCCTATCCCGCCTATATGAAACGCTTCTTCAAAGAGCAGGGAATTGCGCTGCACATCGAAGAGGACGACGTCCAGGCGCTGAAGGAAACCGTCGATTTCATTTCGTTCAGCTACTACATGACCGGCTGCGTCACCCAGGACGATGAAGAAATCCAGAAAGCGCGCGGCAACATCCTGAACATGATCCCCAACCCGTATCTGGAAAGCTCCGAATGGGGCTGGCAGATAGATCCGGAAGGGCTGCGCTACCTGCTTAACGTCCTGTACGACCGCTATCAGAAACCGCTGTTTATCGTGGAAAACGGGCTGGGGGCGAAAGACCAACTGGAGGCCGACGGCACCATCAACGACGACTACCGCATCAAGTACCTCAATGACCACCTGGTGCAGGTTGGTGAGGCGATCGCCGACGGCGTCGACGTCCTGGGATATACCAGTTGGGGCCCCATCGATCTGGTTAGCGCCTCCAAGGCGGAAATGTCCAAACGCTACGGCTTTATTTATGTGGACCGTGACGATCAGGGGGCGGGCACGCTGGAGCGTACGCGCAAGAAGAGCTTCTACTGGTATCAATCGGTCATTCGTAGCAACGGTGATGCGCTGAAGTAATCGACGGGCGGGCATGGCGTCCATCATGCCTTAACGTCTGACTACGGGCTGTGCGGCCACGGCGCAGGGCCTGTCCAATAAGGTGGCTGATAACCATGAATAGAAGAGAGTTGTTGATCCACGCGGCCGTCGTCACAGCCTGCGCCCATCTCGCGCCATTACGCGCGGCGGATAAAACGGCAGGTGCGGCGAAAACGGGCGGCGACAGACCGACGGCGCTGACCCGACAGCAGCATTGGGTCGCGATGGCGGAAGTGCTGAAACCGTCGCTGTCCGAAGTGTCTTATTCCGCGTTGAACGTCGTCGCGCCTCGGCAAGCGCCCGAGCATCTGTTGGGCGTGGCGATGAAGCAGCAGTATGACGTGGGCGAATTGACGAACAAAAGTTTCAAGACCGGCGACAGCTTTATCGTGGATTTCGGCGAGCACTATACCGGCTATCTTACGTTCTCATTGGGATGGCAGGGCATCTCCTGCGATGCCCCGGTGCGTCTGCGATTGATTTTTGGAGAGGTTGTCACGGATGTGACGCAGCCGCTCTATCCCTACAACGGCTGGATCAGCGCTTCCTGGCTACCGGATGAAATTCTGAACGTCGATTTTCTGCCGCAGCAGGTCAGGATTGAACGCCGCCATGCCTTCCGCTTCGTCAAAACCGACATCGTCTCTACTTCGACGAATTTCTGCGTCACGTTCGGCCAACTACAAGTGAGGGCGGTCTCTTCCGCCGGTCAGGATCGGCTGGCGCCGGCGCGCTATGACAGCGACCTGCTGAAGAATATCGACCGCGTCAGCATTCGGACATTGCACGAATGTATGCAGACCGTCTTTGAGGACGGGCCGAAGCGCGATCGGCGGTTATGGGTCGGCGATTTGCGCCTGCAAGCGATGGTCAACTATGTGAGCTTCAACAACACCGCCTTAGTGCGCCGCTGCCTGTATTTGTTCGCCGGGCTGCAGCGGGAAGATGGTTATATTACGGCCTGCGTCTATGAACAGCCGGAGCCGCGTAGGGGCGAAGTCGTGCTGATCGACTATGCCGCATTGTTCGGCAGCATCGTGCGCGACTATCTGCGGGCGAGCCGCGACACCGCGACGGCACAGGAACTGTGGCCGGTGGCGAAACAGCAGTTGGCGCTGGCGCTGAAGAATGTCAATGCGCAGGGCCTGTTTGTCGCGCCGGAAAAGGATTACGTGTTTATCGACTGGAATCCGGGATCGGACCAAAGCGCCGCGTTAAAAGGTCTCGAGAAACAGACGGCGATCCAGGGACTACTGATTTACAGCTGTCAGGAGGGCATCGAACTGGCGAAATCGCTGGGGAGAAATGCCGAGGTCGCGCATCTGGAGGAAACCGTTGAGCGGATGAAGCAGGCGGCACGCGGGCTGTTTGATGAAAAGCAGGGCGTGTTCGTCAGCGGCGAGCAGCGACAAATCTCCTGGGCTTCTCAGGCATGGATGGCGCTGGCCGACGTGCTGCCTCAACCGCAAATGGCACAGGCCCTGACCCGCGTTATGTCGCTGCCCCAGGCCATTCGGCCGCTCACGCCCTACCTGTACCATCACATGGTCGATGCGCTCATTCATTGTGGCCTGAGTCAGGAAGCGCGAACGCTGGTGGAGGAGTATTGGGGTGCGATGGTCAAAACCGGGACCAATACCTTCTGGGAGGCGTTTGATCCCAAAAAACCGATGTCGTCTCCCTACGGCAGCAAACAAATCGACAGTTACTGCCATGCCTGGAGCTGTACCCCCAGTTACTTTATCCGCCACGGTTTCGTGCGCCGATAAGCGGACATAAAAAACGTTAAAGGTGAGCGGAGGAGCCTCGCCGCTGCAAATAAAAACGTTGAGCAACGCACGTTGACCGGGAATAGCGGGCAGGCGAGTTTGCGCCTACCGCGCATCAACATTGGAACCACCATAATGATAAAAATCAACTCTGTATCCCTAAATATCATCACGCTGGCTCTGCTCTACGCCGGTGTGCCTAATCACGCGCTGGCCGCGAAATTAACCGTGGAGGAAAGACTCGAACTGCTCGAAAAGGAATTAAACGCCACCCGAAAAGAGTTGCAGGAATATAAAATCGCCGCCAGTCAGGCCTCACAAAACATGGCGCCGAAGCCGCGCGACGTCAACGTGACGGTCGTGAACGATAATGCCCAGAACGCGGCGAAAGCTACACCGACGTCTTCCTCGACTGCGGCCAACGCCAACCCCAGCAACGCTACCGTTTCTTCTACGCCGCTGACGCTTCGCGATATCAGCAACTACGTGAAAAACGACATCGGCTTTACCTACTCGGGGTATTTTCGATCCGGCTGGGCCACCTCATCGCGCGGCGTCCCCAAGTCTTATGCGATTGGGTCTCTGGGCCGTTTCGGTAACGAGCACAGCGGTTGGTTCGATTTGATCCTGAACCAACGCGTCTACGATCAGGACGGCAAAACCGCGCATGCCGTCGTGTGGCTCGATGGCAATGTCGGGCAGTCATACAGTAACGGCGTCTTTGACTCCAGCAGCGACAACCTGCTCCAATTTTCCGACATGTACGTCACCACCACGGGCTTTATTCCGTTTCTACCGGAGGCCACGTTCTGGGTTGGGAAACATTATCTGAAAAATTATGAAATTCAGATGCTGGACTGGAAAGCGCATAAAGCCGACTCTGCGGGCGCAGTCGGGCTGGAGAACATTGACGTGGGCGTCGGGAAATTGGATATGGCGTTACTGCGTCAGGATCTGGATCTCTACAATAAGTCCTTTACCTCAACGACACAGGTGAATACCAACGCCATCGATATCCGCTACCGGGAAATTCCACTCTGGAACAAAGCGACGCTGGAAATAGACGGCAAATACAACACGGCGAACGAAAGCGACAGCCAGCATTCGAGCAACTATTTCGAATTAAAAGACGCGTGGCTGGCGACCGGACTTTTCCGGCAGAACTTCGACAACGGCGGGTTTAATGAATTTGCCCTCCAGTACGCCAGTAACTCCATCGCTAGCGGCTTCATGCGAATATCCGACGCCAATCCGGACTACGGCGACGGCAAATATTATTACGGCGAACATACCGGGGGGACCGCCTTCCGGTTGATCTCGCAGGGGGAAACGTACCTGCATCCCGACGTGATCATCGCAAACGCGCTGGTGTATGGCCGCGGCAACGATTTGTACAGCTATGAGACCGGCGCGCACTCGGACTTTGAAACGTTCCGTGCGGTAGTCCGTCCCGCGTATATCTGGGATCAGTACAACCAGACCGGCGTCGAGCTGGCTTATTTCAACCAGACCAACAAGGCAGGCGGCGTCAACTATCGTGAGTCAGGCTACAAAACCACGCTGTTCCACACCCTCAAAGTCAGCACCAGCATGCTGACCTCTCGTCCGGAGATTCGTTTTTACGCCAGCTATCTGAAATCACTGGAAAACGGCATCTCTCAGTTCAGTTTCGCGGACGATAAAGACGATCAGTTCAGCCTGGGGGTGCAGGCGGAAGTCTGGTGGTAACTCGACGCATCCATCGCATCCATGTTGTGTCCTTTTCGTTTATGGGGATCTTTTCATGATTATCACTAGAGGTCAGACACGCAGGTTAATGCTGATGAGCCAGGGGCTGGCTCTGATTCTCGTCGCGCTATGGAGCGTGTCGCCGCGAGCGGCCGAGCTGCCGTACGACGTGGTGAAACACAAGCAAATCAGAGTCATGATTAGCAGCGATGCTAAAAACGAGGCGGACGACGATTTCGCGGTGGCGCACGCGTTGATGTCGCCCACGCTGAAAGTGACCGGTCTTATCGCCTCACACTACGCTCGAACGGCGCCGTTGTTAAAACGTTCTGGCGCTGACAGCATGATGGAAAGCTATCGCGAGTTGCAGCGCTTAACTCAGGTGATGGGAAAAACGGCGGTGCCGGTTTATCACGGCGCAACGGGGCCGCTGGAGGGTAAGCCAGCCTTGAGCGAAGGCGCGCGGCAGCTGATCGTCGAGGCCCAAAAAGACGATCCTCAACCGCTGTTTGTTCTCGTGCTTGGCGCGCTGACCGACGTTGCGGCCGCGCTGCAGGCGGACCCGACGATTGCGAAGAAAATGACCGTGATTTGGATCGGCGGTATGCCTTATCCAAAGGGCGGCTGGGAATACAACCTGTACAACGATCCGCAGGCGGCGAATAGGGTGTTCCAGTCCAGCGTTGCGCTATGGCAGGTGCCGCACAACGTCTATATGTCGGTCAGAGTTTCTCTGGCGGAGCTGGCGACGCGCGTCAAACCGCAGGGCAAGGTCGGCGAGTATCTGTGGCAACAGCTGATCGACTTCAATCGAGAAATTTCGATGACCTTAAAGGACGTGCCCTGGCCGAAAAGCGAAGTGTGGGTATTAGGCGATAATCCCTCGGTGGCGCTGTTGCTGGATGACCACGAATATCAATATACGCTGCGCGATGGCCCACGGATTAACGATGACCTCAGCTACGGACAGCAGCAAAGTCCGCGACAGATCCGGGTTTACCATGCGGTGGACACTCGTTTCACGCTGGAGGATTTCTATGCCAAGCTGGCGTTACTCTCTGGACAGAAGGGGGCGAACGCACGGTAAGACCGAAGTTAAATACCGGGGGAATGCCTTCACGCAAACAAAAGCAGCAAAGGTATGAAAGCCGTTACAGAAAACGTGGCGGCTTTTAGTCTGGCACGTGTTAGGTCTTGAGACCCTGTCGCGACGTAATATTGTTCTGATTGGCCGGGAAACCGTCGCGGTGAGCATGTTTCATGCACTGGCGGTATTCATCTTTATCAACGTGATGTTCGTAGTAAATTCGCAGCCTGTCGCTAACGGTGGAACGCTACAACCGGTGAACCCTAAGAAAGAGAGCGGAGCAGGGGAATCAACGGATAGAGCTAACCCTACAAGGGATAGATACACAGGAGGCTTAGGCGATTCAGGCAGATTGGAGTATGTCAGTAAACTAGCACTGCACAAGGCAGAAGAGAATTGGTACGACCGAGTGGACTCGAACCACCGACCCCCACCATGTCAAGGTGGTGCTCTAACCAACTGAGCTACGGTCGTACAGGGTGTTGCGCATAAAATCTGAAGATAACTCTTTGATTAAAATGCTTTTTCTTGCGTTCCAGTAACTGGAATGGACGTCATTATGGACTGCTCCGGCATGGATGGCAAGCCCTTTATTCCTTCTCTTATTCAAGTGACGAATGTTTGGCCGACTTTCCGCCCCAGAGCGCACAAAGAGGGCTAAGGTGAGTAAAAATCGCTCTAATGTGACCATTCAAGACCGGGCGACGACGATGGCTGTCGCTCCGAATTCAACCCAGTGAAACACACAATCCGTTGATAGAGTGAGGAAATCGAAGAGGAGATAAAATTCAGATTTAGCAATGGATAAACGCACAAATAATATGCGGCCAGAAAGTTAATTTGATAGGTAATAAGAGAGCAGACCAGTAAAGTCCAGATTTAACCTACCATAATTTTTGTTAAGTGCTATGGTTTATGAGAATTGCTTAAACGATAAAAATTCATACTGTTCGATTTAGCCACATTAAAAACGGCTTTACTTGGTTTCTATTGCTTGCGGTATGGGGGTGGTATAACAATGGACTACGTGTTCCTGGTTGAGAATGAAATCATTTCTTATTCTTTACAGAATATCATTATCAGTAAAATAATGACGGATAGCGATAGGTGTTTTGTCGCCGAGGATATCTGTGATTTAGTCAACAATTTGCAGCAAGAAAAAGAGCAGGTATTTCTCATCGAAGTATTGCACGACTCTTCCATCATCTCTTCGCTGGTTGACGTAATAAAATACATCAACAGCAATAACAAGATTGTCATCTTCAAAGACAGTCAGCCTGACCGGATGTTTCGCTATATCAATTACGATGCGATTATCGATCTGAAAAGTCCGGTTGTTGAAATCATCGCCAAGATACAAGACGTCACAAGCCATGACTCAGGTCCGTCATGGGATGTACAGCTGCAAAAACTCTCTCCCAGAGAGCAACTGGTGCTTCAGTATCTGTTGAAAGGAAAAAGCAACAAAGAAGTGTCTGGTCTTTTATGTTTGAGCGAAAAAACAATCAGCTGCCACAAACAAAGCATGCTGCGAAAGCTTAATATTAAAAGTATCATGGAAGCGTCTCAGCGTAGATGATTATTCATAGTGCTTTGTGAGCTTTTTATTCGAATCGTTAACTGCTTATATTTATACGTTCGCAAATAAAATGTTTTGCTCTCGGTATCAAATAACTCACGTTGTTTATCTGAATTGAACTTTTATTTACAATGTTTTTATAAACGTGAAAAATATTATAACCCGATATTATCCAATCTATTGGATGAGTGTTTTTATCTATTTCATGACTAGATTAATGATGTTGAAATAGTTAACTAGCAAAATGTTATGGTGCCACTTAATCTTTCAAATCATGCCCGGTTGTAATATGCAGTGAAGAATGAATGGGTCTCCCAGGTCTTATTCATACATAAAGAAAAGAGCCTTTGCCTTTGCCCGTTTCAAAGGGCAGTACGCCGACGAAATATCCTCGTCGGCGTACTGCATATCGCTAGCGTTGCATCCCCCAGCGTTTGATCGTGACCCGTTCTATGGTGGCGAAGATCAGCGTTTCCACAAGCAGCCCGATGATAATGACCGATGCCAGTCCGGCGAAGACCCGGTCGGTATACAGTTCGTTGCGGTTCTGGAAAATGTACCAGCCCAGTCCGCCTTGTCCGCTGGATGCGCCAAAGACCAGTTCGGCGGCGATGAGCGTACGCCAGGCGAAAGCCCAGCCGATTTTGAGACCGGAGAGAATAGAAGGCAGTGCCGCCGGGATCAGAATGTGCCAGACGTAACGTAATCCCCTCAGCCCATAATTACGCCCGGTCATCCTCAATGTTTCCGAGACGCCGAGAAAGCCTGAATAGGTATTCAGCGCCATCGGCCACAGCACCGAATGTATCAGCACGAAAATCAAACTTTGTGTACCTAGCCCGAACCACAGCAGCGCTAGCGGTAACAGCGCGATAGCGGGCAGAGGGTTCAACATGGAGGTCAGCGTGGAGAGCAGATCGCGCCCCAGACGGGTGGAGACCGCCAGTGCGCTGAGCGCCAGAGCCAACGCGGTCCCAATCACATAGCCTTTGACCAGCGTACTCATGGAGATGGCGATCTTGGCGGGCAGTTCGCCGTTGCGAATATCCTCAATGAACGCCGCCGCCGCCTGAGTAAACGTCGGCAGCAGCAAATCATTATTTTGCCAGCGGGCGGCGCCCTCCCATAGCAATGCCAGCAAGATCAGCAATAGTGACTTGCGGACGGCGCCCTGATTCCACAGGCGGTTGCGCAACGGTAATGGCTGGGCGACGTTAATATCGGTCAGCGGTGCCAGCTCTCTCTGGTACTCCGGACGAACAGGGGGAAGTTGACTCATCATAAAACCTTTCATGTTAAGAGATAAAACTCAGCGCACGTGTTGTCCAGCCAGCGATTGAATAGGCGAGGGCGTTGAAGAGGTTGGCGCCGGAGCCACGGGATGACCCGTCGGAAACAGCAGATCGTGGATGCGCCGCGCCGCCGCCTGAAACTCTGTGCCGCCTTCATCGTGGTGAGAGAACTGATGACAATTGAGTTCGGCGCGCACACGTCCTGGATGGGGCGACAGCAAGAGAATGCGGTTACCGACGACCAGCGCTTCTTCAATCGAGTGGGTGACGAACAGCAGCGTGAAGCGTACCTCCTCCCATAGTTCCAGCAGCTCCTGCTGCATTTTGCGGCGTGTCAGCGCATCCAGCGCGGCAAACGGTTCGTCCATCAGGAGCACCTTCGGTTTCATCGCTAATGCGCGCGCTATCGCCACCCGCTGCTTCATGCCCCCGGACAGCGTATGCGGCCAGGCGTTGGCGAAGTCCGCCAGCCCCACTTTTTCCAGATAGTACATCGCCTGATCACGCGCCTCGACGGCGGACCGTTTGCCGGTCACGAGGAGTGGGAACTGCGTATTTTCCAACACCGTTTTCCACGGCGGCAGTTGGTCGAACTCCTGAAAGACCATCATCCGTTCCGGGCCAGGCTGCGAGATGGCTTTTCCTTCCAACAGGATGCGGCCATCGACGGGCGGCAGAAAACCGCCGACGGCCTTCAACAGGCTGGATTTACCGCAGCCGGAAGGGCCGAGCAAGATAAAGCGTTCGGCGGGGAAGATATCGAAGCTCACGTCATGGGTGGCGCGCACCCGGCGTTCGCGAGTGGCGTATTCCAGTCCGACGTTCTCCACTTGCAGCAGTGGCACATCGGGGCGGAGCGTGGCGTCACGATCCTGCGATAAATGTTCAGACATCTTGGTTTCCTCTCGTTGTTGTCCATCGCCAGTGAGGATGACGATGGCGCTCCGTCGGCGCGTGAACGTCCGCTAAACCCGAAGGGTCGTTAAGCCGTAGATCTACGCGCCGTCGGCATTCAGCTTCCCGAATCGATGTGCGGGTCGTCGAAGAAATAATCCTTAACCGACACAGGATTGTTTTTCAGCGCGCCAACGCGGTACATGAACTGGCCCAAAGACAGCGTGTTTTGCGGCGTGATGCTGAATTTGGATTCAGGACTCTTGAGAATGCTCAGCAACAGCTTGCGGTCGATTTTTGACTTGGTGATGCGAATGAAAGAGTCTGCCGCCGCTTCAGGATTTTGGGTGGTGAAGTCCGCCGCTTCGGCCAGCGCATCGACGAAGATCTTGTAAGTGCGAGGATTCTCTTGGCGGAATTTTTCTGTGGTGTAAAGCACCACCGGCGACGTCGGACCGCCCTGCACGTCATAAGAGTTCAGGACGATGTGCGCCTTGGGATTGCCTGCCAGCTCTTGCTCTTGGAAAGGGGCGTTGGCGAAGTGAGCGGAAATTTCCGTGCCGCCGCTGATAATGGCGGCGGTGGCGTCCGGATGCGGCACTGCGACCTGCAGCTTATCCAGACGGTTGAACGCCTTATCGCCCCAAAGTTCGGCCGAAGCCGCCTGCAGGAAGCGAGATTGTAACGAGACGCCGACGGCCGGAACGGCGATGCGATCTTTATCGGTAAAGTCGGCGATGGTTTTGACGTTGGGGTTAGTGCTGATGAGATAGTAGGGGAAGCTGCCGGTGGCGAGCACGGCCTTCACGTTCTGACGATTTTTGGTGCGATCCCACAGGGTAAACAGGGGGGCGATACCCGCGCCGGCGATATCCACCGATCCTGACAGCAACGCATCATTCACCGCTGCGCCGCCCGAGAGTTGCAGATAGTCCACTTTGACGTCCAGTCCTTCGGCCTTGGCATGTTTCTCTATCAGCTGCTTATCCTGCGCCACGTTTAGCAGCAGGTAGACAATGCCGAATTGCTGTGCGATGCGCAGCTGACCCTCCGCCTGAGCTTGCATGGGGAATGTGAGCGCTGACGTCAACAGCGCGGCGAAAGTCGTTAACCCCATGACAATGCGGGGAAACCGCCTGGTGGAGCGAGGGGAACTCTTCTGGTGTCTCATACTTTATTTCCATTAAAAAAGTGTTATGCCCTTGGCCAGATCTCTCCGTTTACAACGGCACAGACTGTCTAAAATAGCGATGGCGAAAGTCATTATTGAGTCGTCGTCGTGCCAACGACTGTCATTTTATTCAGTCAGTGACTCTGGCCGGCCTGAGAATTTTAAATAAATGTTTTTATTACTTTAGTTTAATATACCCGCTTTTATCAGGGTATAAGGCGAAGCATAAGTGACCCTTTCCTGCTCGCTAAATCGCGTTTTGTAATAAGCTAGAGGCAATGGTTATTTCACGAATAAACGGCATCACTGTCAGTTAATAATACAAATAATTTATCTTTTTTAATTGCTTAATCATTTTTATATGCCGAATGAAAAAACAAAATTTAAAACATAAGATATTGATTTATATGTATTTTTATTTACAGATCTTCGTCAGCATGAAATAAACCATGCAATTAGAGCGTCGCGATAATCGCAATACCGAACTATTTGCTTATTTTGATTTTAATTATCTATATTTCATCATTAGCCATTACCACAAGCTTATCCTGGAAAAAAATCGCACACCGGTAGCCAAAATACTTTACCGAGAGACGTCTACGAAAAAAAAGAAAGGAATGCATGTAATAAGCAGGGCGACATCCGCGTCAATCAGGCCCACTTTTCGGCGCGTCAATTTTTGGGTTCAGCGTTTTGAGAGAGCGTTAGCGCCTGACCTGATGTCGTCTTCACGTTGAGGGACAAGGCTCATTATCTCTGACAGACGTATGTTTTCTCTCTATTTCTATAATGGCGAACCGTCCAGACGGTAAGGGGCTATCCCATTAATGATGAACAACAATCTTCTCGCAAATTGTTTCCACAAGAAAAATAAAAGCCGCCTTTTAATCAGTCTACGGTCCGGGACTATTTACATTACTTTGATAATGCAAGAAGCCATTAGGATGTGAATGACCCCTGAATATTTCAATTGAATAATAACAAGCGGGGAAGAGTTAATACTCATCGATGAAGGCTATATATAAAATGGATTTGTGGGGAATTAAGTCGTTATCCATGCCAGTTATTTGTAGATTGCATGATGTTATCTTAATTTAAGGGGATTGTTTCGCTGCGTTATTTAAATGACAAATGTAACTCAATATAAATAACGACACACTCTACCTGATTAATATTCAAGCTAAGCAACAAGGGTTATTAAAAATACAACGTAGAGAAAAAATTATAACTAGCCGTTTTTTTAAAATTTTCTTTCCGTTAGTGCTGATTAATTATTCTCCGCTGTTTAGGTATTGTGTGATTAAAGTTATGTTTTTATTGGTTTTATTGCTATGCAGTATGCGGTTTTAAACTAGTTTATCCGGGTGGCAATTAGATGTGGTTAATATTAATTCATAGGTGTTTCCATAATAAAATTATCTTTTTTAATACGCGATCCCCCAATATGGATGTTTATTTGAAAGAGCCAAAAAATAAATGACGGCGATACTTTGGTCAGACGTTTTATTTGCTCTTGCTTAATTAAGTTTTTTATATCTATCATAGAAAAATAAAATGAAAGATCATTTATTCTTACCCTTTGGGTATTATTATCTATTAGATTTCCTCGTGAAATTATTGCACCGGGTCGATAACTCCATGGTTATTAAGCTACGTCAGTGGCGAAAATGTAGACTCGTTAAAACTTCTCAGTCGTAGAAATTAACGAGTGGAATCTGCGTGGTAATTAGAAAGAGGAATGTTTTATGCCTGAAAAGGAACCCTGTCCACTGAGCGCTGCCCAACAGGAAGTTTGTTTCGCTATCGCAAAAGCTGAACATAATCTGAATTATCATTTATGTGACGTGCTTGAGTTCAAAGGGCAGCTTAATCGTGATTTGCTCATTCAAGCGATTAATACCGTGTGCCGCGAAGTCGATACCACGCACACTCAATTCGAAATCGACCCCGCATCGGGGCAATACGTGCAATATGTCGTGCCTTGCCAGACACACGCTTACGTGCAATATGTTGATCTTTCCACCGAACTCGACCCTGAACCGGCCTATCAATTGCTCCTCGACAATCTCCTGGGGCGAGATATGGACCTGGCTCACGCGCCACTCATCCGCTACTGCCTGGTCAAAATAGCCAATGACCAGCATCGCCTGATAGAGATGGGAACGCACTTGATCCTTGACGGTTATAGTCATGGGATATTGTTCCGACTGCTGGCGGAACATTACGGGCAGCTGCTGCGCAATGAAACTCCCGCCCCACTGGTGCTGGAGCCGTTAAAACGGGTGCATGAAGTGGAGCAGGCTTATCGTGAAAGTCCTTCTTACATTAAGGATCAAGCCTATTGGCGCGATTATTGTCTGGCTTTACCGGAAGTCACGCAGCTGGTGCCAGGCAATGTGCCGCTGACTAAGCTCAACCGCCTGCGGAAGCGTTACACCGGGGAAAATTTGGATCGTCTTAGAACCCTCGCCTCGGTCAACTATCCGGAGTTACGTTTATCAAGCATCCTCATCGCGGTGTGCGCCGCCTACCTGCATAAAATGACGGGGCAGGACGAACTGGTTGTGGGCATGCCGGTCGCCGCCCGAAAAGCGAAAGCGCTGCGCAACATCCTGTCGATGGTGGCCAACATTCTGCCGTTACACATCTCTTTCTCTGCCGACTCCACGATAATTTCCGTCGCGACGGCTATTCAGCGGCAGCTGCGCCACCATTTGTTACATCAGAATTACCGTTCCGAATCGATGATCCGCGATCTTTACGCCGAGCGCGGGCACAAACCCCTGTTCAACACGTTAATCAATGTGATTGCCTATGACCAGAGCGCCCACTTCGACGGCTGTGAGATGTCGGTGGATAACGTGGCCTGTGGGCCGGTAGAGCATCTGAGCTTCAATATTTTCGACCGTAACAGCGACGGTCACCTGGACTTTGGGTTCGACGCCAACGCGGATTTGTATCCGATGGACGGGTTGGCGTTGTCTTACCAGCGGCTGATTTCTCTGCTGGAGCAGTTTGTGGACGCGCCGGAGTCGCGGGTAGCGGATTTTGATCTGTTATTACCCGGAGAGCGTGAACGTGTCTACCCGCTGCC
Organism: Lonsdalea quercina; assembly: GCF_900107885.1. Classification (NCBI taxonomy): domain Bacteria; kingdom Pseudomonadati; phylum Pseudomonadota; class Gammaproteobacteria; order Enterobacterales; family Pectobacteriaceae; genus Lonsdalea; species Lonsdalea quercina. Next base: position 433,753 of record NZ_FNQS01000002.1, on the reverse strand, counting down.
GCCCCGTCCGGATGCGCTGCCGTTGTTCCCCGAAACGTTTGCCAAGACCGTACGGTCTTATGCCAATGAGATTGCGTTGGTACAAGATAAACGTCAGGTCAGCTACGCCGAGCTGGATGAGGCTTCCAACCGCCTGGCCGCGCATCTGCGGGAGCGGGGCATCCGCCCCGGCGACGATGTGGCGGTGATTGTCGCCCGCAGCGTCGAGTGGGTGGTGACGATGGTCGCGCTGTTCAAACTGGGCGCCTGCTACATTCCTATCGTGCCTGAGTTGCCGGAAGGTCGTATCAGCTACATTCTTGACGATGCGAAACCCGCCGCTGTGATAGTGGTATCGGACAGTCCGCTGAACGCCGACGTCGACCCGACCATCATGCTGCATCTGACGGCGGAGAGTCTGGCTGCACTGCCGCCAGCGACGCATCCTCTGGATCGGTTCGATCCGTCCACGCTGGCCTACCTGATCTATACCTCCGGCTCGACCGGCAAACCGAAAGGGGTGGAAGTCACCCATCGTAACCTGGTGTCGATCGCCGGTTCGGCGATGGCTGCGGCGGCATTCCAGCCCGGCGTTCGAGTGTTGCAGTTTATCGCGGCGGGCTTCGATATGTCGGTACTGGAAATCTTCATGACGCTGCTTTCCGGCGCGACGCTGGTCATTGCGGACAAGGTCTCCGCCACGCCGGGTCGGGCGTTGGCGTCGCTGATCAAGTGCAAAAACATTCATGCGCTGGTCATGACGCCCAGTTTACTGGCTTATCACCAGACGGAGGATTTCCCGCAGGGTATGACGCTGCTGCTAGGGGGCGAATCCTGTACGTTGGCGCTGTTGGCGCGCTTCTCCCACTGTCGTTTGCTTAACGTCTACGGCCCGACGGAAACCTCGTTCGCCACCTCGATTAACGCCCATTACGGCGCTGCCGATCTCTCGATTGGCGACCCTACGGCCAATACTCGTCTCTATGTCGTGGACCGGAATCAGCGCTTGCTGCCGCCGGGCGCCTGGGGTGAGCTATATATCGCGGGGCCGGGCGTCGCCAGAGGTTACCGCAACCGCCCAGACCTGACGGCCGAGGGATTTGTCCCCGACCTGCTGGACCCCGAACGCAGAATGTACCGGGCGGGAGACCGCGTATTCTTCGACCATCGCGGACTCATCCACTATCAGGGCCGTAAAGATAATCAGGTCAAGCTGCGCGGTCTGCGCATCGAGCTGGATGAAATCAAAAACGCGTTGCTGAGCTGCCAAGGGGTGGAAGATGCGGTGGCGATGCTGAAGGAGCTGGCCTACGGCCCGGCGATCGTGGCTTACGTTGCCAACAGCCAGCTAGAGCTTGACAGCGAAACCCTGAAGCTGGCTGTCGGTCGTCAATTGCCTCAGTATATGGTCCCCAGCGTGATTATGGTGGTCGAGTCTTTCCCGCTGACGCCCAATGGCAAGCTGGCCGTCCGGGCGCTTCCCGCGCCTATCATGCAGGACAAGGTTGAGCTGTCGCCGCCGCGCACACCGGAAGAGGAGTCGCTGTGCCGCCTGTTCGCCACCATCCTCGAGTGCGACAGAGTCTACGCCAACCAGAACTTCTTTACGCTCGGAGGCCATTCGCTGCTGGGGCTACAGCTGATTAATCTGATCCGCGACGAGTTTGGCGTGCAGCTAGGCATCACCGATTTTCTCTCCTCGCCGACGCCGCGACAGCTGGCGCAACGACTCAGAATCGCTGGCTGCGCCGCAGACCCGTTCGATCCTATTCTGCCGTTGCGCACGACGGGGGATCGTCCACCGCTGTTTTGCTTCCACCCCGGCGGCGGGATCGGCTGGGCCTTCGCCGGTCTGCTGCCTTATCTGCCGGACGACCAGCCGGTCTACGCGTTACAGTCGCCTATCCTCCAGGATCCGTCGCGCGTCATTCATTCCATTGATGAAATGGCGGTTGACTATCTGCGACGCATCCGGACGATCCAGGCGCACGGCCCGTATCAGCTGGCCGGGTGGTCGGTCGGCGGCAACGTCGCGCTACGCGCCGCCAATCTGCTGCAAGCGGCGGGCGAGGAAGTCAGCTTCCTGACCATGTTCGACAGCTACCCGCTGCAACACGGCAGAGCGTCCTTGCGGCTGGATGACGAGACCATCATTACACGGATGACTCGCGCTATCTCCGGGGCGGCGCGTGGCGGAATGAAAGGGCTGAAGAGTGCGATGGAGGAGGCGATTGGAGACCGCAGTATCCACGAAACGTTCCTGACGCGTCTGATCGGCGACGCCACACTGATGCTCGATTTGCTGGAAAAATGTCGATATCAGCCGTTTCATGGCGACCTGCTGTTTATCCGCGCCTCGACCGATATTTTGAGATCTGAGGAGCAGCAGCCGGAGCTGTGGCGCCCGTACGTCACGGGGAAACTGATTCAGTATGATGTGGAAGCGACGCACGAATGCCTGCTGCAACGCCAGTATCTGCAACAATTTGGGCGTCAGTTCGCCGACGAGCTGTTAAAACGTCAGAATTGTACCGCCTGAGCCTCTCAGGCAATGCAACACTTTGATTATCGTCGTTCAGGTCAGAACGATCTGAGCGGCAAGATTTTTCATCGTTCGCCAGGGAAAGACACATAGGGCGACGGACCCGCTCTCCTCTCCGTCAGTCAATAAATTCGGTCATTGCGCCGTCACAAAGCCCCAGGCTCCGACGATTCTCGCCGGAGCCTGGGGCTTTTCCCATTAGTGGCTCTTCATTCCTGCCGCAGTCATCATCATGCGAAACAGCAGCGAGACCACGCCTAACGCCAGAATACTTCCCGACCAGATAAGCACCATCCACAGCAGTCGCTGCCACAACGGCGCACGGGGGGGAGCGGTGTTGGTTTCAGCCATAATGCCTCCGCAATTCTGTTAGTGATAACCCGCATCCGGTTTGATTTTTCCCCGGAAGACGTAATAGCTCCAAAAGGTATAGATCAAAATGATCGGGATGATGATCAGCGCGCCGACCAGCATAAAGCGCTGGCTCTCTGGGGGGGCGGCGGCATCCCACAGCGTAATGGACGGGGGAATGAGGTGCGGCCAGATACTGATGCCGAGACCGCTCAAACCCAGAAAGACCAGCCCCAATGTCAGCAGAAACGGCGCGTAGTGGGCATGTCCTTTCACCGCGCGGACAATTCCCCACGAACAGGCCAATACCAGCAGAGGCACCGGCGAAAAATAGAGCAGGTTCGGCATCACGAACCATCGGGCGGCGATAGCGCGATGCTCAAGCGGCGTCCAGAGGCTGATGATGGCGAGAATGACCAGCAGCGCGGCCACCAGCGGGATCGCCAGCGCGGACATTTTGCGATGCAGTTCATGCTCGGTTTTCATGATCAGCCACGTGCAGCCCAGCAGCGCATAGGCGACGACGAGACCGATGCCGCAGAATAGCGAAAATGGCGACAGCCAACCCAACGCCGGACCGCTATAGGTGCGATCCGTGACGGCGAATCCGTTGAGAAACGCGCCGACGACCACCCCTTGACTGAAGGTGGCGAGCAGGGAGCCGGCGATAAATGATTTATCCCAGAAAGGGCGGTGAGCGGGGGTCGCCTTAAAGCGAAATTCGAAGGCGACGCCGCGGAATATCAGCCCAATCAACATGGCCGTCAACGGTATGGCGAGCGCATCGATAATCACGGCGTACGCCAGCGGAAATGCGCCGAACAGCGCCGCGCCGCCCAGCACCAGCCAGGTTTCGTTGCCATCCCACACCGGGGCGACCGTGTTGACCATCATGTCGCGCTCGCCGGCATCCTGATTAAAGGGAAACAGGATGCCAATGCCGAGATCGAAGCCATCCATCACGATGTACATGAGGGTGGCGAACACGATGATGGCGAACCAGATAAATGGAAGATCGATAGCCACGTTATTTCCCCTCTTCGGACGTTAACGGTTCACGTGTGGCCGACAATGGTCTTGACGGCGTTTGCGGTTTGCCCGGTCCGCCTTCCGGCGTATGGGTGCCTTCACCCGGCTGAGGTCCTTTTTTGATCAAATGCATCATGTAGATGTAGCCGATGCCGAAGACCGAGCAATAGACCGCGATAAAGGCGAGCAGGCTGAGGCTCATGTGTAGATCGCCGTGCGCGGAAACCGCCGCCGAGGTGCGTTGAAGGCCGTAGACGACCCAGGGCTGACGGCCGATCTCCGTGGTGAACCAACCGGCAATAATGGCGATTAGTCCGGAAGGACCCATCAGCAACGTCAACCAAAGAAAAGGACGCGACTGATACAGGCGATGTTTAACGCGCAGCCACAGGCTGATCAGACCCGTCAGAATCATCAGCAGGCCCAGCGCCACCATGATTCGAAACGACCAGAACACCACTGCGGAATTAGGGCGGTCGGATTTAGGAAAACTTTTCAACGCCGGCACTTGTTTGTTCAGACTGTGCGTCAAGATCAGGCTGCCCAGATAAGGGATTTCCAGCGTATATTTCGTGCGTTCTTCGTTCATGTCAGGCAGGCCGAAGAGGATCAGCGGCGTGGCTTCTCCCGCCCGGTTTTCCCAGTGGCCTTCGATGGCGGCGATCTTGGCGGGTTGATATTCCAGCGTGTTGAGACCGTGCATGTCGCCCAGCATCGCCTGAACAGGCGCGACGATCAGCGCCATCCACAGCGCCATCGACAGCATGGTGCGAATGGCCGGGGTATCGTTGCCGCGCAATAAATGCCATGCGGCCGAGGCACCGACGAAAAAAGCGGTGGAGAGAAAGGCCGCCGTGGTCATGTGCAACAGTCGGTAGGGGAAGGATGGATTAAAGATGACGGCAAACCAGTCGACCGGCACGATGACGGTATTAACGATCTGATATCCCTGCGGCGTATGCATCCAACTGTTCGACGCCAGTATCCAGAATGTGGACACCAGCGTTCCCAGCGCCACCATGCAGGTGGCGAAAAAATGCAGCCCTGGTCCGACGCGGTTCCAGCCGAACAGCATCACGCCGAGGAAACCGGCCTCCAGGAAAAAGGCGGTCAGCACCTCATAGGTCAGCAGCGGGCCGGTAATACTGCCCGCATACTCGGAAAAACCGCTCCAGTTGGTGCCGAATTGATAGGCCATGACCAGCCCAGAGACGACGCCCATACCAAAATTGACGGCGAAGACCTTCGACCAGAAATGATAAAGATCGCGATAGTCCTCGTTGCGAGTTTTGAGCCATAGCGCTTCCAGCACAGCCAAAAAGCTGGCCAAGCCGATAGTGATGGCGGGGAAAATAATATGAAAAGATACGGTGAACGCGAATTGTATCCTTGCAAGATGAAATGCATCTAATCCAAACATGTCTCGCCTCTTACTGAATGAACATCTCCGTTTCCTCCCTTTCGCCTGCGGCCCGGTGGTCAATATCCACACAAACCAAAGGGCAAAAGAGAGAGATAGCCTAATCTTAGGTCGGATTTGCCCATCCCGAGAGGTCAGCGTCCAAATATACAAATGCGTCTCGGTGGCGGGCGGTCAAACAGTGGTGAGAGTGGGGGGTAAAACGGGAGAACTCCTGACAGAGGCCAGGGAGAAATAGGCTGATTTTTAGCGGACTCTTTGTCTCAACTAACACTGAGCCGCTAGCGCGGGCAGGGACATGTTATTTCTTAAGACTCCCACCTCGTGAAGCATCATCGCTGCCGCTCTCCGGCGAGAGTTCCGTCGTCAGCGTGTTTTGCGCATTACGATCCCCGCCGGGATCAGCGCCAGGATCCCGATGATGCCTGCAATCAGCGCCAGCATTGAAACCCCGCCTCGCGCAATGAGGAGGCCGCCCAGCGCGCTACCGGCGCCGATGCCGATATAGATGACCGCGCTGTTGATCGCCAGCACCTGCTGGGACGCGGCGCCCGCCAGTCCCAGCAGCCGGTGTTGAATTGGAACCAGATACATATAGCTGACGATGCCCCAGCCCGCGCCGAGGGCGAGCGCGGCGACAGCCGAGTCCCGCAGTAGAACCAGCGCGACCAACCCAACCGTTTGCAGTGCGATGACGCTATTGAGCACTCCTCCCGGCCCCCAGCGATCGGTCATTAGCCCCGTGGCGATATTGCCAAGCACTGAGCCGAAGCCATAGGCCATCATCACCCAAGGCAGCACCGGCATATCGCCGAGATGCGTATTGGCCAGCAGGACGCTGATGTAGGCATACACGGTAAATTCCGACGTTACGACCAACAACGTGACGCAGAACAGCCCCCAGACGGCGGCGGGAAAACGGCGCGCTCCCGACGCGAATCGCTGCGCGTCGACCGGTCGGGCGTCGGTGGGGGCCAACAGTATCAACAGCAAGGCCAACGCCAGCGTGCCGAAGAACACAACGCTATAAAACGCCCAGCGCCAGTTCATGACATGTGACATCCAGGCAGTCAGCGGCACGCCCAGCGCCTGCGACATTGTCATGCCGCCGAAAATCAGCGACAGCGCGACGCCTTTTCGACCCGGAGGCATGCGCTGAGCGGCCATCGCGGTCGCCGTCGGCGTGAACATCGCCGCGCCCAAGGCGGACACCATGCGTCCGACCATCAAGACGCTGAAGGTCGGACTCAGGGCGCTTATCCCATTGCCTGCGATGAAGCAGGCCAGAGACAGCAGCAGCACCCGTTGAGGCGCCCACAGGCGAAATCCCCAGGCGCTCAGCGGCGCGAATGCGGCGTAGCAGAAAGCGGAAACGGATACCAGCCGGCCCGCGGTCGCGGGAGAGATCGCCAGATCGTCGGCGATGTCGTGCAGAGCGCCGATGGCGACGAAGGTATCCAGACCGATGGCGAACGCGCCGAAGGTCAACGCCAGCGGCATCAGCCGAGCGCGTTGCGAGTCGCCGGCGCGCGCATGAGGATCAGGAAACATGCTGCGGCGCGTTCAGCTCGGGATAAGGCATGGCGATGATCTCCCCTCGATAGCGCGCCCGCGGACCATATAGCAGCCATGTCGTGACGACTTCGCCGAAGGTTTCCAGAAGTTCGATGCGATCGGGGTTCTCGGTGGCGACGAAGGTGTAGGCCAGTCCCGCATCGTACTCGCCCGTCAGCAGTTTCGCCGCCACGACCGGTTTGGACGTTTCAAGGATAATCTCATCCCAGTCTTCGGGATGGATATAGCCCAGCGTAGGTTCCGGCAATGCCAAATGGCGCGGATGTTCGACGTCGCGACGTTTGAGCAACGCCAGGGACTGGGTGGGGAAAATAAAGGTATCCACGACAGGAAGTCGTTCGCGGTAGCGCTCAGTGACGATGTGCACCTGATGATGGGCGCTGCACTGTAGCAGGTAGGCATCGCCGTCATCGACGGCTTGTTGGCCTGCGGCCACGAGATCGTCGACCAGAATGATCTCCGCCTCCGCTACGTTCTGAAAGCGCAGGTAGTGCCGCAGGGCGTTTTCATGGCAGGTGCCGGTGGGACCCAGCGTGTAAATCCGTATCATGCGTCAGATCTCCTTCTCAGCGCGCCTGCGCAGCGCGATCGTTGTTAATGATATCGTCTTCCAACCGGCATGCCTCGTCGATAATGCGTTCGTACAGCGCAATCGCAAAGGCAGGGTCAAGCCCATGACTCGCCGCGCGTTCCGCGCACCGTTTCTTCACTATATCGACCCGGCCCGGCTGCATCATCGGGATGTCGTGCGTACGTTTATATGCGGCGACCTGTGTGCAGATATCAATACGCTGGGCGATCAGATGGATAATGGCATCGTCCAGCGCGTTGATCTTGACCCGGAAAGGCTCCAGCCCCCCAAGCGGACTCTGTGGCTGAGCGATGTCATTCTGAGCGCTAGAGCCGCTGAGGCCATCAGCCAGCGCGAAGGCGCAGTCGGACAGGGCGCTCATGCGATAGCCGCCTTCCTGTACGAAGCAAATCGGTACGTTGGCGGCGGCGAAACGCTCGCCTATCGCGAGGAAGATCTCGGGCGAGAGTCCCCAGATCCCATGAGGATCGCCCTCAATGATATCAAAGCCGACGCTGACGACCAGCGAGTGCGAGCCAGCCGAGATGGCGTCTGTCAGTGCGTCGTCCAGCGCGGCCAGATACGCGGAGGCATCGGGTGGGGTCTCAAATCCGATATAGCGATGCGCAGGATGGGACGGAACAATGGCGTGACGATAGGGAAAGGTCTTTTCACTTAACGCGTGCAGACTGTAAAAACGAATATCCGCATGATCCGACAGGACGTCGCTCGTCCCGTTGCCGACGTGATGATCGATATCAATAACGCTCACCGGACCCAGTCCTTCGTCGGCCAGTGTGCGTGCGGCGACAGCCGCGTTGTTGAGATAACAGTAGCCGCCCAGAAAGTCCTTCCCGGCATGGTGACCCGGTGGGCGGCACAGCGCATAGGTATACTGGGCCTGATGTTGCGTCAGACCCCGCGCAGCAAGCAGGCTGACCACGGCTGAGGCTTCCGCCCGAGGATAGCAGTCGGGGTCCAGCAGCGTATTCTGCACGATGTCGGGCGCGGCGTAGCGTTGCGCCAGCTCCCGTGCATGAGCCGGATCCCGGGGCGGTTCGACGTGACGAAGTCCATCGAGGTAATGGGGATGGTGGAGTCGCGGCAGTAATGCTGTCAGCGTCATATTTGCCGCATTCTCCTCCTCCTGAGACGGCGAAGCGCAGGATACTCCTGGCTGACGAAGGAGTCCTTGGCCAATGAGGGCGGTTCGCTCGGACACTTCTTTGGAGGGGAGGAATCGGCCGTCCCCGGTAGCCAGTAGCGCGATGGGCATCGGCGCTGTTTCCGTGACCTGATAAATTTGCATGATTTTTGGTGTCATCCTTGGCGTCTCCTATAGCGTATACCGGCGCTGGCGTAGCCAGCGGCCTGATAAAATCGAGTCAGTTTCTCCAGCGCTGGATAGCCGTCCATCGGCAACGTGGCTTCTATCATCGGCCATCCCCGCGACTGCGCTTCGCGATCCACCTCGTCCAACAATCGTTGCCCCAGACCTGCCGCGCGGTAATCCTGGGCGACCCATAGTTCCTGCAAAATGCCGTATTCGCTGCTGGCGCGCAGCGCGTGCACCCGGGAGACGGTCGCCAACCCGATAATCGCCTGGCTGACGGGGTCTTCGATTAGATAGGCAAAGCCCAGATCGGGAGAGGCGGTGATGCGGATGGCGGCCTGGCGGGCGCCGTCGTGAGAAAACTGCGGCCCAGGTCCGCCTAGCTCCCGCAGTAGCTGATAGACCGCGTCCGTCATCGCCTGCGCGTCTTCCGGTTTGGCTAAACGCAGCAGCGGTTCTTCAGCGGGAGGCCTGACCGCATCGCTGAATTCACCTGCAATCGTGAAAGGCGCATCGACCTGACCGGTGACGGACTCGGCGATAGCGGCAAGCGGCGCCCGCGCTTTCAACAGGATTTCGTTGAACTCCGCGATAGGGTCGGACAGGGCGACGATAGCTCCCCCGCAGCCGACCGAAACGTGGTCAGGCGTACAGACGATGGTCCGGATGACGATGTTGAGATCTACGATGCCCGACAGTGAAAGGTAGCCGATGGCGCCGGAGTATATGCCGCGCGGAGCGTCTTCCAACGCGTCGATGATTTCCAGCGTACGAATCTTCGGCGCGCCGGTCATGGAGCCGCCGGGGAAACAGGACGCGATACAGCTGAGCGCGGTTTCATTGGCGCCAAGGCGGCCTTGAATGACGCTGACTAACTGATGAACGGTGCGGTAGCTTTCGATATGCATCAGGCTGGGGACGTTGACGCTGCCAGGCTCGCAAACGCGGCCAAGATCGTTGCGCATCAGATCGACAATCATGAGATTTTCGGCCCGGCTCTTCTCGTCCAGACGTAGCGCTTCGGCAATGGCGGCATCACGGGCGGGATCGTCGTCTCGCGGCGACGTTCCCTTGATAGGCTTAGTTTCTACGATGCCGTCGCGCTCGATGCGCAGAAAACGCTCGGGAGATGAGCAGGCCACCGCCAGTTCGCCGAAGCGTAAATATGCGGCATACGGCGCCGGGTTGCGGCGACGCAGTCGGCGGTACAGGTCAAGCGGGTCGACGTGGACCTGCGCGGAAATGTCATTGGTCAGACAGACTTCATACGTTTCCCCGGCGGTGATTTGTGCCAAACACGCTTCGATGTTTGCCAGATAGGTATCCCGGTCCTGGCGCAACGCAAAGTTCACCGGTGGAGAAGCGGCTCCCCCCGCGACGGGAGGGGCGGACGGCAGAAGGCTCACTGTTTGTTTCATCGCCTCGGCCCAGCCACGCGCCGCTTCCTCTTCCTGCGGGCGATAAACGGCCACGACATACAGCCGTTTTTCGACATGATCAAATGCCAAAAAGCGGGTGCAGAATAGAAACGCGGCGTTAGGATAAGGCGAAGGGGGCGATGAGACGTTGCAGGTCAGGGTTTTTAATTCATAGCCGAAATAGCCGACGTGGCCGCCGAGAAAGGGGATGTCGGGCAGCGTTTGCCGCGCGTCCAGAGCGAGTGAGGCTTGGCGACGTTCCAGATAATCGAAAATCGACAGCGTCAGCGTCTCTTCGCTGTTATCGACGGGCCGGAGAACTTGCACGGTCTGCCGTGGGGCATCGAAAAGCGTGATGTTGGCATCGTGGCCTGAGGCGTCCCCCATAAAAGACCAGCGCGACAGATGGGGAGCAATCAGGCTGCTGTCCAGCCAGAACGCGTAGTCGCTGTGGCCGTAAACGTTCACGAAAACGTCTTCGGCGTCGACGGTCAGCGGCAGCGGCTCGCACAGCAGCATGTAACATTCAGGGGAGGCGATCGTGGGGTCGCCGTCATGGGCTTTAAACATGTAAACCGTCCTTGTGTTGTCCTGTTTTTATCTGCAACGGGGCGATGTCGTCGGAGAGGAAGTTGTTGAAGATTTCTTGGCCATACTCTGAGCAGATTGACTCTGGGTGGAATTGAACGCCCCAATGCGGCTGGGTACGGTGCCGTAGCGCCATGACGATGCCGTCCTCCGTCTCTGCGATAAGTTCCAGCTCATCGGGCAAGGCGCTGTCGGCCACCAGCGAATGGTATCGGGTGACTTCGAAGGTCTCGGGTATTCCGCGGAACAATGGGGAGCCGTAATGACGAACGCGGCGGATGCGGCCATGCATCGGCTCTGGGGCCGCGATGACGCGACCACCGTGATGCAACGTCATACACTGGTGGCCCAGACAGACGCCGAGCACCGGTACATCGGCATAAGTCAGGATGTCCATCGAGCTGCCGACATCTCGTCGCTGATGCGGCGTGCCGGGTCCGGGGGAGAGGATAATACGCTCATGAGGAATTTTATTAATTTCACGCCAGGCGAGGGTATTTGGTAATACAAGAGCCTCCCGGCCATTCACCTCGCCAATCATTTGCGCGATATTGAATGTAAAACTATCGAAATTATCAATGATAATAACACTTTTCTGGTGACGCATCGTATATTCCTCCATGAAATTAGAAAATAGCGTGTTATCAGTCCGCATGGCATTGGTTCAGGTTTATATGGAAAAATAGATTGTTCTATTTCTCTATGATGAGTCTTTATCACGAAGAGAGTCATTAATCTAAGATTCTTCTCAGTCTTTCACTTATAAACTTTTCATGCAATGGAGTATTGCAGATCTCCCCGGTTAGAAACTTAGGGTTGGAGGAATTATGTGATCCAGTACGTAGTAATCACAAATAAATGAAAGAGTAATCACCGACAGTTTATTTGTTGGTTTTACAGTATTTTTTTGTTTTTAATCAGTCATATAGATCGTATTGTGCTTTGAATGTGTTAAGAGGATTAAAAGAATCACCCAATTCATACCACTTATTGAAAACGTTATGCTGAAAAATAGTTATTATTAAAGTTAGTTTATCTATTTATTTGTTGGCCTTTTTTAGGTGTAATCAAAAGATGATTTTTAGTCACGTTAAAAGTGAGTAAAAATAATATTTACTATCTTTTGTTGAGGCCGGTTAACACTTGGTTGGAGTGAGTGTTATCATTAAAAATAATGATTTCTTCATCTTTTAAGAGGGTTGAACGTATAAAAGAAGTCGCATCATATTTCACTTCGCCGGTACGCTGAGTTTTTTGTACACCAGAACTTATGATCCGGATTCGAACATTCTATCGGCTTTCTTGCCGTGTTCCTGCCGCAACGCCAATTATGTTGAATTTCGATATTCTATTCCTAAAGTAGCAGTCTTCACCTTCAACGTTTAACAACGGACGAGGCTCATTCATCTGTTTTTGAGGATATCTGCCAATTGACTGGGCTGCATACCCCTGGAGACAAGCATCATTGGCGTAACGGGCGCTTAGGTCGCGTGAAACTGTTCGCGAGAAACCGATAGAGAGTGGCGGCTTAGCTGAAAAATGAGAGTAGGTACCGGATTAATTCAGGTCTATCAGAGCGCCTGTTCGCTGGGGGATGGGGAAACTATATGGGTCGATAGGTCTGAAAACGACGTTTAATGGGGGACGGCTTCGCCGACCTTGTCCTGTATCAAGGCCCAAAGCGCGGAAGGTCGGCTCGCAAGATAACGCCCAATGGCCTTGGGCGTCGTGTCATCCGCTACGTTTTGCTGTGCAATTAGCGATTTTCCAGCCCGGCTTCTTGGCGCTTGGCGCGAATTTCAGCTTCGTTATGGCGAATATAGTCACCGAGTTGCTCCAGGCCCGAGCGTACCTTTTGCAATTCAGCGGCATGCTGGGCTTTCGGCGTCACGGGATTAGGGTGGGAGGCATCCCACGCCAGCGCCTGCTGGATTGAGGCAGACCAGTTTTTGGGCGAGCCGCCAGCCCATTCGTTAATGGTCTGGCCGAGCGTGGCGTTGAGAGAGGCCATTAGCGCGGGTTCCCCGTCAGGCGGAAGGTTGGGGTTAGCCAACAAATAATAGCGAAAGCGCAGTTGGCCAATGTAAAACCAGGTGACGGCTTTATCCCGTTCACCGGCCTCATACAGCCGCTGGGCATACTGGTAAAGTTCGCTGGGATGCGCCTGTGCGAGCTGGGCGTCGGTTTCTGACTGAACGGCAACAAGGGCGGGCTTGATCTCAGCCGCTAGGGCTAGGGGGCAGACATTGGCGGACAGCGCCGCCAAAAACAATAGGGTACAGCTCCGATTCATGGAAACTCCTGTCAATGCCGAATCGGCGGAGGTAATCACTCTGGGCGCGCATCGAGACCTGGCGCAGTAGAAATGCGATAAAACAGTAGCAAAATCTATGAAAAGACACACGTGCGCGTTTCAATAATGTCAACGGCGATCACCTCGTTAACGCTATAGGGCTAGGGCACCATGTGGCATCCCGGCATTTCCCCCTATCGCGCTATTTGCCATGTCGGCGAGATGAATGTTCGCGGCCGAGAACTGCGCGATGATCGTTCCCATCGCTGCCCGCCGACCGTCACTGCCGGGCGTCTTATGTCACCCCCTGAATATCCCTCAGAAGCGGCAGGAGTTACTGAGGGGCGTAGAAAACTCACGGTGCGTTATGGCACTCTCTGATCAATTGAATGAAGTGGTGCAGCTCATCCTCCTTGCGCTTGAGATAATAAATATACGACATCTCGGCAGGCTGATTGAGAGAGAGGGGGCGTGTAGCCAAAGGAATATGCCGGGATATTTCGAAGTTCATGAAAGAAGAGCAGGAGAATGAATAACCTTTATCGACAGCGAGATATTCAATGACGTGAGAAAAGTCAGGGAAAACGTGCACTCTGGCGCGGGTATTGGCCATCCGACGGTGCTGGATGGTTTTTTCTAATATGGGATGAGGCAGCATCGAGGAGTGGACGACTAAATCCTCCTCGACGACTAAATCCATGATATCTTGATATTTATCAATTACATTTTGCGAGCTGATAAGCATACAGCTGTCATTCATGAACGCGATGCAGGCGATACGCTCAAAGCTGTCGACATACTTAGGGCTGGAGGAAATAAAGAAGTCGATCTCTTCCGATAACAGTTTGTTTTTGAATTCGGCGTAGGAATGCTGCATGCATAAGAGGTTGATGCCTTTTTTTATCGAGTCCGAAAAGATGATTTTATAGAAACTATCGTTGTAGGTGTCCGTGCTGATTTTCAGCTCACGAAAGAACCGGGTATTTTTGGTGACCAGTTTGGTGATGTTTTCCAGACGCTCTCTGACAGGCAGTAGTTGTCGATAAAATAAATCACCTTCTTTCGTCAGATTTATGCCTGAATTTGAACGATTAAACAGCCGGTATCCAAGAGAGTCTTCGAGATCGCTAATACTTTTGCTCAGTGCGGGAGGTGTCACATGGATGCGTTCTGCGGCGGCTTTAAATGAGCCTAATTCCGATATCACGATAAAATGCTCAACTTTTTTTGAAAATATCATATCCCACCTCTGTGGATTCCATTAAATAAAACTCATCTTCCTAATTGATAAATGAAAAGCATGTTGTTCCGACCAGAACAGTACTTCCCAGTTTCCAGAGCAAATGCAATAGTGGTGCAGCGTCATCGCGTGAAAAAATTTTTGGCATGCATATTATTGATGAATTTAATGAGCGTGTTAATAGTTATGAGTGATGTTTGATTATATTAAAATTCGTAACAGAGAATAAGGAAATATTTAATTCTTCGTCCGGTGTTTCTCTCGTTGGCTACAGCTCGGTGCGGCATTGGGGGATATCCTGATATTTTATTTTGGTTAGAAATACGTGAGCTTTCTATTCTATACACTACTCCGAATCGATGGGCAAGTGCTGTACCCGATCAGAAGGAAGTGGCTTTAACACTATATGCTTACGCCGTTATTTGACTCCGTAGGGAGGAAATACGACGGCATATCGACGGCGAGCTTGCCGGTCCGCTGTGAACCCTGGGCAATAGGATGATCCGCTAGGTAACTATTGTCTCACAGTCGGAAATGACTGGACGCCATGCTGCTATGGGGCGCGTGTTTAATATATCAAATCGTACGGACTTTGTACTTTGACGAGAATTCTGGATAACCGCCATATGTCCGGATTGTTTTTCTTTATTATGTAAGGAGGCGCGGTATTGGCCAATTTTCTGCGAGTGTTGGCTAATATATCAGGGTATTTGTCGTTATGTCGATTCCGTATTTTTCGGTCAACATGGATAACCTCAAAAACGAATAAGTTATTCGGCCGTCGTTTGTGAATCAGGACCGTTTTATGATGAAACGATGAGGCCGGTACCGTCATTATTTGTGTGAAGGGATGTAAGACCTGGCGCTTATTTGATTCTTAATGGTTCTTCTTTTTTTAGAAACTGACGTGAGTTATTCGAAAGAAATGAAAAATCTGGATGTCCATTATATTCAAGAAGTAGAGGTCAAAAAAACGTAAGGACATCATGGATTATAGATTGTGTGAATTAGGACACTATTTACTTTCATTTCGGTAAGGTCGCCGTCAGTTGGTGGCTTGATTCATTCATCGAGGCGGCGATGATCAATACGTTTTGACTCCGTCTCACCTTTTCCCAAACCGAATAGGCGATGGGCCGATGTCTACCGGTAGTATCGCGTCTTACGACATCAGGATGAGGAGCGTAGACGCGGTGCAAGATCGCATTCCGCTACCTAGACTGTAATAAGAACGGAACGCATTCTGCAGCGAGCCACGCCGCCGAAGAGGCTGAGCATGCCGGCAATGGGGCTTCAACCTCGCTTAACTGATGCGAGGGCAAGGCCTCGTCATTGGCCTTTACTGGATGTTTACCGTCCCACACCGACGGCACCGACGCGATTGATGGCAACGTGCCTGCAGAATGCATCCACTCTGTGACTGAAACACGCAAATTACAGGAGATATCATGAGCGTAAATACTCACCACGATCGGCGTCTGGCGGGCAAAGTCGCCATCATTACGGGGGCGGCGAAAGGTATCGGACGCGCGACGGCGGAACTCTTTGCCGCGCAGGGCGCACAGTTGATGCTCGCCGACGTGGATGCGGCGGGGGTCAAGGACTTGGCCGTCCGCCTGAGCGAGCACGGCAATAAGGTCACCGCGCAGGCCTGTGATGTCCGACATGAAGATGATATTCGCCGCACAATCGACGCCACTCTCGCAGAGTTCGGGCGTATCGATATTCTGGTGGCCAATGCCGGTATTATCCCGGAAGCCACGCTGGAAGAGGCGACCGCGGAACTGTGGGACGAGACGTTTGCCGTTGATGCGCGCGGCATGTTCCTGTCGGCAAAATACGCCGCCAGTGAGATGGTAAAAGCAGGCAAGGGCGCCATTGTCTTCCTCTCGTCTATTTCCGCCGCCGGGGGGCAGCCGGGGCAGGCCGTTTATGGCCCCGCGAAATTTGTGGCGTCGGGTTTGACTAAACATCTGGCGATTGAGCTGGCGGGGAAAGGGGTTCGCGTTAACGCTGTGGCGCCGGGGACGATCGATACCCCGGCCGTGGCCGGTCTGACCAAAGACGGTATTGAGAAGGTGGTGGCGATGCATCCTCTGGGACGCATGGGGAAACCGGAAGAGATCGCCTGGGGGATTTTATTCCTGGCGTCCGATGAGGCGTCGTTCATCACCGGCGCCGTGCTGCCGATAGACGGGGGGTTCCTCGCGCAGTAAGGGCGTTAAAGCGATTCGCTCGGGCGGCTGTGCCGCATCTCAACGCAAGCCCCGTTTCCCCTCGGGAAACGGGGCTTATTCTTTGGCGCATCACCCACCAGCGCGCCAGGGGTTAGCTGAGCCGTCAAGGCTGGCGACCGTTTTAGCGCTCTGCGTTATTTTGGGTGACAGGCAAGCGGTTATCCTGCTCCGATAGCCGCTTTTTCTCCTCGCATTGCAAGGCGCAACGCCGATGGCGGACCCTGGAGACGTTATTTTCCGCCGCTTTTCACGCGCGTCCAGGCGCGGGTACGAGCGCGGTCGAGTTTGGGTGACTTGTCCATGGTAATAAAGAGTCTGGCGCGGACGGCATCCGACGGATAGATGCCCGGATTGTTACGGACCTCTTCGCTCAGCAGCGGCAACGACGCTTTATTGGCGCTGGCATAAAACACGTGATCGCTGATTTTGGCGATAACGTCCGGGCGCATGAGGTAGTTGAGGAATTGATAGGCTTCGTCCAGATGCTTGGCATCGGTCGGGATGGCGAAGGTATCGAAGGTCACCTGAGCGCCTTCCTTCGGAATGCTGTAGCGAATATTGACACCGTTCTTTGCTTCCTCGGCCCGTTGCGCCGCCTGCAACACATCTCCCGACCAGCCGATAGCGACGCAGATATCGCCGTTAGCCAGATCGTTAATGTACTGCGAAGAGTGGAAATAGCGGATAAAGGGACGCAGTTGCAGCAAGAGGTCAGCCGCCGTTTGGCTGTAGTCCTTCACGTTTTCGCTGTTAGGATTTTTGCCCTGATAGTTAAGTACCGCGGCGAAAACGTCTTCCGGCGCGTCCAGGAATGAAACGCCGCAGCTTTTCAGTTTTTCCAGATTTTCCGGTTTGAACACCAAATCCCAGCTGTCGACCGGCGCGTCTGCGCCCAGCAGCGCTTTGACTTTATCGACTTTATAACCGATGCCCGTGGTGTTCCACAGGTAGGGGACCGCATATCGATTGCCCGGATCGTGCTGTGCGACCAGTTTCATCAGGTCGGGGTCAAGATTTTTGGCATTCGGCAATTTGCTCCAGTCCAGCGGGCGAAAAACGCCGGCGGTGCGAAGACGCGCCATGAAACTGTCTGACGGCACCACCAGATCAAACCCGGTGCTGCCGGCCATCAGTTTACCCTCCAGCACTTCGTTGGAGTCGAAAACGTCGTAAATGACCTTGATGCCGCTCTCTTTCTGGAAATTTTCCAGCGTATCCGGGGCAATATAATCAGACCAGTTGTAGATGTGCAGTATCTTCTCTTGTGCGGATGCGATGGCGGAAACAGCCATCAGCAGGACCGCCACCGCGTTAGAAAACCTTTTCATACTGTTGGGGGTGAACATCCGTTGCTTCCTCCTATCGGGAGTGAATGAACCATTAAAGACCTGTAACGAGAAGTTTTAATGTTGTACGAAGATAATTTGCAGGGCGTGGACAATCAGACGCCCTAAGGCAAACAGGGTGCCCTAGTAAAAAACACATTTAACTAATTGTTTTAATTGATGTTTATAAAGTAAATTGCCGGTAATGAAAAATAGGAAAAACAAATATCAGAGGCCGAACGACGTGGGTTGATGCCGCCGTCATGACATGACGCCTTGACCTCGGGCGAACGGGGGAGTGAGCCATCACGGCTGACCCTTGAGATACCACCCCCACGCCTCTTCACTGACGTATTCCGTGATCTGCTTCGTTTCCAGATAGTTGTCGAACCCCCAACGGCCCAGTTCGCGGCCGATGCCGCTTTGCTTGTAACCGCCCCAGGGCGCTTGCGTGAATGTTGGCTGCGAGCAGTTCACCCAAACAATGCCGGCGCGCAACGCCCGACTGACGCGCTGGCAGCGCTCCTCATCGGCCGACATCAGCGCTGCGGCGAGTCCAAAACGGCTGTTGTTTGCCTCTTTCACCGCCTCCTCTTCGTGCCGGAAACGACGAACGGCCAGCACAGGGCCAAATATTTCCTCCGTCCACAGCGCGCTGTCCGTCGGCGTGTCAAGAAAGATTGTGGGTTCGATGAACCAGCCCTGCGTCAAATGGACGGGGCGTTTACCGCCGCAGACCAGACGGGCGCCTTCGCGTTTGCCGCGTTCTATCGCCCGCAGCACCTTCTGGTATTGTTCGGCGCTCACCAGCGGGCCGAGCTGTACGCCTTCCTGTAGACCGTCGCCGATACGTATGTTGCGGGTGGCCTCAATCAATCGTTCGATCAGGCGTTTATAGAGGCCATCTTGCACCAACAGGCGCGAGGTCGCGGAACAGACCTGTCCTTGATTCCAGAAGATGCCAAACAAAATCCACTCGACGGCGGCCTCAATATCGGCATCGTCAAAGACGATAAACGCCGATTTCCCGCCCAATTCCAGACTGACATTTTTGATGTCCTGCGCGGCCGCCTGCATGATCGCGCGTCCGGTCGGCACGCTGCCGGTAAAGGCCAGCTTGTCTACGCCCGGATGATGAGCCAGGGGCGCGCCCGCTTCGCCGCCCAGACCGGTGACTACGTTGAGGACGCCGGCAGGCAACCCCGCCTCATCGGCGACGGCGGCAAGTTCCAGCGCCCCCAGCGGCGTCAGCTCTGACGGTTTGAGCACGGCGGTACAACCTGCGGCCAGCGCCGGAGCCACTTTCCAGGCTGCCATCAGCAGCGGGTAATTCCAGGGAATGATCAAACCGGCGACGCCGGTCGGTTCGCGGATCGCGCGGCAGCGAAAACGCGCATCCGGCAGGGGGATCGTTTGTTCCTCAGCATCCAGCGTCTCGGCCAGCGAGGCATAGTATTCAAAGCAGCCGATCGCATCCTCAACATCCCATCGCGCTTCCGGTAACGGTTTGCCGTTGTCTTTGACTTCAAGCTCGGCCAGCGCATTCTGACGTTGACGCAGGATCTCCGCTATGGCGAGGAGATACTCTGCGCGCGCTTGGCCGCTCATGCGCGGCCAAGGACCTTCATCAAAGGCGCGTCTGGCGGCCGTTACCGCCTTTTCGATATCGTCCGGTCCGGCCGCGGCGACCGTGCTGATTTGCGCTTCGGTCGAGGGATTGACTACCGCCAGACGCCCATTTTGGGTTGCCGCCTGCCATTGGCCATCAATATAAAGCTGATCATGCATGATGTTCTTCTCCCGGGTGACGATGAAATGCTGTTAAGCGGTCAACGCGACCGGCTGCCGAAAGAGCGCGGTCTTGCCGGTTGGCCGCGCGCGTTTTAAGGGGATGATTCCGGCACGCGTTTGAAGGTTTGTCGCGGTGACTGGGTCAATCCGCTTTTTTGGCGATTTTCTGCTGCAAGTAAGATTTAGGCGAAAGTCCGGTCTCCTCTCTGAAGCAGCGGTAAAAGGTCGAGAGGGAGTGAAAGCCAGCCGCTTTGGCATCATCGTCAATGCGTTTGGACGAATACTTGCCGTCATTCCATTGCGTCAACACATGGCGAAGCCGGAGCCGATTGAGATATTGGTAAAAACTACAGCCCATGACGTGATTGAGGAAAAACGAAATCTGATTGCGGGTGTAGCCCGTGGCGGTCGCGACCTGAACCAGATTCAGATCCGCATTCAGATGAGGGTGCTGTTGGGTGAAATAATGCTGAATGTCGTCGGCCATGATACTTAACTGGCGGGCGGACAGCCCCAGTCGCTGGGAAGCGGCGCGGTGGTCCAGTTCGCTCGGGGAGCCTTTTTCCTGCGGCTGAGAGAGCAGGGATGCGTATTCATTAACGCGGGTAATCATGCCGTCGCAGACGGTGACTACCTCGCAACAGCAGATCATCGCCTGGCTGTCACTGCCGCTAAGCGGGGTTTGATATTGCAGGGTTGCCGTATCGCCATCGACGCGCAGGCGATCGGTATAGTGGAGCGTGTCTTCCGCCGTCGTTGAAAGACAGGCGCTTAGGTAATCGCGCAGCGCGTCGGGAGCGATGCGGCATCCCTGAAAAAAGTCGTTGTACTCTACCGTCGGAGAGTATAAGGCGAGAAGCCCATCCAGGTCGCGCTGCCACCAGGCTTCGTAATAACGCATCATGACTTGTTGCGTGTGGTGATTCGCCGTTTCGGGTGAATAGGGAGTGGTAGTTAATCGTTCAGGGGCGCGTAAGTCATCATCCATAATCAATCCCATTGCAGATTCTTTCACAGAGAACCTAACCGATATTAGTTAAAAACGCCGCCGTTTTTTGAGCTAAGCCATAAGCCGTCAGGAATCGAAGCCGATACCCAGCGCATCAAAGGTTTTCAGCAGCATATTGCGATGCCCGTCACGGTCTTCCCGGGCCAAAGAGCGGATCGCGGCCTGTACGCCGGCAAAACGCAGCGGTTCAGGGGGAAAGTGGATCGGCGCGCGGGACAGCATACGTAACTCCGTGCGCGGTGTTTTTTCGCCAGCGAGCTGGTCCAGCATATTCAGCGCGGCAAAACGACAGGCGGAGACGCCGAGTCCGGTATAACCCAACGCGTAGGCGATCTTGCCGTCGGCCTCACAGCCGGTAAACATCGTCGTGCGCGCCGAGGTGTCAATAATGCCGCCCCAGGCATGACTGAAGCCGATGTCCTGAATGGGCGGGAAGACTTCGCGGAACTGTTCGGCAAGACGGTTGAAGGTCTCGGGCCGTTGGGTCAGCGATTCGTCTCGACGACTGCCGTAATGATAAATCGCATCATATCCGCCCCAAAGAATGCGGTTGTCTGCCGTTTTGCGGAAATAGTGAAACTTATTGCCGCTATCGGAGATGCCGTAACGCCCTGTCCAGCCGATCGCAGCGAGTTGCTGTTCGCTGAGCGGATTCGTGACCAGCACGTAGTCATACACGGGGATGACCGTCGAGGCCAGATGGCGCAACAGCGGCACAGCAATGTTGGTGGCGAGGACCACCTGTTTGGCAAGGACTTCCCCCGATGCCGTACGCAAACGGACGCCTTCACCGTGCTGCGTCAGCGCTTTCACTTCGCTGTTTTCGTAAAGCTCAATGCCCTGCGACAGACAGACCCGACGCAATTCGCTCACCATTTTGGCGGGGTTGACCATGGCGTAGTTCGATTCGAACAGCCCGGCGCTGTAGCGTGGCGAGTTCAGCTTCTCGGTCAGGCTGTCGCCCTCCAGCCATTCGCATTCCAGTCCGAAGCGTTGATAATCCTGCTGCATGGAACGCAGCCCTTCAATTTGCCAGGGCTGGCTCGCCAGGTTCAATTGACCGGTGCGCTCGAACTCAATCTCCATGCCAAATTCATGGAGGTCCGCTTCCAGATCTGCCAGATTGGTCTTGCCTAATTCGATAATATTTTTAGCTTCTTTAGGCCAGCGATTCAGCGCGATGGAGACCCCATGGGAGATGCTGGGAGAGCAGAAGCCGCCGTTGCGGCTGCTTGCCTCGGAGCCGCAGCGCCTGGCTTCAATAATGACGATCCTTTTTTCGGGCCACCGGCGGCGGGCCAGCAGCGCCGTCCACAGACCGGTATAGCCGCCGCCGACGATGGCGAGATCGCAGGTAATACTGTCTTGCAGCGAAGGGGCGGGCGTTGCGGCGGTAATGGTATCCAGCCAGAACGGATAAGGTTTTACGTCAACAAATGCGTCTGGATTTGAATAAGTGGTCATGGTGGCTCCTGAAACACAACGAATCTCTGTCTCTTATGAGCTGAGTCTAAACACGGCTACAGCTGAAACATAGACCGCGGCTTTCCGTGCGGGTCCGCGAGAAAAAATGGCCTGATAGGCGATCGGGGAAATGTTGAAAACAGGAGGTAAAAATGGCAATAAAATTAATGAGTTAGTTTGGGTTGTGCTTGAGGGAGATGCGGTGGCGTCCGCAGGACTGTCATCCAGAATCTGTTGAGAATCATCAGGTTGTCGACTGAAAGCCTTCAGTCGCAAAAGGGGTTCTACAAGTCGGAAAAACGAAGACCTATCGGTAAAGCGGAATAGGAATGGTGCGTTCTAATGGACTCGAACCATCGACCCCCACCATGTCAAGGTGGTGCTCTAACCAACTGAGCTAAGAACGCATTCCTGAAGTGCTGCTGTCAGTGCGACAACGGGGACGGATATTAACGACCTGAACGGCGGCTGGCAAGGGGCAAATAAACCAAATTGCCGCCTTGCCGGTTCGATTGACGAGCTTATATCCAGTTCGGTGTTTTTTTCATCATTTCAGTAAGTTAATGCTCCGAACGCGCCAGCGTGACCGCCGCCGGCTGGTTTTGCACCCAGCGAATACGCAAGCCCATCATGATGGCGGAGGCGGTCAGGCCAATGATGAACCCGCACCAGAATCCCGCCGGGCCCATCGGCGCAACCCATTTATCCGTCAGCGCCAGCAGGTAGCCGGAGGGCAGGCCGAGCACCCAATAGGCCGTGAAAGTGATAAAGAAGATGGCGCGGGTATCTTTATAGCCGCGCAACACGCCGCTGCCAATAACCTGAATGGCATCGGACACCTGATAGATGGCGGCGAGCAGCATCAGATGCGACGCCATCGCCACGACCAGTGGATTGTCGTTGTAAAGCAAAGCGATGGGTTCACGCAGTACTACGGTGAAAATCGCCGTGCAGCACGCCAGCGCGACGCCGCAAAAAAGACTGGTGCGTGCGGCAATGCGGGCATCGGCCACCGAACCTTCCCCAAGTCGGTGTCCTACTCGGATGGTGGCGGCGACGCCCAGCGACATCGGCAGTACGAACATCAGTGAACTGAAGTTAAGCGCGATCTGGTGACCGGCTACATCGACAACGCCGAGCGGCAGGACCAGCAAGGCGACCACCGCAAACAGGCTGACTTCAAACAGCATCGCCAGCGCGAGCGGCAACCCGAGGCTGAATAGCCGTTTGATGACGGGCCAGTCGGGCCGCAAAGGCGTGGCGTGGCTGTTAATACTTTGTATCCAGCGCGCCCGGTGCAGATAGCCCGCCAGCAACAACAGCATTATCCAGTACACCGAGGCGGTGGCGACGCCACAGCCAACCCCACCCAATTCGGGCATGCCCAGCTTTCCGTGAATAAACACGTAGTTGATAGGAATGTTGACCAGCAGGCCGATGAAACCGACGATCATCCCAGGTTGGGTTTTGGACAACCCTTCGCACTGGCCGCGCAGCACCTGGAAAAACAGATAGCCGGGAACGCCCCAAAGCAGCGCGCGCAGATAGCCGACGGCTTTGTCCGCCAGCTCCGGCGAGTCGTTATGCATCAGCTGAATTACCTTGTCGCCTTGATAAAGCACGAGCATGGTGACGACCGAGATCATGGCGGCCAGCAGAAAAGCCTGCTGCCGCTGATGCGCAATGCGTTCACGCCGGCCTGAACCATTGAGCTGGGCCACGACCGGCGTCAACGCCATTAGCAGGCCGTGGCCGAACAGGATGACTGGCAACCAAATCGACGTTCCGACTGCCACCGCCGCCATATCGGTAGCGCTGTAGGAGCCGGCCATGATGGTATCAACGACACCCATGGACGTTTGTGAAACCTGGGCAATGATGACGGGGATCGCTAGCGCCAACAGCTGACGCGCTTCCGTTAGATACTTTTGCACGCGAACACCTTTATGAAGATCGACAGTTCGTCACACTAGATGACGCCATCATCCTATTTTTTGGGAAAAAGTGGCACATTGTAATGCGTTAACGCACTATTACCAATAAGTTGTCTATTTACACTCGGTGATTTCAGCAGTTAAATCTTTCAGGCTAACTACCCACATCACTCGATATCGTGCAAACTGACGGTAGCGTTTTTGTTGGCGATTTCAAGCCAGCGATATTCAACAGACGAGTTTGATTTGTAAAGAGGCAGAATCCATGTTCACTGGTATTGTTCAGGGCACCGCGCCGGTGGTGTCTATTAATGAAAAAAACAACTTCCGCACTCACGTTCTGCAACTGCCCCAAGCGCTGCTGCCGGGGTTGCAGATAGGTGCGTCTATCGCCAACAACGGGTGCTGTTTAACCGTGACGAAAATCGATGGCGACCATGTTAGTTTCGATATTATGAAAGAGACGTTGCGTTTAACCAATCTGGCGGATTTGCAGGTCGGCTCTTGGGTTAACGTCGAGCGCGCCGCCAAATTCGGTGATGACGTCGGGGGGCATGTGATGTCTGGCCATATCATGTGTACGGCGGAGATCGTGAAGATTCTGACCTCGGAAAACAACCATCAGATCTGGTTCCGCCCGGCAGACGAAACGCAGATGAAGTACATCTTGCACAAAGGATTTGTCGGTATCGATGGGATCAGCTTGACGGTGGGGGAAGTGACGAAAAGCCGCTTCTGCGTGCATCTGATCCCCGAGACGTTGCAGCGTACCACGCTGGGTAAAAAACGACTGGGCGAGCACATCAACATCGAAATCGATCCGCAGACTCAGGCGATTGTCGACACCGTCGAACGCGTCCTGGCGAATCAGAACCTTTCGCTGTCCGTGGTTCCTACGCCTGCTCAGGCCTGACCGCGGTTGCAGGCTGGCGAAACCGATGGACTCCGCCAGCCTGTACTGTCAACGTGGCACGCGAATTCCCCCTTCCACGCCATGGGTGCTGAATAATACCTGCCACAGCTGAATATTCCTGGCCCGGAAAGCCCCCGCGCAGGCGTTCAGGTAATAGCTGAACATACGCTGGAAACGAGCGGAATAGGCGCTGGCCAACGCCGGCCAATGCTGCTGGAACCGCTCATGCCAGGCCATCAGCGTGCGGTCGTAGTCGGCGCCGAAATTGTGCCAATCTTCCATTATCATGTAAGGCTCGCTGGCGTGTGCGATATGTTGCGCGGACGGCAGACAGCCGTTAGGGAAAATATAGCGGTCAATCCACGGGTCAACGGACAGATCGGTTTTGTTCGCGCCGATGGTGTGTAGTAGGAACAATCCCTTAGGCTTCAGATTTTTGCGAACGACGCGGAAATAGGTATCGTAATTTTTGGGGCCGACGTGTTCAAACATGCCGACGGAAACGATGCGGTCAAACTGGCGGTCTAAATCACGATAATCTTCAAGCAGGATGGTGACGTCCAGATCCCGACACCGCTCCTGCGCCAGTCTCTGCTGTTCCCGCGAAATTGTCACGCCGGTGACGGAAACCCCATAGTACCTGGCTGCATATTCAGATAATCCCCCCCAGCCACAGCCGATATCCAATAAAGTCATGCCGCGTTGCAATTGCAGTTTTTCACAGATCATGCGCAGCTTGTTTTCCTGCGCCTGCTCCAGCGTCTCGGCGTCCTTCCAATAGCCGCAGGAATACTGCATGTAAGGGTCAAGCATGAGTGAGAAAAGGTCATTGCCGAGATCGTAATGCTCTTTTCCGACAATCCAGGCTCGTTTTTTGGACTGTAGGTTGGTGAGGCGGGCGATGAGAACGCGGGCGATATCGCTAACATGTTTGGGCAGCTTGTTATCAAGTCCGGCCCGGAGTACGCGGTGGAAGAAGATATCGAGTCTTTCACATTCCCACCAACCGTCCATGTAACTCTCTCCCAAACCAAGAGAGCCTTCTCGCAACACGCGTTTATAGAGGTCAGGATTTTTTACCTGTATATCGAACGGACGCGCGCCATTAATGGCGATGTCCGCCGAAGACAACATTTCTTTCACAATTTGGAACCAGGACGTGTTATGGATGTCCAGTTCCTCCACATAAGATGAACTCATAACCTCTCCCTATCTTGCTGTCAGCGATCATCGCAAGAAACAGCTTAGACAAAATTACCTGCAGAAGGTGTCGGTGGACGTGATCCATCGTCTATCCCCCGAAAAAGGGACTGGGGGAAATTAAGAGAAAAGCCGGTACGAAAGGCATCTATCCATGCCACAAAAGCCAAAGTAGGCAACACGTTATATCGACAGGATAGCAAACTGCTCAGTATGTCTTATTCGTAGGTTATTGTCTTAGAAGACAGTGACAAGTTTATGACTGCTTCAACCACGGTACAAGCTTTAAATGGCTGAAGCAGGGGAAAAGGCGGGGGTAATTATTTCAATCGAAATAGATGTAATAACTAACGGCGATAATCGCGGAAAGGGCCGTCAGCCACGGATCGACGCTCGATCAGTCGAGGATGTACCTCGATTACCTGGGACGTTTCACGCTTACTGGTGATTCGGTCCAACAGCATGGCGAACGCGGATTGCCCCAACCGTTCTTTCGGCTGATGTATCGTGGTCAGCGCCGGGGTGAAATAGCGTGAATGACGAACATTATCGTAGCCGATGATGGAGATATCCTGCGGTACGCGCAGCCCAAGTTCATCAGCCGCGCAGAGGGCGCCCATTGCCATAATATCGCCGCCGCAGAACACGGCGGTCGGGCGGCTTTTCTGCGCCAATATCTGATGCATGGCTTTGTAGCCGGATTCCGGCTCGAAGTCGCCTTGTACGATCCACTCATCACGGATATCAATGCCAGCTTCGTCGAGCGCTTTTCTGAAGCCCAGATAACGTCCGCTACCGGTGTTACGCTCCTGCAACCCTGGGATCACCCCGATATCGCGGTGGCCGCGTTCAATGAGGTACTGCGCGGCAAGATATCCACCTTCGAAAGCATTATCGACGACGGTATCGGTGAAGTCGCTGTGTGCCTGTCCCCAGTCCATGACGACCATAGGAATATGGCGATAGCCTTCCAACATCGTCAGAAGTTCAGGCGGGTATTCCGCGCACATGACCAGCAGTCCGTCTACACGCTTTTGCGCCAGCATGGCGAGATAAGCCCGCTGTTTGTCCAGATCGTTGTGAGAGTTGCAAAGAATCAGCGTATAGCCTTTGGCATAGCAGCTGTTTTCGACGGATTCGATAATTTCGGCGAAATAGGGCGCCTCGCTGGAGGTCGCCAGCAGTCCGATAGACTTGGTGTTATTGACTTTCAGGCTGCGCGCGACAGCGCTCGGAGAATAATGCAGTTCGTCAATGGCAGCGTGAACGGCGGCTTTGGTTTCTTCGGCGACGAATCTGGTCTTATTAATGACGTGGGATACGGTTGTGGTTGAAACGCCAGCACGTTTTGCCACATCTTTAATCGTTGCCATCTAAATGACTCCTAAACCTACTTCCTGCAGCAGTAAGTAACTTGTTAATCGTTTGCCTGCGCGAATTCGTCTCTTTCTGAAGATGGATGCATTTCAGAAGGAGGGGTGTCGACGGATATACCTGAAGATAGGAAATGATGCTCGACCAACGGAGTTCGTACAGCAGTAAACCGGTAATTCTGTCCGATCCGGGCGAAAAGTGAAAGCGTTAATTCTACTCCTGCAACGATAAAAGGACGTTATTACTGTGATAAAACAGAAGGGTCACGTTCTCATAACATTATATTCATCATTTGGGTGCTGATAGCACTCCGTTCCCCTATACTGACACGGCTGGCGACCCCGAGGGTTGTGCTTAAAATTAAGGAGAGAGTAATGGATACCAATCTAAAAATGTCGCTGTTGACGACTGTCGCGGCATTGGCGGTGATTATCGCCTTCAGTTTTACTGCGGTATTTGGCGCTTAAGCCATTTTGCCGAGGTTTGCGCTCACGAAAATCATTCTCGTGGGCATAGTGTAAAAAGGGGCTTCGGTCCCTTTTTCTATTTCGTTGTTGTGTTCATTTAAATGATTGCCGAGAGTTATCTCACCGTCTGCGGCATGACCACCCGGCGGGCGCCAATATAATGTTCCTGCCAATAGTCTTCGTTGAGTTTGCTTATTTTGATATCTGAACCTGCACGAGGCGACTGAATAAATCGTCCGTTTCCAACATAAACGCCTACATGGTCAGCCGTACCACGATGGTTGATGCGGAAGAAGACCAGATCGCCGCTTTCCAACTCGTTTTTCTTGATAGGCGCGGCATCGCGCAAATGAAACATTTCATTGGCGGTACGGGGAATAGGTATTTTCACAATATCTTTGTAGGCGTAATAGACCAGCCCACTACAATCGAAACCGGTGTACGGCGATGAGCCGCCCCAGTGGTAGGGTTTGCCAATTTGACTCATCAATTTGTTGAGCGCGGTGACTTTAGCGCGTTGTGAGCGGAGCTTGTGCGCCGCGCTTAGTGTCAGGCCGCGGGGTTCGTCGACATCCTCTTTTCTATTACGAGTAACACGCGCGGCGGTCGATTTTTCTTCATCCATCCGAGCAGCGTGACCTCGTTTTGGTGTTTTTTTCGCTAGCGTCAGCGTGGATTGACCACGGGATAACCGTTTGACGGTCTTGGGCGTGGGCTGACGGGTGGGGGCGTCTTTATGTGAAGAGGTGTGGGCTACGGTCTGCGTGTGTTTTATGTTGCGCTTGGTTTTTTTGTCGTTATCGCCATCACCGGCTGCCTTGGACTTCGGGGCGATATTGCGGATTTTTTTCTTGTCTTGTGGGGAGGGGGCAGACTTTTTCGCGTTTTTGGTTTCTTTGTTTTTCTTCGTATCGACAGCATCTGAGGGATCGACGGGGGATTTACGAGAGATTAACGTCGGAGCTTGGGGGGCAGATATCGCCTGACTGATAACCAAGTGGCTAAAAAATAGTACGAAAAAAGTAGCAAGTAAACGCATTATAGTGTGACCGATGGTGGTTCTTATTCGTCCGATTTCCACAGTATTCCTCAAATCAACATAATTACAAAGTGCTAAAACACAGTTAATGAGTACAGAATAGTGAAAAATCGTTAATACGTGATTTTTTCACTGAATGAATGCTAATTTTTGTTGTTGATATAACCGGTTATTGTCTCTAAAAACCATCTGGCGATAACCCTACAAAAGATGTCGTTTTTTGTGGTTATCGCTATCGTTAAAATATGTCAGAGTAGTTGGGTGAGCGTATACCCTGTACTGATGCTATGGCTAGTGGCTTATCACTAGCCATCACGTGCTTTAAGGAAGCAATAGAATGACGACAACGACAATTGAAAAAATCCAGCGTCAAATCGCTGAAAACCCGATCCTGCTGTATATGAAAGGTTCCCCGAAACTGCCGAGCTGTGGTTTTTCTGCTCAGGCCGTTCAAGCGTTGTCGGCATGTGGCGAGCGTTTTGCTTATGTCGATATCCTGCAGAACCCGGACATCCGCGCAGAATTGCCGAAATATGCCAATTGGCCGACATTCCCGCAGCTGTGGGTTGACGGTGAACTGGTAGGGGGCTGCGACATCGTGATCGAAATGTATCAGAGTGGCGAGCTGCCAAAACTTATCAAACAAACGGCTGAAAAATACAATGCTCAGCAGCAGGATAAAGAGTAAGCCAAGGGCTTTGACCAAAGCGTGAGTTGACCGCGTGTTCGGTACTGTTCAGGGCGGCTTAGGCCGCCCTGAACGTGTCTAGCGATCGACCACCATAGCATTATTTTCTTCGGACTCATTCAGCGCTAGTGGCCATCCGCCCAGTTTTTTCCAGCGGTTAACCAGTTCGCAAAACAGCTGAGTGGTGCGTTGCGTATCGTAAAGCGCGGAGTGGGCCTGCGAGGAGTCGAAAGGAATCCCGGCGGTAATACAGGCCTTGGCCAGCACCGTTTGGCCGACCACCAGTCCACTCAACGCGGCGGTATCGAAGGTGGCGAAGGGATGGAAAGGGTTGCGTTTGAGGCTGCAACGCTCGGCCGCGGCCATGAGAAAGCTGTGATCGAAAGTGGCGTTGTGCGCCACGACAATAGCGCGATTACAGCCTTGATCTTTAATGCCTTTACGCACCATTTTGAAAATTTCGTGCAGCGCATCGTACTCTTTGACGGCGCCGCGCAGCGGATTGCTGGGATCGATGCCGTTGAAGGCTAGCGCTTCAGGCTGCAGGTTGGCGCCTTCGAATGGTTCTACATGGAAATGTAGTGTCTGATCCTGCTGCAACCAGCCGTTGTCATCCATTTTCAGCGTGATGGCTGCAATCTCAAGCAGCGCATCCGTTTTTGCATTGAATCCAGCGGTTTCCACGTCGATCACGACAGGATAAAACCCGCGAAAACGGGCGCTCAGTGCGTTCAGATTAATTTTCTCAGCCATCAGTCTCTTTTCTTTAGCAAAAATGCAGTGCGTATTATGGCAAATTTTTGAAGGGGATGCAGTAATGCAGAGGCGACGGACGCAGCGCGCGCCCGTCAGTGGGGAAGATTAGTTGCCCAGGCCCTGGCCGGCATGCTTATTCTCTATCAGCTCGATTTTATAACCATCAGGATCTTCCACGAAGGCGATAATGGTGGTTCCACCTTTCACCGGGCCTGCCTCGCGGGTCACCTTTCCGCCGTCCTGGCGAATGCGGTCGCAGGTCGCAGCCACGTCATCCACGCCCAGCGCGATGTGACCATAGGCCGAACCCAAATCATAGCTATCGACGCCCCAGTTGTAGGTTAATTCAATCACGGCGCCTTCGCTTTCTTCCGTATAACCCACAAAAGCCAATGAATAGCGGTATTCCGTATTTTCGCTGGTGCGTAACAGGCGCATGCCCAATACCTGGGTATAAAAGTTAATGGAACGTTGTAAATCGCCAACACGCAGCATGGTATGAAGTAAACGCATAATGTCCTCTCATTCGGCTTTTGTCAGTCACCATTCCCGTGTACTACGGGACATAGCCTGCAAAGTATAGCGGTCATAAAACTTTCAGTCCAAATCATTATTTTTCAATGTGTTAAAACTTTGTTTAATGAACAAAAATTCGCTTTTGTGATTTTAGGGTTTTCATCGACAGAAGACTATCGGACCTGTTATGGTCTGCTAAGAATTGGGTTGCGGTTAGTCAATTATCTGAACTATTTTTCCGGATATCCGCAATGAACGCTTGCCTGCCGTGGCGAACAACGGTTCAATAAAGGGATCCGATGAGGAGGTCCCGTGGCAGAGCAGCTTGAACTTTTCCCTGTACCCAATCCCTGTCGTGGTATCTGCCAAGCTAATGAACGTGGGTTTTGCCGCGGATGTTTCCGTAGTCGAGCTGAACGTTTTAACTGGGCACGTATGAGCGATGCTGAAAAACAGAATGTTTTGAGGCTATGTCGGCAAAGAATGAAGCGGTACGAGAGAGTAGAACAACTATTAACAACAACTGTGCCGGATCAACCGCCCTTGTTTTAATGTTTGTTGTGATGTTTAATGCCCAAAATTAAGTGTAAGATCATTTTTAATTAATTATTATTTGATAAGATCTCTTACGTTTTTAGAACAAATTTTAACTTCTTATTTTCTTTTCTATTAAATCAGAAATGGTTGCAATCCAGGGATATAACTTAGTCTGCTAATTATAAGGAGAGGTGATGGAATTGCCATTAGGATCTGATTTAGCTCGGTTGGTACGTGTTTGGCGCGCTTTGATTGATCAACGTTTAAAGCCTTTGGATTTGACCCAGACACATTGGGTCACTTTGCATAATATACATGAACTGCCGCCTGGACAGTCTCAAATACAGCTAGCAAAAGCGATTGGTATTGAGCAGCCTTCATTAGTCCGCACGTTGGACCAATTGGAAGATAAAGGTCTGATCACGAGACATATTTGTACTCATGATCGTCGCGCAAAGCGTATTCTTTTGACTGAAATGGCTGACCCAATCATTGTGGCGGTGAATGACGTTATACAACAAACGCGCAGTGAAATACTGGATGGTATTACGCCGGAAGAAGTAAATAAATTAACTGTAATTATATCTCGATTGGAAAAAAATATACTTTCATTACATGAGAGCCAGTCTTAATTAAATGCATTTCTAAAATGGATAAGTAATAGCGATTTATTTGTGCCATCGTTTATTGACGAGAGTTGGCTGAACGGTTTATCAACAATTAATTGAAGCACACAATCACCACCTTCATGGGTGGTGATTGTGTTTGTTTCAGATTAACGGGGGGAAACCGTCAGAGTTCGACCGTTGTTTGCCATTGCTACGCGCTGACCCGAGTAAAACCGGGTGTTGCCTTGTTTCTGAACCACCATGATGGTGCTGCCGTCATCTCGGCGTATTTCCAATTCAACGCCTTGCGTCCGGTTAGCCGCGCCTTCAATGCTCGACCCAGCCACGCCACCTGCGACTGCGCCGGCCGCGGTTGCCAGGCTACGTCCAGCGCCACCTCCGATAGTATTTCCGAGGAATCCACCCAGCAACGCGCCGCCTATGGTGCCGATGACGTTGTTATCCTCGCCGGCTTGAATCTGCACCGGACGCGTGGAAACGACCGTACCGTAAGTCACGGTTTGAACCTGCTTGGCTTCCGATGCGCTGTAGACATCGCCTGATAACGTGCTGGTGTTTGCGCAGCCAGCGAGGGTGACGCTTGCGATGGCAATGACAATAAAACGCTTCATCATAAAAAACTCCTAATGACTATGTCGGGCTGGCACAGCCGGGTGCCGGCGAAAGGTATGTGTTTAGATTATGGTCTGTTCTTGGTGCCATTCCACTTTTGAATACAAAGTTAAAACTCTGCGATTAAATTGATGATAAACACGTGAGAAAGTTCCTGCCAGCACTCCCTCTAATCGCCATTTTTGTTAAATTCAGGGCGTGTTGCCGAGATGACGGTACTGGAATACTGTATTTCATGTCATCAAAAAAAGGTAACCTGTTTTTATTGATGACTATTTTTCCAAGCCTAGATTAATTTTAAGACTCACTTAGCGTTAACGATAGGCGCAGGTAAACACATGAACTCAGGTAGATATATAGGAGTGATGTCAGGCACCAGCCTTGATGGCGTCGATGTCGTGCTGGCTCAGATAGGCGAAAAGCATGTAGTTCAACTGGCCAGTTATTGCCATCCGATGCCGAAGACGATGAAGAAAACGATTCTGGGTATGTGTCAGGGGCAGGCGGTGACATTGTCAGCGGTAGGGCAGCTAGACACTCAATTAGGCAGGTTATTTGCCGAGGCGGTTCACGCGCTGTTGATGCAGACCTCTCTGCGGGCGCGCGATATTGCGGCTATCGGCTGTCATGGGCAAACGGTATGGCACGAGCCTTTGGGTTTGGATCCTTGCACGATTCAACTCGGTGATAACAATCAGATTGCAGCCATCACCGGCATTACGACAGTGGGGGATTTTAGGCGGCGCGATATGGCGTTGGGAGGTCAGGGCGCGCCTTTAGTCCCGGCTTTCCATCATGCGATGCTGAGCAGCGACGCCGAGCGGCGGGTTATCCTCAACATCGGCGGTATCGCCAATCTTTCCCTGCTGCTTCCGGGCCAACCGGTCACCGGTTTCGATACTGGTCCCGGCAACATGCTGCTCGACGCCTGGATTCTTAAGCATAAGTCATTACCTTACGATAAAGACGCCGCGTGGGCGCTGGGCGGCAGCGTGCATAACGGGCTATTGCAAAAAATGCTGAGCGACCCTTATTTCTTGTTGCCAGCCCCCAAGAGTACGGGACGAGAATATTTCAATTTGCATTGGCTCGAACGTCAGTTGGCGACATTTCCCGAAATTGAACCCGTCGATGTACAGGCAACACTCGCGGAGCTGACCGCCATCAGCATTGCACAGCAGATAACCCAGTCCGGTGGGGCTGAACGTCTACTGGTATGCGGTGGCGGGGCGCGTAACCCTCTCGTGATGCAACGGCTAGCGGCTTTATTGCCGACCGCTGTCGTGAGCGCAACCGATGCATTCGGCATTAGCGGGGATGACATGGAAGCCTTGGCTTTTGCCTGGCTGGCCTACCGCACGCTGTCGGGATTGCCCGGAAATTTGCCGTCCGTGACCGGCGCATGCCGGGAAACGGTGCTGGGCGCGATCTATCCTGCCATGTCCCACGAATAGGACTTTGCTGAGCTCATCCCATTCGACCGGTTGGTAGACTGCTTGCCGGTTAAATAATCACGATGGGAGCGCAAGATGAGCAAACTTTTACTGATGGGGATGTCACTAATGCTGTTAAGCGGATGCAGCCACTTTAGGCATGCTCAGGATAATGTCATGCACTATCAATGTGGGACGATGCCGTTGACCGTGACCCAAACGCAGGTTCAGGGTCGTGAACAGATCGCGTTCTTCCTCGATGGCGAACGGCATCGCTTAACACAGGTGTCCGATGAGTCAGGAATACGGTATGGCAATGATAAATATACCTTTATTCGAAACGGCAATCAGGCGGCAATCCAGCGGGACGGCAAGCTTATCGTGGATGATTGCGTGCTGAAGTAGCGGGTGGATAGGGGGTCATCAACGTTGAGATTTTCACCTGTCGGGCGCAGAATGATTGTACTTTGATACCCGTTTGTGTGATGGAAGGACGCAATGACAACGGAAAATGAACCCTCACGTAATACGGTAGCGATAGCGGCCGATGCCGCCGCGCAGGTCGATATCGCGGATTTACGTCGCGAATATACCCAAGGCGGGCTGCATCGCCGCGATCTGACAGAAGATCCGTTGGATATGTTCGAGCGTTGGTTGAAACAGGCCTGCGACGCACGGTTGAGCGATCCCACCGCGATGTGCGTCGCAACGGTCGATGAAACGGGGCAACCCTATCAACGCATTGTGCTGCTGAAACATTTCGACCGTCAGGGGATGGTGTTTTATACCAATCTCGGTAGCCGCAAAGCGCAGCAGCTGGCTAACAACGCTCGTATCAGTCTGCTTTTCCCATGGCAGATGCTGGATCGCCAAGTAGCGGCACTCGGCCGAGCGGAAAAACTGCCGACGCTGGATGTGTTGAAGTACTTCAACAGCCGCCCCAAAGATAGCCAGATTGGCGCCTGGGTATCGAGGCAGTCCAGCCGTATCTCCGCGCGCGGCATTCTCGAAAGCAAATTCCTGGAATTGAAACAGAAGTTTCAACACGGCGAAGTGCCTCTGCCCAGTTTCTGGGGGGGATATCGCGTGCATATCGACAGCATGGAATTTTGGCAGGGCGGAACGCACCGTCTGCACGATCGTTTTCTATATCAACGTCAGGAAAATGGCTGGCAAATAGACCGTCTCGCGCCATAACGGACGAAAACCTGCACATGCCTCTGGCGCTCCTGCTAACCGCGCTTTATTCTATGGCGTTTTCTGCCGCGCACAGCGACCGGCGGCGTATCGTATAGCATCAGATTCGACGGTTATCCTATGTCCCCGCGTGGTTGGAATTACGGCACCAGTACGTTGCCCGGCAGTTCAACGCCGGGGAAACGACACGATTTTTTATAAAATGGAGTTCTCAATGGCGAGTAGTAACCTGGTAAAACAATTGCAAGAGCGGGGCCTCGTGGCTCAGGTAACGGATGAGGAAGCGTTAGCAGAGCGACTGGCGCAAGGGCCGATTGCACTGTATTGCGGTTTCGATCCGACCGCCGACAGCTTGCATTTGGGGCATCTGGTTCCGCTGCTTTGCCTGAAACGCTTCCAAATGGCGGGCCACAAACCGGTGGCGTTGGTGGGCGGGGCGACCGGGCTGATCGGCGACCCGAGCTTCAAAGCGACTGAACGCAAGCTGAACACCGAAGACACTGTGAATGAGTGGGTGGAAAAAATTCGTCGTCAGGTTGCGCCGTTCCTGGACTTCGACTGTGGCGAAAACAGCGCGATTGCCGCCAACAACTATGACTGGTTCGGCTCCATGAACGTTTTGACGTTCCTGCGTGATATCGGTAAACACTTCTCTGTGAATCAGATGATCAACAAAGAAGCGGTAAAACAGCGTCTTAATCGCGACGACGTCGGTATTTCCTTCACCGAATTCTCCTACAACCTGCTACAGGGTTACGACTTCACTTCGCTGAACCGCGCACACGGCGTTGAGCTGCAAATCGGAGGTTCCGATCAGTGGGGCAACATCACTTCTGGTATTGACCTGACGCGTCGTATGAATCAAAAACAGGTCTTTGGCCTGACGGTTCCGCTGATCACGAAAGCGGACGGCACGAAATTCGGAAAAACCGAAGGCGGCGCGGTATGGCTGGATGCCAGCAAAACCAGCCCGTACAAATTTTACCAGTTCTGGATCAACACCGCTGATGCGGATGTCTATCGCTTCCTGAAATTCTTCACTTTCCTCAGCATCGAAGAGATCGATGCGCTGGAAGAAGAAGACCGCAACAGTGGCAAAGCGCCGCGCGCGCAGTACGTACTGGCCGAGCTGGTGACACAGATGGTGCATGGCGAAGAAGGTCTGGCCGCGGCGCGTCGTATCACGGACAGCCTGTTCTCCGGCGCGTTGCAGGACATGACGGCGGAAGACTTCTCGCAGCTGGCGCAGGACGGTATGCCGACTATTGAGCTGGAAAAAGGGGCTGATCTTCAGCAGGCCCTGGTCAGTGCTGAGCTGGTGCCGTCACGCGGGCAGGCGCGGACGATGATTTCATCCAACGCCGTTTCCGTAAACGGTGAAAAGCAAAGCAATGCGGAATACACCTTCAGTGATGAAGACCGTTTATATGGTCGTTACACACTGTTGCGCCGCGGTAAGAAACATTACTGTCTGGTTTGCTGGAAAGCCTGATGGTTTTTGAAGGGAGCGTGATGCTCCCTTTATTCATTCTGTACGAAAAAAATCGCAACACAGGGGCAAGGGTAGCTATCGTTCATGAAAAATATACTGTCGATCCAGTCTCACGTCGTCTTTGGCCATGCCGGTAATAGCGCCGCCGAGTTTCCGATGCGACGCATGGGCGTCAATGTCTGGCCGTTGAATACGGTGCAGTTTTCCAATCATACCCAGTACGGACAGTGGACAGGCTGCGTCATGCCTGCCGAGCACCTGACAGAGATTGTTCAGGGCATCGGCAACATCGACCGACTGAAGGACTGTGACGCGGTATTGAGCGGGTATATTGGCTCCCCCGAGCAGGGCGCGCATATCCTGGATATCGTTCGCCAGGTCAAAGCGGCCAACCCCAATGCGATCTATTTCTGCGATCCGGTGATGGGCACGCCGGAGAAAGGCTGCATCGTTGCCCCCGGCGTGACGGACTTCCACTGTCACCAGTCGCTGCTGGTCAGCGACGCCATAGCGCCCAACTTACCTGAATTGGAGCTGCTGAGCGGACACACGGTACACAACGTGGATGAAGCGGTATCGGCGTGTCGTGAGCTGTGTCGGCGCGGTCCCAAGCTGGTGCTGGTAAAACACCTGAGCCGCGCGGCCTATCGTCAGGACAGCTTCGAAATGCTGTTGGTGACAGCGACGGAAGCCTGGCATATCAGCCGACCCTTGGTGGATTTCGGCGAAAAACAGCCGGTGGGCGTGGGCGATCTGACCAGCGGTTTACTGTTAGTGAACTTGCTTAAAGGCATTGCGCTGGAGAAAGCGCTGGAGCATACCACCGCAGCGGTATACGAGGTCATGCTCATGACGAGCGAGATGCAACAGTACGAGCTACAGCTGGTGGCGGCACAGGATGGGATCGCTCGTCCGCGCCATCATTTCCAGGCCGTCCGTCTCGGTTAACGCGTCACCTGGACAAAAAAAAGGGGGAAACGCAATGTTCCCCCTGTTTTTATAACGCGATAGAGACTTAATTCAGGTAATAAGCTCAAGTCCTTCCGCCGTCATGGCTTTTTCAACTGACGGCCGGCTGCCCACCCGCTCAATGTAGTTGTTCAGCGCCGGGAACGTACTCAAATCAAATTTCAACTTATGCGTCCAGCGGGCGATGGTGAACAGATAGGCATCGGCGACGCCAAAACGATTTCCGATGAGATAGTCGTGCTCGCTCAACACCAAATTCAGATAGTTGAATCGTTGTTTCAGGTAGCTTCTCATCAGGTCTTTGTAAGACTCGGGGGTGCCTGAGTGGAACAGCGGCGATACCGCTTTGTGCACTTCCATCGCGATATAGTTCAACCACTCGATGGCATGGTAATGATGGATGGTGTTGGGGGGGGCGATGAGATTGTATTGCGGTGCTTTATCCGCCAGATAAAGCCCGATGGCGACGGCTTCGGTGAGGACGCTGCCGTCGTCCAGCTCCAGCGCCGGGACTAAACCTTTAGGCGCAATGTGCAGGTAATCCCGGCCTTGTTCGGTCATTTTGGTGTGCAGGTCCACCCGCTCGAGTGTGAAGTGTGCGCGAGTTTCGCACAAGATGATATGAGGAAACAGCGCGGAACTACCAGGGGTGTAATAGAGTTTCATACGTCGTTCCTTCCGTAAAAACTGCCATGTGATTCGATGTGTTGTTCTTGATGTCGGCTGCTTCAATAGGGTGGCAAGAAGTCGTTGAGGCGAGATATGTATTGCCTCGCCTATTATTTACAGTAAAAACTCATTCTTGTCTGCTTTCCCAGGCGCCAATCTGCGCGCTGTATAACCGAAAATTCTCTCTCCTTTTCGTCACATGCCGCAGGTAGCGACGAATTTTTAACTCATGCCTATCGTTATGATAACGGCCATTGTTATAGAAACGTTATTTTTTGTTTGTGTTATTTTTAAATAAGACCACAAACAGATGCCGGTTATTGTCTGCCGGCGGCCATCAGTGATGGCTCTCCTGCCCGCTGGCGAGAACGTCCTGCTTTGCCCTACGGCGTCCCGCAGGGCAGTTACGCATTAGCCTGGAGGAAGCATGTCAATACAACGTCGCCATGCCTGCATGGAAACGCTGACCGCGGGTCAGCACACCTATCATTTCTTTAGTCTGGCGTTGGCCGCCGACCGCTGGGGCAATATCGACGCCTTACCGAAATCCCTCAAAGTGTTATTTGAAAACGTGCTGCGATTCTACGACGGCGATAGCGTGGGTGATGACGATCTGCGCGCGCTGGTCGCTTGGCAAGCCAGTACCCACGAAGATCGGGAGATCGCCTATCGACCGGCTCGCGTGCTGATGCAGGACTTCACCGGCGTCCCCGCCGTGGTTGATTTGGCGGCGATGCGGGATGCCGTTCGGCGGCTCGGTGGCGATGTCGACAAAGTCAATCCACAGGCCCCGGTTGATCTGGTGATCGACCATTCGGTGACGGTGGACCATTTCGGCGAAGAGGACGCGCTAGCGGAAAATACACGGCTGGAAATGACGCGTAATCATGAGCGATATGCGTTCCTACGGTGGGGGCAAAAAGCCTTCCGTCACTTCAGCGTGGTGCCGCCTGGCACCGGAATCTGCCATCAGGTGAATCTGGAGTACCTGGCTAAAACCGTTTGGTTCGATCAGGACGGAGAGCGGCGGATCGCCTATCCGGACACGCTGGTCGGTACCGACTCCCATACAACGATGGTGAATGGTTTGGGTGTATTGGGCTGGGGCGTCGGCGGTATCGAAGCTGAAGCGGCGATGCTGGGCCAGCCCATCTCCATGCTGATCCCGGACGTCGTGGGATTCAAATTGACGGGACGATTGCGCGAAGGCATCACCGCGACCGATCTGGTGCTGACGGTCACTCAGATGCTGCGCAAACAGGGCGTCGTAGGAAAATTCGTGGAGTTTTACGGTGATGGTCTGGACTATTTACCGCTGGCCGATCGGGCGACGTTAGGCAACATGGCCCCGGAGTACGGCGCCACCTGCGGCTTTTTCCCCGTCGATGAAGTGACCTTGAATTATCTGCGTCTGACCAATCGCAGCGAAGAGCAGATCGCGCTGGTGGAAAATTACTGCAAGCGGCAGGGACTGTGGCGTAATCCGGGTGATGAACCTCGCTTTTCCAGCCAGCTTGAACTGGATATGTCCGAGGTCGAAACCAGCCTGGCGGGGCCCAAACGCCCGCAGGATCGCGTCGCCTTGGCTGATGTGCCCGCGGCCTTCCGGGCCAGTTGTGAGCTGGATCTCAATCGGAAACAGCCGCAGCAGGTCTCCGCGCCGATCAACTCGCCGGCAGGTGAAACGCAGGCATTGCGGGACGGCGCTGTGGTTATTGCGGCAATCACGTCCTGTACCAACACTTCCAACCCGAATGTCTTGATGACGGCGGGCCTGCTGGCGCGCAATGCGGTGGCGCGCGGACTGCGTACCCGCCCGTGGGTGAAAACGTCTCTTGCGCCCGGCTCACGGGTCGTCACGGAATATCTGGCGCGCGCCGGGCTT
Organism: Lonsdalea quercina; assembly: GCF_900107885.1. NCBI lineage: Bacteria > Pseudomonadati > Pseudomonadota > Gammaproteobacteria > Enterobacterales > Pectobacteriaceae > Lonsdalea > Lonsdalea quercina. Next base: position 393,278 of record NZ_FNQS01000002.1, on the reverse strand, counting down.
ACCGCTGCGTTGGATCGGCTGGGCTTTCATCTGGTGGGGTATGGCTGCACCACCTGCATCGGCAACTCCGGGCCATTGCCCGCGCCGATTGAAGCCGCGATCCGACAAAGCGACTTGACCGTCGGCGCGGTGCTGTCCGGCAACCGCAACTTTGAAGGCCGCATTCATCCCCTGGTGAAAACTAACTGGCTGGCGTCTCCGCCGCTGGTGGTGGCTTATGCGCTGGCGGGCAATATGACGGTGGATCTTAGCCGTGAGCCGCTGGGTGAGGATGATGAAGGCCAGCCGGTTTACCTGCGTGATATCTGGCCTTCCGCGAAAGAAGTCGCGGAGGCGGTTCAAATCGTCAGCACGGATATGTTTCGTCGCGAGTACGCCGAAGTCTTTTCCGGAACGGAAGAGTGGCGGGCGATAGCGGTTGGCGATGAACCGACTTATCGCTGGCCGGCTGACTCCACCTACATCCGCCAAACGCCGTTTTTCGATACGATGCAGATCGCGCCGGAGCCGGTAAAAGACATTCAGGGCGCCAGAATTCTCGCTATTCTGGGCGACTCCGTCACCACCGACCATATTTCTCCTGCAGGGAATATCAAGGCCGACAGTCCGGCGGGCCGCTATTTGCAGGCGCATGGCGTGGAGCCAGACGCGTTCAACTCCTACGGTTCTCGCCGGGGAAATCATGAAGTCATGATGCGCGGGACGTTCGCCAATATCCGTATCCGCAATGAAATGGTGCCGGGCACGGAAGGGGGGTATACCCGACACATCCCCTCGCAGGAGATCCTGGCGATTTACGACGCCGCGATGCGCTATCAGCGGGAGCAGGTCCCGTTGGCGGTCATTGCGGGCAAGGAGTACGGCTCCGGGTCAAGTCGAGACTGGGCCGCTAAAGGCCCCAGCCTGCTGGGCGTTCGTGTGGTGATAGCAGAAACGTTTGAGCGTATTCACCGTTCCAACCTGATTGGCATGGGGATCCTTCCCTTGGAGTTTCCCGCCGGTGTGACTCGCAAAACGCTGGGGCTAAGCGGTGGGGAGCGTATCGATATTGCTGGGCTGACAGATTTGCAACCCGGCTGTACGGTGGCAGTGACAATGACCTCAGAGGAGGGGAACACCCAGACGGTGAGCACCCATTGCCGTATCGATACCGGTAACGAACTGACCTACTACCGTCACGGCGGCATTTTGCACTACGTCATCCGCAATATGTTGAAATCCAAGTGACGTTGTCACTTATGGTAAGTAAGGTCATACGAACGTCCTCTTGTTGAAGGTCAAATAATCGCGTATCACTGAGGCCGCAGTTTTTTTACCATCACATCGTGTAAGAGGGAAACACAATGGCAAAGGAACATCTGAAGCTGGCGGTGATGCTGGGCGCGCTGAGCATGGGGGCCGCAGCGGAGGCGGCGGTCGTCCCCGCTGGCACCGTGCTGTCGGACAAGCAGGAACTGGTGCGCGGCAACGGTTCGGAACCTGCGACGCTGGACCCAAATCGGGCGGAGAGTGACGTTGAATCCAATATTATCCATGACTTCTTCGACAATCTGATTTGGGCAAACGATGACGGCACCTTTAGCGGCGGCATCGCGGAACGCTGGGAGAACAAGGATTATCGGGTATGGACTTTCCATCTGCGGCCGGGGTTGACCTGGTCCGACGGCAGTCCGATCACCGCTGACGACGTCGTGTTCAGCTGGCGTCGCCTCAGCGATCCGAAAACGGTGTCGCCGTACCAGTCGTTTATTCAAAGCATGCATGTGCTGAATGGAGAAGCGATTACGCGTGGTGAAAAGGGACCGGAGACGCTGGGCATTAAGGCGTTAGATCCGCAAACGGTACAGATCACGCTCGATCAACCGTTGTCTTACTTCTTATCGATGGCCGCGCATTATGTGTTATCCCCGCTGCCAAAAGCGGTCGTCGAAAAGTATGGCGATAGATGGACGCAGCCAGGCAACTTCGTTAGCAGCGGTCCTTATACGCTCAGTGAGTGGGTGGTTAACGAAAGGCTGGTCGGAAAGCGCAATCCGCGTTACTGGGATAACGCGCATACGGTGATTGATAAGGTGACCTATCTGCCCATCGCGTCGCCGACCGCGGAGACCAATCGTTTTAAGTCCGGCGAAATCGATATCACGAATACCTTGCCGCCGCAGCTGTTTAAGTCCCTGCAGCAGTCGCTACCAGGTCAGGTCAAAGTGTCTCCTTTCCTCTCCACCTATTTCTATAAATTCAACACGCAAATACCGCCGTTTAACGACGCGCGCGTGCGGCGGGCGCTCGATTTGGCGTTGGACAAAGTGGTGATTGCCGAGAAGGTGATGGGCATGGGGGAGAGACCGGCTTACAACCTGGTTCCGCCGGGGATGGCGGGCTATACCAGCAACCGGCCTGTCTGGGCTGGCTGGACCCAGCAGCAGCGCATTGCGGAGGCTAAAAAACTGCTGCAGGAAGCCGGCTTCGGCGCGGGTCATCCTTTGCGCTTCGAACTGTTATACAACACGTCTGAGGCTCATCAGAAGCTGGCGATAGCGGCCAGCGCCATGTGGAAACAGTCACTGGGCGTAGAAACTAAACTGGTCAGTCAGGAGTGGAAGACCCTGCTGGATACGATGCGCAACGGACGCTTCCAGGTAGTGAGGTCATCATGGGTTGCGGACTACAACGAGCCGTCGACCTATTTTAATACCCTGCGCAGCAATGACAGTAACAACCAAGGCAAGTTCAGCGACCCCGCCTTCGATGCGTTACAGGACAAAGCGATCAATGCCGGAAGTCTTGAAGAGCGCAACGCGAACTATCATCAGGCGGAAGCGATCCTCCAGCAACAGATGCCGCTGATCCCGATTTACTATTACGTGCGTAGTCAGCTGGTTAAACCCTACGTAGGGGGATTAAAAACCGACCTGCAAGGGAACTTCTACACGCGGGATTTTTATATCATCAAGCATTAAGCCATCAAGCCGGGTACAACCTGACTGTTTAGGTTGTATCCGGTGTTGTGCAGGGCTATTTGCCTTCCAGCAGATGGCCCATCTTGGCGGCTTTGGTCGCCATATAGCGTTCGTTTTTTGGGTTTTGCCCGACGATCAGCGGCACGCGTTCGACGATGTTGATGCCTGCCTCGGTCAGGATTTTCACCTTTTGCGGATTATTCGTCAGCAACCGAACCTGCGCTACGCCCAACAGCTTGAACATATCCGCGCACGGCGTGAAGTCTCGCTCATCTGCGGCGAAGCCCAGTTGGTGGTTCGCCTCAACGGTGTCGGCACCCTTATCCTGTAATGCATAGGCGCGAATCTTGTTCAGCAGACCGATGTTACGGCCTTCCTGACGATGATAAAGCAGTACCCCGCGACCCGCTTCGGCGATTTGATTTAGGGCGGCTTCCAGCTGAAAACCACAGTCGCAGCGCAGACTAAACAGCGCGTCGCCCGTCAGACATTCGGAATGAACGCGGGCCAGAACGGGCTCGGAGCCGGAGATATCGCCATACACCAACGCAAGATGGTCATGCCCGGTCGCTGTTTCTTCAAAGCCTACCATCAGGAAATCGCCCCACGGTGTGGGTAATTTGGCCTCGGCGACTCGTTTTAGCTGCATGTTAATCTCCAACATAAAAAAGACAGAGTGCATCCTACTACTTTTGCTCGAAACCTCTATAGCAGGCTAACAAAAGACCGGATGAATGGCGGTTTTTTAGACTGGTGGGGCTTATAAGAGGCGAAACAGAGCCTACACTTTACTCACTAAGCCGTTGACGTAACCGAAAGGTATTTTACGTCATACTAAACGCCTATGTCCTCTTTTCTGGTAATATCGGAAAAATTTTATTGGTCTTATATCCCTCTGAATTATAGGGAGAATTAATGTACGGAATCACTAAAAGAGTTACCATTGGCGCGCTGTTGCTGCTGATAATGCCTCTTGGGGTCTGGCTGAGCGGCTGGCAGTGGCATCCGCACCTGACCGGCGGGTGGCTGCGTGTGCTGTTTTGGATCACGGAAACAGTGACGTCACCCTGGGGCGTAGTGACGAGCAGCGTGTTGTCGCTTTGGTTGTTGTGGTGTCTGCGTTTCAGCCTGAAATCGACGCTGGGGGTGTTCGCGATTCTGATCGTGACCATAGGTATCGGGCAGGGAATGAAATCGGCGATCAAAAGCTGGGTACAGGAACCCAGACCCTTTGTCGAGTGGCTCGAAAAGAGCCATCAGGTCGATGAGGCCTATTTCTACTCGTTGCCGCGATCCGAGCGGTCGGCATTGGTTAAAAGCCAATTGCATGATGATCAACAGTTGCCCAAATGGTTACGTCATCACTGGCAGGCGGAAACCGGTTTTGCATTCCCGTCAGGTCATACCATGTTCGCCGCCTCCTGGGCGCTGTTGGCAGTCGGCCTGTTGTGGGCGCGTCGCCACTATGTGACCGTGACGATAGTGATGGCATGGGCGGTGGCCGTGATGGGGAGCCGTTTAGCGCTGGGGATGCATTGGCCTCAGGACCTGATGATGGCGACGGCCATAAGCTGGTTGCTGGTATTGGTCGCCACCGGGCTGGCATCTCGATGGTGTGGGCCTTTGACCGCCGCAGAGACCGAGGCTGAGCAAGAAAAACAAACGGTGACGTTGTCACATGAAGGTGATGCTTAAGCCTGACATGTGAACGATGCGTGGACTCACGCACGCCGAAACGGGCATTCCAGCGACTCGCGCGACGCTCTTTTTCTCACGAGTTTCCCACGTCGGGGCGGAAGTGCTAACTTAAATGGGGTCTGTAGCCGATTTCGGCATAATTCATTTTATTTCAAGCGATATCACAGGAAAAAGACGTGAAATATTTGCTGATTTTTTTACTCGTGTTGGCGATCTTCATTGTGGCTATTACGCTGGGAGCCCATAACGATCAAGTCGTGACCTTCAGTTACCTTATCGCACAGGGGCAATACCGCCTGTCTACGCTGTTAGCGACGTTGTTTGCCGCCGGTTTTGTGCTGGGGTGGGTCATTTGCGGGCTGTTTTATCTGCGTTTACGCATTGCGCTAGGCCGTGAACAACGTAAAATCAAACGTCTCGAGCAGCAACTGCCCGACTCGGATGAGAGTAAAACGGTCTCTCCCGAGCCTGTGACTCACTAAGGAATGATTTTTTATGCTTGAACTGCTGTTTCTGTTGTTGCCCGTTGCTGCCGCATACGGTTGGTACATGGGCCGCAGGAGTGTACAGCAGGACAAACAGGATGAAGCCAACCGCCTGTCGCGTGAGTATGTGACGGGCGTGAACTTCCTGCTGTCCAACCAGCAGGACAAAGCCGTCGAACTGTTTCTTGACATGCTCAAGGACGACAGCAACACCTTCGAAGCTCATCTGACGCTGGGTAATCTTTTTCGCTCCCGCGGCGAGGTAGACCGGGCTATCCGCATCCATCAGGCGCTGACTGAAAGCGCCTCCCTCAGTTTTGAACAACGCCTGCTGGCCGTGCAACAGCTGGGACGCGACTATATGACCGCCGGTTTGTATGACCGCGCAGAAGAGATCTTCAATCAACTGGTGGACGAGGATGATTTTCGTCTGACCGCACTCCAGCAACTGTTGCAGATTCATCAGTCGACCAGCGATTGGCAGAATGCGATTGAGACGGCCGAAAAGTTGGTCAAACTCGGGAAAGAACATCTGCGCAGCGAAATTGCACATTTCTACTGTGAGTTAGCGTTGCAGGCGATGGGCAGCGACGATCTTGATAAGGCGATGTCCCTGCTGAAGAAAGCAGCGGCGTCCGATAAGCTTTGCGCTCGAGCGTCCATCATGATGGGACGTATTTACATGGCTCAGCAGCAGTATGCCAAGGCGGTGACGGCTTTGCGGCAGGTGCTGGATCAGGATAAAGATTTCGTAACGGAAACGTTGCCGATGCTTCAGGAGTGTTATCAACACCTGAACCAACCGCTGGAGTGGGCGACATTCCTGAAACGCTGCGTTGAGGAAAATACCGGCGCTACCGCCGACTTAATGCTGGCGGATATTCTGGAGAACGAAGAAGGGGCTGAAGTGGCGCAGGTCTATATTAACCGCCAGCTACAGCGACACCCCACTATGCGAGTTTTCCACCGGCTAATGGATTTCCACCTGAGCGAAGCCGAAGAAGGGCGCGCCAAAGATAGCCTGATGGTGTTGCGTGACATGGTGGGGGAGCAAATTCGGACCAAGCCGCGTTACAGCTGCCATAAGTGCGGCTTCGCCTCACAATCCCTTTACTGGCACTGTCCGTCCTGCCGCTCCTGGGCCACGATCAAGCCGATACGCGGGTTGGACGGCCAATAATTTCCCGCCCGCGCCGAGTTGGTTGCCTATCCCGCTAAATAGTTACAACATCCTTTTTCTCTTCTCGAACATGCGTGTCACACGCCGGCATCGATGCGTCTCGGCTCAGCAGCCACTGGGATTTGGTGGGCGGGGCATGTAGAATGCGGCGGAAATTAACGCTTAGTCTCGTGTCGGTGGGAGACCATTTGCGCCGTTCGTCGAGTTGTCGTGCGGCCTCTTTCTCCCCGCGACGTTGAATCCACATCGATACCTCGGGGATAACGCCAGTGAAAGGCCAAAACGTAACGCAGAAACAGACTTCCCACTCCTCGCCGATTATTGTTGCCCTTGATTATGCCAGCCAGCGCGATGCTTATGAATTTGTTGACCGCATCGACCCGCAGCGCTGCCGGTTAAAAGTCGGCAAAGAGATGTTTACGTTGTTCGGGCCACAACTGGTCAACGATTTACAACAGCGCGGCTTCGAGGTGTTTCTCGATTTGAAATTCCACGATATTCCCAATACGACGGCGCGTGCGGTTGCCGCCGCGGCGGAATTGGGCGTGTGGATGGTCAATGTACATGCCAGTGGCGGCGCGCGCATGATGCAGGCGGCAAAAGAGGCATTGATGCCCTACGGGGCTGATGCGCCCTTGCTGATTGCCGTCACGGTGCTGACCAGCATGGATGAGGACGATCTGCGCGGGTTGGGGATCACGCTGTCTCCGGCAGAGCAGGCCGAACGGCTGGCGGTGCTCACGCAGCAATGCGGGCTGGACGGCGTGGTCTGTTCGGCGCACGAGGCGGAGCGTCTTAAACAGCGCTGCGGCGCGGCTTTTCAGCTGGTGACGCCGGGGATTCGTCCGGCAGGCAGTGCGGCTGGCGACCAGCGCAGAATCATGACCCCAGAGCAGGCGAAGTTGGCCGGCGTCGACTACATGGTGATTGGCCGCCCGATTACCCAGTCGGCCGATCCGGCGCAAACACTGAATGCGATTCTGGCGACGTTAGGAGAATAAATATGAGTTATCGTGATGACAACCCGCTGGTGTATTCAACGGATAGCGGACGCATTGCGGAGAAAACCGCCCCTGTAGAGCGTCCAAAAGGCGATGGCATCGTGCGTATACAGCGCCAGACGAGTGGTCGTAAAGGTAAGGGCGTGTGTGTGATCACCGGCATCGACCTTGATGATGACGCATTGCAAAAACTGGCGGCCGAGATGAAGAAAAAGTGCGGCTGCGGCGGGTCACTCAAAGATGGCGTAATCGAAATTCAGGGCGATAAACGAGACGTGCTGAAACAGCTGCTGGAAGCGAAAGGAATGAAGGTGAAGCTGGCGGGGGGATAACCGCGGGCAAGACAGACATGGGCAGGTCCGGTAACGGAAACCTGCCCATAATAATTATCTTTTGACTTCGTGGCCGATGACGCCGCCGAGCGCCGCGCCACCTAACGTGCCGAGTGTACTGCCGCCGGTGAGAACGGATCCGCCTACGGCGCCTACGCCTGCGCCGATAGCCGTATTGCGATCGCGTTTAGACATATTGGAACAACCGGTCAGGCTTCCTGCCATGACTACCGCAAGTACCGTCACTGCCAATGCCTTATTTACTCTCATGGTCTTCTCCTGTTGATGCCGTCTTAGGTGAAATCAACGATTTGTCACCGTTGCCCATAAGAAATAGGGTGATGGCATCATTCTGTAAAATTAACTACAACTTACTCACGCTTTGTTACCTGAGGCGCAGTATAAATGTCGGCAAGAATTGCGATAGGTAAAAACTCTTAATTCTAGTTATCCCATCGTTCACTTTATGCCACTGACCTGCCCGCCGATGTTCCTCGCGGTATCTCGCTATTGCTTCTTGCTTGGACAGGGGCCAGTCCCCATGAGTCGGCAACGATGACGGCGCCGACAAATCACTGCGGGCATTACGGAGAATCGCCCTTGCATCGTGGAGTCGCATCGACAGGTTTACCTTGTGTTGTCGCCGTTCAGAGGGCGGACACGCTTTGCCTTATTCAAGACATAAGCATAAAAATAGCTAATGAATTTGACGGGGAGAAGGGAAGCTGGTGGGTGCTCGGAATAAATAAACCCGCTGTGACAGCGGGTTTAATATTTAGAAAGAACAATGTCCCCCTTTATGATGGGACCCTGTTCCGCCATGAGGATGCTGTCCTTTAGGGCAGGCGAATGCTGATGTAGACAGTGTGCCAATAACGGCGATTAACAATAATGCTGCGATCTTTTTCATAATTTTTCCTTTCTAAGATTGCTGTGAAAATGTGCAACCCCAGTCTACGTCGCATAAGCAAGGTAGGTAAGCCTGATATTTGATCAGTAAATAATATTTAACCTTAAAATGACGGCGTGAGGCTTTAACGCTGTAAGACGCGGAGTAGGACGTTGATGGCTGACCTAATGACCACGCAGGGAAATGCGTTCGTTAAACGGGCCTATACGCTGGTTACGATCTTGCGGATGGCGCAGAGGTAGGGCGATAACGAGCGGTTCGTCAGCCGAAGAACGAAGGGAATGAGCTTATCTGGCGGGAGCTGACGCCATCAGGTGGCCCTGATGGCGTCGTAGCGAGTTAGGCTGCCGGTTTGGCGATGATGCTGCGCGTCTCCAGACGCACTTCTTTCAACATCACGTCCAGCTTGTCGCTCTGGCGGTAGACCACCTCACCTTTGATAGTGACGGTTCCGGTTTCTTGACTGCATACCAGTTCGTCGCGGACGGCATGGATGAATGAGGCCGGGATAAATGCCGTTGCGCCGTTGTCCAGCAGACGAACCCTCAGACCGCCGCGCGTGACGTCCATAATCTCGGCGGAGAAACGCGTGTCGGTGCCCGCATGCGCTTTCAGGTAGCGCGCGTACAGCCAATCGCTGACGTCGCGTTCGGCCATACGATTAAGACGACGACGGTCCGCCAACTGAACGGTGACGTCTTCCTGGGGTTTCTCCGCGGCCTGACCGGTGATGATCGCTTTGAGCAGGCGATGGTTGACCATATCGCCGTATTTACGAATGGGCGACGTCCAGGTGGCATAGGCTTCCAACCCCAGACCGAAGTGAGGACCCGGTTCGGTGCTGATTTCGGCAAACGATTGGAAGCGGCGCATACGGCTATCCAGGAACTGGGTCGGCAGGGCATCTAATTGGCGACGCAACACGCAGAAGCCTGGCAGCGTCAGTATCTGCTGCGCATCGGCCTGAATTCCGTTGCTTTCCAGAATGGCGACCGCTTGTTCAACCGTAACCGGATCGAACCCGTTGTGGATGTTGTAAATGCCGAAGCCCAGTTTTTCGCGCAATACGATGGCAGCACAGACGTTAGCGGCGATCATGGCTTCTTCGACGATGCGATTGGCGATACGGCGCGGTTCGACCACGATATCCAGCACTTCACCTTTTTCTCCCAGCAGGAAGCGGTAGTCCGGACGGTCTTTAAACACCAGCGCGTTCGCCGTGCGCCAGGCGCTGCGCAGCTGCGACATCTGGTGCAACAGACGGATCTGGGTAGCGATGGCCTCGCTCTCGGGCTGCCATTCGCCTTTCTCTTCTAGCCAGTCGGACACTTCGTCGTAAACCAGCTTGGCGCGGGACTTGATCCAGGCGGCGAAAAAGTGGATGTCGCTCATCGCGCCATCCGCGGCCAATGTGACGCGGCAGGCCATCACCGGACGGCGTTCCTGCGGGCGCAAAGAGCAGATATCGTCCGACAGGTGACGCGGTAACATCGGGATGTTAAAACCGGGCAGGTAGTTGGTGAAAGCGCGTTTGCGGGCGACCGCGTCCAGCTCGCTGTCGGCGGGGACATACGCGGTCGGATCGGCGATCGCTACCGTCATTTCCAACGTCCCGTCGCCGTTGTCGCGGACATACAATGCGTCATCCATATCTTCGGTACTGGCGCTATCAATGGTGACAAAGTCCAGAGCGGTTAAATCTTCTCGCGTCAGTGCGCCATCATTCAGCTCAGCGGCGTCATTCTCCGGCGCGCTACGCTCCAGGTTATGACGTGACAACGTCACCCACCATGGCACCAGCGGATCGTCGCCGGTAGTAATGTATTCGGTGATTTCCGCATGGAAATTACGGTCGCCTTTGAGCGGGTGGCGACGCATCTCCGCAACCACCCAATCGCCATCCTGAATCTCGTGGTCCAGTTGACGTGCGACACGGCAGCTGATCGCATCTTTCAGCAACGGATGGTCGGGGGTGATTGACAGGCGGTCGTCTTTTTTCTGGACGCGTCCCACGAAACGGGTCAGGAACGGTTCGATCAGGGATTCCGGTTCGGCGATTTCACGATCTTTTTCCGTATGCAGCGTCGCAACGATACGGTCGCCGTGCATCACTTTTTTCATGTGCGGCGGTGGGATGAAGTAGCTCTTCTGTGCGTCGGCTTCAAGAAAACCAAATCCCTTATCGGTGCCTTTTACGACGCCTTCTACACGTGGCGTCTTAGAGTGGAGTTGCTGTTTAAGCTGTGCAAGCAGCGGATTGTCTTGAAACATAGCGTCCAGAAATGCGGTTATAGGTGGCTTTAGCGGCCCACAGTTTTACGCGAATCGTGCCCCGGCGGCAAGCGTTGATCGGAGGCTCCAGCAATATTTGCCGACCGTGACCAAAGGGGGAAAAGAGGGCGTAGCCGGTGGTATAGGGCGCCTACGCGCCTTCGCCGCCGGTGACGCCTTTGATCAGGCTATCCTCTGCTGCGGCGCGACCAAACTTCGAGAGACGCGCACGGGAATCGATTTGGAGGTGGGAGTAAACGTCTGATCGCCATAGCTGGAAAGCGGCACCAGCGGATTGGTTTCCGGGTAGTAGGCGGCCAGATTCCCGCGTGGGATAGCATATTCCACGAGTCGGAATCCGCTGACTTTACGGGTAATGCCGTCATGCCACCACGTTTCAATGTCGACCCGATCGCCGTCTTGAAGTCCCAGCGCAGCGATATCGTCCGGATGCATGAACAACACCTCACGTTGGCCATAAACGCCGCGATAGCGGTCATCCAGTCCGTAAATGGTGGTGTTGTACTGGTCATGGGAGCGCAGGGTTTGCAAGATAAACGGCGCCCGCACGCCGTTTTGTTCGGGGACGATGCTGGCAGGCAGCGGCGTGTTACTGAACATGGCTTTTTTAGCGGGGGTGTTAAAACGTAACTCGGCGGCCGCGTTGCCCAGATAGAAGCCGCCCGGTTGGGCGCAGCGCGGGTTAAAGTTATCAAAGCCCGGCAGCGTCGCGGCGATATGGTCGCGGATCAAATCATAATTGCCCGCCAACGCCAGCCAGTCTACCGGTTCATTGCCCATCACGGTGTGGGCGATACCGGCGACGATAGCCGTCTCGGAACGTTGCTGAGGCGAGAGCGGTTGCCCGACGCCTTCAGAAGCGTGAACCATGCTGAAAGAGTCTTCGACGGTGATGTATTGAGGCCCCGTCGCCTGCACATCCCGGTCTGTCCGTCCCAGCGTCGGCAGAATCAGTGATTCCTGCCGGCCGGTGGTCAGATGGCTGCGATTCAGTTTAGTGCTGATGTAAGCGGTCAGATCGCAGCGGCTGATGGCGTCCGCCGTACGTTCGCTGTCCGGCGCGGCGGCGGCCAGATTGCCGCCCAGCGCAATCAGCACCTTGACTTCATCGCGCAACATCGCTTCGATCGCCTGCACGGTGTTGTGACCGTGCTCACGGGGAGGAGTGAAGTTAAAATGTGCGGCGAGGCTGTCCAACATCGCCGCCGAGGGATTTTCATCAATCCCCATCGTCCGATTGCCCTGTACGTTGCTGTGACCGCGAACAGGGCACAGTCCCGCGCCCGGTTTGCCCAATTGACCAAACAGCAACTGCAGATTGACGATCTCTCGTACGGTCGCCACCGAGTGTTTGTGCTGGGTGATGCCCATCGCCCAGGTGCAAATGACCCGCGGGGAGTTCAGGTAAAGCTCGGCGACGTGGCGAAGCTGCGCTTCGCTCAGGCCAGATTGTTCGACGATATGCGCCCAACTCGTCGCATCGACCTGCTCAAGATAGGCTTCCGCTCCATCAGTGTGGCTGTCGATAAACGCCTGATCGAAGATGCCGGGTTCGCCGGCGGTCAGACGCTGGCGATGCGTTTCCAACAGCGTTTTGACCAGCCCGCGGACGGCGGCCATATCCCCGCCTAAATTCGGCTGCAGGTAGGTATCGCTGATCGCGCCTGATAGCGGCGTCAGCATCTCTACCGGGTTTTGCGGGTCGGTAAAACGCTCCAGCCCGCGTTCGCGCAGCGTATTGAAGGTGATCACGTGCGCGCCGCGTGCCGCCGCGGCACGTAGGCTGTGCAGCATGCGCGGATGATTGGTGCCGGGGTTCTGGCCGAACACCAAAATGGCGTCAGCATGATTAAAATCATCCAGGCGCACGGTGCCTTTACCGATCCCGATGCTCTGTTTCAGCCCGGTGCCGCTCGCTTCATGGCACATATTGGAACAGTCCGGGAAGTTATTGGTCCCCATCATGCGGCCGAACAGCTGATAGAGATAAGAGACTTCGTTGCTGGCGCGTCCGGACGTATACAGCTCCATCTGATTAGGATTATCCATTCCGTGAATATGATGTGCGATCAGCGCGAATGCCTGTTCCCAAGTGATGGGAACGTAGTGGTCCGTATGGCGATCGTAGCGCATCGGGTGCGTCAGGCGGCCCTGATACTCCAGAAAGTAATCGCTCTGGCGCCGCAGCGTACTCACGCTATGCGCGGCGAAAAATTCGGGTCCGGCCGCTTTGCGCGTGGCTTCCCAGCTCACCGCCTTAGCGCCGTTCTCGCAGAAGCTGAAGGTGCTGTGGTTATCGTCGCCCCAGGCGCAGCCGGGGCAGTCGAATCCGCGCGGTTTGTTGACCCGCATCAAGTTGCGAATGTTTTTGAAGGCTTCTTTGCTGTCCAGAACATAGCGCGTCGTGGCTTCCAGCGAGCCCCAGCCCCCCGCAGCGCGGCGGTAGGGTTTGATTTCTGGTTTGAATTTCATCATAGGATGTGCGGGCCATATTGTTTTTAATATGTGAATGTTTTTTTAAATAATTGCTGTCACACGTTAAGTCTAGGATCGCCAGGCAGGGACGTCTAATCAAATACAGCTATCGCGAGATAGAGGAGGGTTATCGCAAATAAAGTGTGACCGGGTGCAGGGTCTTGCTCTTTTTGTCTAGTTGTATAGACAAATTTTGTTATTTTCCGGCTATTCCTTAATCAGAACGAAAAACAGGAAGGGCGAATAATGAAAGATCTTGGCAATAAGGTTCACGCCTTTGGTAAGGCACTCATGATGCCGATTTCGGTCATCGCCGCCGCCGGGATTTTCCTGGGGTTGGCGGCAGCGATGCAAAACCCGGCCGTTACCGGCGATGCGTTCGCTAATCTGCAAATCCCGCAGCTCATTATTGGTTTTATCCGTCAGGTCGCCGGTGCGCTTTTCGCTAACCTTCCGCTGTTTTTCGCGGTCGCCAGCGCGATAGGTCTGGCGAATGCCGAAAAACCGACGGCGGCCTTTGCCGCCGTCATTGGTTTTCTTTCCATGCACGTCGGCGTGCAGGCGACGCTCACCGCGCAGAATCTGACGCCGGTTACCACCACGGTGGAAGCGTTGACGGCAGGGGGAATGGACCGCACCGCGGCGTTGATGTATGCCGCCGAGTTCACTAAAACGCTGGGCATATTTACCTACAACATGAGCGTGCTGGGCGGGGTGATTGCCGGGGTAGTGACGGTCATGCTGCATAACCGCTTCTACACGATCGAATTGCCGACGGCGATCAGCTTTTTTGGCGGTCGCCGTTTCGTGCCGATTATCACGGTGGTGTGCCTGCCGCTGGTGGGTATCGGTCTGGCGTTGATTTGGCCCACCATTGGCACCGGCATCGCCTGGATCGGGTCGCTAATCGGCCATAGCGGCCAGTACGGCGCGTTCCTCTATGGTTTTTCCGAGCGCATTCTCATCCCCACGGGTCTGCATCATATTCTGAACGAAACCGTGCGCTTCACTCCTATCGGCGGCGTGGCGACGGTGGACAGTCAAACGGTGGTGGGAGCGTTGAATATCTTCAACACCTCGCTGACTCACCCCGGCGCCGTCAGCGACGACGTGATCCGCAACGCCACCCAGTTTCTGGCTCAAGGCAAGATTCCCGTCATGATGTTTGGGCTTCCCGGCGCGGCCCTGGCGATGTATCAGTGCGCCCGTCCTGAGCATAAAGAGCGCGTGAAAGCGCTGATGCTGGCCGGGGGACTGGCGTCTTTCACGACGGGGATCACCGAGCCGCTCGAATTCTGTTTCATTTTCGTTTCGCCTGTCCTGTATCTACTGCATGCCGTGCTTAGCGGCCTGTCTTTCATGCTGATGTCTCTGGCCCACCTCATGATCGGCAATATCCAGGGCGGCGCTATCGACCTGATCGTGTTCGGCGTGCTGGGCGGGCTGAAAACCCACTGGTGGTATGCCGTATTGCTGGGGGTGTTTTACTTCCTGATTTACTACTCCGTGTTCACGTTCGTGATCAGGCGTATGAACGTCGAGACGCCGGGGCGGGAGTCTGAAACAGCGCCGGCGCCTGCGGCCGTGAGCGCCAGCGAACTGACGCAAACCATCATCGACGGACTGGGCGGGCAGAGCAATATCGCAGAAGTGGACTGCTGCTTTACCCGGCTGCGCGTGCAGGTGAAAGACATCAACCTGGTCGTAGATAAAACCCTGATGACGACGGGCGCGAATGGCGTCAAACGCGTGAATGAACACAACGTTCAGGTTATCTACGGGCCGAAAGTGGAAAAAATCGCCACCGACGTCAAAGCGGCGCTGGGCGTCACGGCGTAATGAAACCTCAACCGGAAAAATGGGAAACAGCTATGACGAAGACATACAGTATTGTGATTGTAGGCGGCGGTTCCACCTGGACACCAGGTTTGCTCAAGGCGCTGTGCAAGCGACAGAACTCGTTTCCCCTCAGACGGGTGGTGATGTATGACATCAACGCCGAGCGTCAGGCGGTGATCGGCGACTTTGCGCGCCTGCTGTTCAGCGAAGAGTATCCGGCGCTGGATTTCTCCTACACGACGGACGTCGATGCGGCGTTTCAGGATGTCGATTTCGTCTTCTGCCAGATGCGTACCGGTGGTTATGCCATGCGTGAGAAAGACGAAAAGATCCCGCTTTCCTTAGGCGTCGTCGGTCAGGAGACCTGCGGGCCGGGAGGATTTGCCTACGGCATGCGTTCCATCGGCGACATGATTGAGCTGGTGGAACAGGTGCGGGCGCGTTCTCCGCAGGCCTGGATTCTGAACTATACCAATCCGGCGGCCATCGTCGCCGACGCCCTGCGCGTCAAATTCCCGTATGACAAACGCATTCTTAATATCTGCGACCAGCCGGTCAATCTGCTGCGATCCTATGCCCGCATGCTGGGCCGCGACGTGAACGAGTTCGAACCGGTCTACTTCGGCCTGAACCACTTTGGCTGGTTTACGCATTTGTACGATCGTGAAGGAGAGGATCTGTTGCCGCAGTTGAAAAAGATCATCCTTAATCAGGGCTTCAAACCGGCGGATGCGGAGCAGCGCGACGCTTCGTGGCTGGAAACCTACGCGGTGGTGGCCGATATGCTGCGCGATTTCCCAGACTATCTGCCCAACACCTACCTGCAATATTACCTCTATCCGGATTACAAGCTCAGCAAGCTGGACCCCAACTTTACCCGCGCCAACGAGGTGATGGCGGGAAGGGAAAAGCGCGTGTTCGATACGTGCCGAAATGCGGTCGCGGCGGGAACGACGAAAGACGCCAGCGTGGTTCACAACGACGCGCACGGCGACATGATTGTCGAGGTCGCCGAATCCATCGCCTACAACCAACATCGCATCTTTGTGGTGATCGTGGAGAACAATGGTCTGGTGAACAATCTGGATGACAGCGCGATGGTGGAAGTGGCGGCGACGCTGGGCATCAACGGCCCGCGGCCTTATGGCGTCGGCAATATTCCCACCTTCTATAAAGGAATGATCGAGCAGCAGTTCGCCTATGAACGCCTGACGATTGAGGCCTGGTTTGAAGGGTCTTACACCAAGGCGTTGCAGGCGCTGACGCTGAATCGGCTGGTGGTGGATGCGAAAAAAGCGCGCAAAGTACTGGATGCGTTGATCGAAGCTAACCAAGGGTATTGGCCCGCGTTGACCTGATTGCGGAAGTGAACAAAAACGACAGGGCTACGGCGTGAATAAAGGCCGCAGCGGCGCGTCGAGGGTAAAGGCATAGCGCCGCTGATTGTAATACACGTTGGAAAGCTCGAAGGGCCGCTCGTCAGCGAAAAAAGCGACGACGCTCGCGCGCAGCACCGGTTCGTCGCGTGCCAGCCCGAGAGCTTCCAGCACATCGACGGAAGGTAGCTCGGCGAAAATCTGCTTATGGCTGCCGACGGCGTCGTAGCCTTTGGATTTAAGGTAAGCGTACTTGGACTGATTCAGATCGTGTTCGCTCAGGTCGGGAAACAGGGACTGAATCATCCAGGATTGCTCATACACAAACGGCGTGCCGTCAATCAACCTCAGGCGCACCATGTAGTGAACCGGCGTCTCTTGGTCTATGCGCAGGGCATGAGCTACCTCGGCGGTGGCGGGTTGCTGAGAAAAATGGCGTAGTTGGTTGACGATCTTGCGCTGCGTGCTGTTGGCGACTTCGCTGGAGGTCAGATGCTGGTCCAGCGGCAGCTGCACCTTTATCCGGGTATCCGGCTGGGCGACGAAGGTGCCTCGTCCGCGATAACGTTCGACCAGTCCTTGTCGCACCAGGTAGTCGACGGCTTTGCGCGCCGTCATGCGCGAAACCTGATATTGCTGACACATTTCCGCTTCGGTGGGGAGTGGGTCGCCGGGTTTCAGCGTGTTGTCATGGATCTGACGGGTCAGGATCTGCTCGATTTGCAGATAAAAAGGAACAAAGGAATGTTTATCAATCATCTTAATTCTTCCCTCCCGTTCGTTTCAGCAGCGTTGATAGTATAGGGGGATAGTTATCTATACAAGTTTTGGCTTTTTTCCTACAAATCCACGATATACCTCAGGGAACCGTGTTTTGAATTCGGGCATCATGCTTCTAAAATGAGCGTGCAAAGAGACCTATTCCTCCCATGTGGTTGTCAGCGTCACTCTCCTTCATGGCGTCATTCATTAGACAGACTCATGCAACACGATTATGACCTGCTGAGAGATGCCTTCGCTCGGTGTGAATACCTTGAATTGAGCGCCCGGCGTTTAGGCAACCCGTAAAATGAAAAGGGGGGGCTGGCGCGACTCGAAGGCAGCGGTTTTCCACCGAGCTTAACGTTTAGGAACTACGAAAATCGATATCAAACAACTTATCTACCTGTGCAATCTGGAAAAGGCACGCCACTTTGGCCGTGCGGCCGAAGCCAGTTTTGTGAGCCAGCCTACGCTCTCCATGCGACTTAAAAATCTGGAGCGTGAACTGGGTTTGTCGCTCATCAACCGCGGTAATAATTTCAACGGTTTCACCGCGGAAGGCGAACGCGTGCTGACCTGGGCGCGCGAAATGGTGATGGTCTATCAAGGGCTGAAGCTGGAAGTCGATGCCCTGAAACGCGGCACGAGCGGGCTGGTGCGCCTCGGTGCCGTCCCGCAGTGTGGTATCGCGGTGTCACAAATGTTAGCCGATGTGCGTCGTGTCTATCCGGAATTGGCTTTTCAGGTGTCGCTGTTCAGCGCCGATCGACTGCTGGAGGCGCTGCAGGCGCATAATGTGGACGTCGGGATCGGCTTTTTCGAACCCGCGCTGCTCGAGGCGCCGCGTTTCCAGGTCAGCTCGCTGGGCGCGCCGCATATGGCTTTGTTATTTAATCCGCAGCATTTTCCTTCGCTACAGGGCGATACGCCGCTTTCGCTGGCTGATGTCGCCGAACTACCGCTGTGCCTGACGGACACCGGACGCTATTTGCGGGGATATCTGGATTCGCTCTGGCAGGACGCCGATGTGACGCCCAATGTGGTGGTAGAAAGCGACTCGGTCTTGCAACTGATACAAAGCGTATTCGTGGGTCTGGGATGCGGTATTGTGCCTCAGGGCAGCCTGCTGCCGGAAATGACGCCGCAGCTGGCGTGGCGCGACCTGACGTTGCCATTGATGCCGCGCACGACGGCCGTGGTGATTTCCGAGCCGGGGAGAGCGACGGCCTTGGCCCAGCATTTCTTCAACGTGGCGGCGGCGTGGTTAGCACGGCAAAACGCAGGATGTGAATAGAACGGGAAAAACAGGGTGTTAGATAGGCGGGGGTAAGGGCGAGAAAACAAGCGAGCCCGTAGGCTCGCTTGCCGGAGGGATTAATCCAGCTCCAGCTCATTCATCGCAGCGATGTTGAAACCGCCGTCGACGTGCAGAACTTCGCCAGAGATCCCGGCAGCCAGATCGGAACACAGGAAGGCGGCGGAGTTGCCGACATCTTCGATGGTCACAACGCGGCGGATCGGCGTGACGGCTTCGCAGTGAGACAGCATCTTTTTGAAGTTTTTAATGCCGGACGCCGCCAGAGTCCGGATCGGACCTGCGGAGATTGCGTTCACGCGCACGCCCTGAGCGCCCATGGCGTTCGCCATGTAACGCACGTTGGCTTCCAGAGACGCCTTCGCCAGACCCATCACGTTGTAGTTGGGGATGGCGCGCTCTGCGCCCAGATAGGACAGCGTCACCAGAGCGGAATTCGGGTTCAGCATCTTGCGGCACGCTTTCGCCATCGCGACAAAGCTGTAAGAGCTGATGTCGTGAGAGATGGAGAATCCTTCGCGCGTCACGGCATCGACGTAGTCGCCGTCCAGCTGGTCGCCCGGTGCGAAGGCGATGGAGTGCACGAAGCCATCAAAGGTCGGCCACACTTTCGCCAACTCGGTGAACAGCGCTTCGATGCTGGCATCTTCCGCAACGTCACATGGCAGAACGATGTTGGAACCGAGTTCGCTGGCAAAACCTTCTACGCGAGACTTCAGTTTGTCGTTCTGATAAGTGAACGCCAGTTCGGCGCCTTCGCGTTGCATCGCCTGAGCGATACCGAATGCGATGGAGCGGTTACTGGCAACGCCCGTTACCAGAATGCGCTTACCATTAAGAAAACCCATAGCAGTATCCTTGTGATCATTATTGCTGCGATCGCCGTTAAAGAATTATTGGTTAATGGCGACCGGTGTGAATAAACCGGGCGATTCTAGCATGAGTGATGCCATATGTAATACTTTGGTCATCACTGCGGCTTTGTGCCCGGGCTGGGTATATTAAAGAACGCCGCCGTCGCTTCGCCAGGCGTCGGCGCTCAATGCTTCGCCAAAATGGCTGGCGATCAGGCGCTTGGTTAAATCGTGCAACGGGGCCGCCAAAACGTCAGCGGTACTGCCGCGTTCCACGACTTCGCCGTTATGCATCACCAAAATCTTATCGCTGATGTGTTTCATCATGCCCAGATGCTGGGTGACGTAGATGTAGGAGATGCCGTGTTTTTCCTGAAGCTCCAGCATCAGATTGATGATTTGAGAACGCATGGACATATCCAGAGACGCCAACGCCTCGTCAGCCACAATCACTTTCGGTTGCAGAATGAGCGCGCGCGCTAGCCCGACGCGCTGTTTCTGACCCGGCGCCAGCGCGTGCGGGTAATACGAGGCATGGTCAGCGCGCAGGCCGACCTGACGCAGCGCCAGATAGACGGCCTTTTCCCGCTCTTCCGGACTGAGCTGCGTATTCAGCCGCAGCGGCAGTTCCAGCAGCTGACCAATACGCTGACGTGGATTCAGCGCGTTGCCGGCATCCTGAAAAATCATGCGAATACGCTGGCTGCGGTAGCCGTAATCGCCATATTTCAGCGGATGGTCGTCGATCACCAGCTGGCCTGAGGTTGGCGGAATGACGCCTGCCAGCATTTTCGCCAGTGTCGACTTCCCGGAACCATTCTCGCCGATAATCGCCAGCGTTTGCCGCTCGCGCAGGGTAAAACTCACCGACTTGACCGCCTCGATGTGCTGCCGCCGGAACAGGCCGGTGCGATAGCGAAACGTTTTGGTGAGATTGCGGGCTTCGAGCAGGGTCTCCACCATCAGGATTCCTCCATATTGAGCGGGAAGTGGCAGGCATACCAATGGTTTTTCGATACGATCAGCGGCGGCGTGATCATGCATTCGCGCTGTGAATAAGGACAACGCGGACCAAGACGACACCCGACCGGCAGATGCTCCAGCGACGGGATCGCGCCGGGCAGCGTATTCAACCGGCTTTTGTGGGGAAGCGCGCGGCCGAAGTCCGGCATTGCGCGGATCAACGCCTGAGTGTAGGGATGGTGCGGGGTGCTGATGAGTTCGCTGCTCAGCGCGCTTTCAACGGTCTGCCCGCAGTACAGTACGTTGATGCGGTTAGCCCATTTACTCATCGTCTGCAGGTCATGGCTGATCAGCAGGATCGTCGTGTTGTTGTTTTGGTTAAGCCGCGACAGCAGGCGGAATATCTGCGCTTGCGTGGTGGCTTCCATCGCATTGGTTGGCTCATCGGCGATCAGGAGCCGGGGCTGATTGGCCAGCGCGATGGCGATCATGACTTTCTGGCACTCCCCTTCGGTCAGCTCATAGGGGTAGCTGCGCATGATGTCCTTGTGGTCCTTGATCCCTACCCGGTGCAGCAGCGCGACGGCGCGGCGTTTACGCCAGTTCAGGCGCTGCCACCAGCGCCCCTTGTAGGTCCAGCCGGGAATAGACTGAACCAGCTGACGCCCGATTTTAGCGGACGGGTCAAGACATGACTGCGGCTCCTGGAAGATCATCGACAGGTTGTGACCCACCAGTTTGCGCCGTTGTCTGGGCGTGAGCTTGAGCATGTCAATGTTGTCAAAGCGGAAACGGTCGGCGGTTACGCGCCAGTTGTCTTTGGTGATGCCGCAGATCGCTTTGGCGATCAGGCTTTTCCCCGACCCGGATTCCCCCACCAGACCGCGGATTTCGCCTTCGCTCAGGCTGATGCTGACGCGATCGACAGCCTTGACCGGCCCTTCGGCGGTCATGAATTCGATGGTCAGATTACGAATGTCCAGTAATGGCATACCTTTTTTCCACCACTATTCGGTTTGTGCCAGCAGAGAACGGCGCAGGCCATCCCCCAGCAGGTTGACGATCAGCACGCTCAGGGTAATCGCGCCCCCGGGCAACATGACGGTCCAGGGCGCGGCGTAAACCAGCTCCAGCGAACTTCCCAACAGCGTTCCCCACTCGGTCGTAGGCAACTGCGCGCCCAGATTGAGAAAGCCCAGCGCGGCAATATCCAGAATGGCGACCGACAAGGCGCGGGTGAATTCGCTGACCAGCAACGGCAAGATATTGGGCAGCACGGCATACCAGATGATATAGCGCGTGGATGCGCCATCCAGACGCGAGGCGATGACGTACTCTTTTTCTAGCTCGTCATGCACGGCGGTGTATATGGTGCGCACCATCCTCGGTAACAGCGCCAGCCACACGGCGAGCATGGCGTGCTCAAGCTTCGGGCCGATAAAGGCGATGACCACAATCGCCAGCAGCAGAGAGGGGATGGAGAGCAGGGTATCCAGAATATGATTCAGGATGGCGGAGCGCAGTCCGTGGGTCACCCCCGCCAGCAGACCGACCAGAATGCCGAATAGCGCCGCACCCAGCGTGACCAACAGCGCGGAGCCGATGGTCGGGGCCGTGCCGCTCAGCAGTCTGCTAAGCAAGTCGCGTCCTAAATCGTCGGTTCCCAAAAAGAACGAGACCTCGCCGTAGTGCGACCACGACGGCGGCAACAGCTGATAGCCGAGGAATTGCTGGTCTACGGCATAAGGGGCGAGGGTGCTGCCGAACAGACACAGCGCAATCAGCATCAGAAAGCCGTAAAACCCGATCATGGCCAGGTGATCCTGTTTGAACATGGTCCAGGTATCACGCCAGCGGCTGGGCTGATGTTTTTCGCGGTAGATGTTATCGGAGAGCATACCATTCCTTGTGTTTCAACGGGTTAGCCATCGCCCCCCAGATATCCGACAGCACGCCGATAGAGGAAACCATCATACCAATCACCATGACGCCTCCCGAAATCGCAGCGTAGTCCTGCTGGCGAATGGCGTTCACCAGCCAGCGTCCTGCGCCCGGCCAGCTGAACACCACTTCGGTAATCATCGCCAGCGTCAGCATGGCGGAAAACTGCAGTCCCAGCTTGGGAATGATGGGCGGCAACGCGTTGTGCAACAAATGACGGCGAATGATGGTGGTACGCGACAGTCCCCGCGTGTAGGCCGCCTTGATGTAGCTTTTGCCGATAATTTCGGTAGTGCTGATCCGCATCAATCGGAACACTTCCGTCGTCGGGGCGACGGACAGCACTGATACCGGCAGAATCAGGTGGCGAACGGCGCTCATCATCATCTCGTCGCGGTAGGGGGACTTCGCCAGCCAGGCGTCAATCAGCGAAAACCCGGTGACGCGCGGCACCTGATAGAGCAAGTCAAAACGGCCGGAGACCGGCAGCCAGCCCAGATGCAGCGAAAAGAACAGCGTCATCAATAGCGCCAGCCAGTAGACCGGCAGCGAGAATCCCAGCAGCGCCAGCCCGCTCAGAATCTTATCCTGCGTTTTGTTTTGCAGGATGCCTGCGGTGATCCCCAGCACGATACCAATGACCAGCGCGAGCGAAAAGGCCAGCACGCACAGCTCTATCGTGGCGGGCAACACCTCTTTCAGCTGTTCGCTGACCGGTTGTCCGTTGATGCTGGACAGCCCGAAGTTCCATTGGAACAGGCCAACGATATAGAAGCGGTAGGCGTCAAACAGCGCTACGCCTCGCAGCGGGGCGTTCGGCGTGAAATAGAGCAGGCTAAAGCCGACCAGCGTCAGCAGAAATAGCGTCACCACCAGCAATAACAGGCGGCGCAAGGCATAGATAATCACGGCGCGACTCCTTCCATCGGCGGCAATTCCGGAAGTGCAGGCTGCGGCGCATCGCTTTCGCGGTAGACTCCGGCGAAAGAGGTATTGCCGAAGGGACTGAGCACCAACCCTTTCATATCATAACGATAGGCCTGCATGCGCAGCGAGGACGCCAGCGGCAGCACCGGCAGCTGGTCCGCCAGAATTTGGTGCGCCTGCTGGTAGTAATCGATGCGCTTGGAGAGCTGTTGCGACGAAAGCGCGTCCTGCAACACTTGATCGAATCCGCTATCGCACCAGTGGGCATAGTTGGTTTGCGACCGGATGGCGGCGCAGCTGAGCAGGGGGCGGAATACGCTGTCCGGATCGTTGCTGTCCGTGGCCCAGCCGGCGAGGGTCAGGTCGTGATTCATTTCCATCAGGCGCGCTTCCTGAAAGCGGCCCTCGACCGGTATCAGCGTCACTTCAACGCCCACCTGGGCCAGATCGGCCTGAATCAGCTCCGCGGTTTTCACCGGACTGGGGTTGTAGGACTGTGATGTGCTAGGCACCCACAGCTGAAGGTGCAACTGATTCACCCCCAGTTCCTGAAGCATCCGACGGGACTTCTCCGGATTGTACGCGGTGATCTGCGCCTCGCTGTTATAGGCCCATGACGCGCGAGGCAAAATGGAGGCGGCGGTTTCCGCCGTGCCGTAATAAATCGACTGCATCAGGCGGTCATTATTGATTGCCAGCGCCAGCGCATGGCGGACGCGAGGGTCGTCCAGCGGCGGCTTACGCACGTTGAACGCCAGATAGGCGACGTTCATGCCAGGGCGCAGCGACAGACGCAGGCGAGGGTCGTTACGTAGGATGCTGAGCTGACTGGCGGCCGGATAGGCCAGGACATCGCACTCGCCGGTTAGCAGCTTGGACAGCCGTCCGGTGCCGCCCGCGCCAAGGTCAAACACCACCTGTTCCATGCGCGGTTGACCGCGCCAGTAGTCGTTATTGCGCCGCAGACGCACAAACTGTCCGTAGCGATATTCGTTCAGCATGTAAGGGCCGGTGCCGACCGGTTGGCGGTCGATCAGCTCCTTTTTATCCTGCTTTTGCAACTGTTGGGCATATTCAGCCGACAGGACCGGCGCGTAGTGTGTCGCCAGGTGCCACAGGAACGACGCGTCCGGTTTGTTAAGACGGATCTCAATGGCGTAATCGCCGATTTTGCGAATACTCTGCACCGTATCGGCGAACTGCAGGCTGTCGAAATAGGGGTATTCGCCGCCGTTGATGTCGTGAAACGGGTGATGTTCATCCAGCATTCGTTCGAAGCTGAACAGCACGTCGTTTGCGTTCATGGCGCGGGTGGGCGCAAACCATGCGGTGTGTTGAAACGGGACATCGTGGCGCAGCGTGAAGCGGTAGGTCGCGCCGTTGTCCAGCACTTCCCAACGTTGGGCCAGCTCAGGAACCAGGCGATAGGTATAGGGGTCCACGCCGAGCAGGCGATCGTACAGCTGTGCGGCGAGGGTATCCACCATCGCGCCACTGCGCGCCATCTGCGGGTTGAACGTCGTCAGTTCGTCGTTGACGCAATACACGAAGCCGCTGCTGCGAATATCTTCCGGCGGCGTCGGGCTTGGCGTGGGCGGCAACGGTGCAGCCAGCGCGGAACCTGTTAACCAGGCCAACGCTAGCGCAAGAGTATATTTTCCAGACATACGGGAGTTTTCAGGCAATATGCGATAGACAGAGTGTAACGCACTCTGCGTCTCGTCCCAATTCCTTGTCGCCAACCGTCGCCTTTTTCACCATCGTGCGGGCTTGCTTTTTCCATCGGCAGGTCGAGATTTAAAGCTCATTGACCGTGATGGCGTGCTTTTTCAGCAGTCCGCGCAGCTGATGGTAGCTCAGTCCCAGCATCTCGGCGGCCTTGCGCTGGTTGAAGCGGGACTGAGCCAGCGCTCGCTGCAACAGTTGCTGCTCCTGCTGACTCAGCCAGCCGCGCATATCCAGCGGCAGCGCGGGCAGGGTGTCTGGCGCGGTGTCCGGCACCGAGAGAGGCGCGCTCGGTTGAAACGGGTTGATGATGATATGGTCCAGCGGTTCGCTGCTGGTGCCGTGGCGATAAACGGAGCGTTCCACCACATTTTTAAGTTCGCGTACGTTGCCGGGCCAGCTGTAGTCGAGGAGGGTGCGTTGCGCGCGATCGGTCAGCCCAGGGAAAAGCGGAAGTCCCAGCTCCCGGCACATCTGAACGGCAAAATGCTCCGCCAGCAGCATGATGTCCTGCTGACGCTGGCGCAGCGGCGGAAGCTGAACCACGTCGAACGCCAGGCGGTCCAGCAGGTCGGCGCGAAATTTCCCCTGCGCCGCCAGCGCGGGAAGATCGTCGTTAGTGGCGCACACCAAACGCACGTCGACCTGCAAAGATTGTCCGCCGCCCACGCGTTCCAGCACGCCGTATTCGATGACGCGCAGCAGTTTCTCCTGCACCAGCATCGGCGCGGTCGCCAGTTCATCCAAAAACAGCGTGCCGCCGTCGGCGCGTTCGAAACGGCCGAGATGACGCTTTTGCGCGCCGGTGAATGCGCCGGCTTCATGGCCGAACAGCTCCGAGTCCAGCAGGTTTTCATTTAAGGCGGCGCAGTTAAGTGAAATGAACGGCCCTTGCCAGCGGGGAGACAGGTAGTGCAGGCGGCTGGCGATCAGCTCTTTGCCGGTACCGCGCTCGCCGATCACCAACACCGGTTTGTTGAGCTGCGCGAGCTGGGAAACCTGTTCCAGCATTTCGAGGAAGCTGTTGGCTTCCCCCAGCAGCGAGTCTTGTTCGTAGGCCACCTGATCACCTTGTGATATTGACTAACTGTTAGCGAATTTAACCAGCATAGCAGTCGCGCGTCATTCCGTAAAAAATAATAATGCTTTTAAATTCAGTTAACTATTTCTGTTTGCGACATTGGCACGGATATTGAAATACCTGACGAAGAGAACGTGACCCGATACACCGGGGCGGATCCAACGGGCGTACTAAGACGCCGGAAATTATCAAGAGGATAACACTATGGGTATTTTTTCTCGTTTCGCCGACATCGTTAACGCCAACATCACCTCCTTGCTGGACAAGGCGGAAGATCCCCAGAAGCTGGTTCGGCTCATGATTCAGGAAATGGAAGACACGCTGGTCGAAGTGCGTTCCACTTCAGCGCGAGCGCTGGCGGAGAAAAAGCAGCTGGCGCGCCGCATCAGCCAGGCTCACGCCCAACAGACGGAATGGCAGGAAAAAGCGGAGCTGGCGCTGCGTAAAGATAAAGAAGATCTGGCTCGCGCCGCCCTGATTGAGAAGCAGAAGTTGACCGAACTCATCGCCGTGCTGGAGCAGGAAGCAGAGAACGTCGATGAAACGCTGGAGCGCATGAAGCGTGAAATCGGCGAGCTGGAAAATAAACTGACCGAAACTCGCGCACGCCAGAAAGCGCTGACGCTGCGTCATCAGGCCGCCAGCTCTTCGCGCGATATTCGCCGTCAGTTGGATAGCGGTAAGCTGGATGAGGCGCTGGCGCGCTTCGAGCAGTTTGAACGTCGGATCGACTCCATCGAAGCCGAAGGTGAAAGCGTCGGTCTGGGTAAGCAGAAAACGCTGGATCAGCAGTTCACCGAGCTGAAAGCGAACGATGAAATCGACGCGCAACTGGCGGCGTTAAAAGCTAAAGTAAAACCTGCGGAGTAACCGCCAGGGCTGTCGCCGTCGGCGGCAGCCTGAGATACGCATCATGATTATTAAGGAGAGAAAATGGGCGCCTTGGTTCTGACGATGATACCGCTGACCATTTTTCTGCTATTCGTCGCTCCGCTCTGGCTTTGGTTGCATTACAGTCAGCGAAAAAACCGTGCTCAGTTGGGGACGGCGGATATGCAGCAGCTGCACACATTGACGCAAGACGCGCAGCGTATGCGCGAACGTATTGAGACGCTGGAAGAGATTCTGGATGCAAAACATCCGAACTGGAGACAATCCTGATGAGACTGAACCGGAGTGCTAAAAAGCTGTATCTGATGCCGGAAGAGGGCATGATCAAAGGCGTTTGCGCCGGACTGGCCCACTATTTCGACGTGCCGGTGAAGCTGATCCGCCTGATTGCCGTGCTGTCGATCTTCTTTGGCCTGTTCTTCTTTACCGTCGTGGCGTATATCGTGCTGAGCTTTATTCTGGATCCGGCGCCGCCTGCCGCTTACGGGACGCCGGACGCCTCTCCCAACCAACTGTTGGATCAGGCGGATGCGCAGCTGATGGAAAGCGAGCGCCGTCTGCGAGATATCGAGCGCTACATCACTTCAGAAACTTACGGCGTGCGCAGTCAGTTTCGCCAGATGTAATCCTATCTGCCACGGTTAAGCCTGCGCTAACGCCGTGGCCTATCTATGACCCCGACACGTGCGCTTTCGCATTTTGCCGTCGGGCACCATAATAGCGTTGACCTATTATCTTCCTTAGAAGCGACACACAGGGAAAGGAGCGTCATGGCAAATCCCCTGAATCGACTGCAGCAAGACATCGGCGCGCTGATGAATCGCGGCGTCGACCGTCATCTGCGTCTGGCCGTCACTGGCCTGAGCCGCAGCGGAAAAACCGCGTTCATCACGGCGCTGGTCAATCAACTGTTGTCGGTGCATAACGGCGCGCGTCTGCCGCTGTTTTCGCCCGTACGCGAAAACCGTTTGCTGGGTGCGCGACGCATCCCGCAGCGTGATTTGGGCGTACCGCGCTTCGCCTACGACGAAGGCATGGCCGCGCTATACGGCGAGCCGCCGGACTGGCCGACGCCGACGCGCGGCGTCAGCGAGATTAGACTGGCGCTGCGCTACCGCTCCAATGACTCGCTGCTGCGGCATTTCAAAGACAACTCCACGCTGTATCTGGAAATCGTCGACTATCCGGGGGAGTGGCTGCTGGACCTGCCGATGTTGGAGCAACGTTATTTGGACTGGTCCCATCAGATGAGCGGACTGCTTCAGGGCGAACGGCGCACGTGGGCGCAGCCTTGGCTGTCGCTGTGCGAACAGCTGGATCCCTTAGCGCCTGCGGATGAGAACCAACTGGCGGCGGTGGCTCAGGCCTACACGGATTATCTGTTGCGCTGCAAACGGGAAGGCCTGCACTTTATTCAGCCGGGCCGACTGGTGCTGCCCGGCGATCTGGCGGGCGCGCCGGTACTACAATTCTTCCCTTGGCCGCAGAGCCGCGACGGGCAGGAGTCCGCGCTGGCGCAGGCTGACGCATCGACCAACATAGGCATGTTGCGTCAGCGTTTTGATTACTACTGTCAACATGTGGTGAAGGGGTTTTATAAGCAGCACTTCGTGCGCTTTGACCGCCAGATTGTGCTGGTGGACTGCTTGCAGCCGTTGAACAGCGGCGTGCAGGCGTTTAACGACATGCGCCTGGCGCTGACGCAGCTGATGCAGAGCTTTCATTACGGCAAACGCACGCTGTTTCGCCGCCTGTTCTCTCCCTGTATCGACAAGCTGATATTCGCCGCGACAAAGGCGGATCATATCACCACCGATCAGCACGCCAATCTGGTGTCGCTGTTGCAGCAGTTGGTACAGGACGCCTGGCAAAACGCGGCGTTTGAGGGCATCAGCATGGAGTGTGCCGGGATTGCCTCCGTGCAGGCGACGCAAAGCGGTCTGGTCGACCACCAAGGGCAGAAAATTCCCGCGCTGAAGGGCCATCGGCTCAGCGATGGGGAGCCGCTGACGGTCTATCCCGGCGAAGTGCCGTCACGTCTTCCGGGACCGGCATTCTGGCGCGAACAAGGGTTTCATTTCGATGCCTTTCGACCGCCGGAAATGAGCATTGATACGCCGCTGCCGCATATTCGCCTGGATACGGTGATGGACTATTTACTGGGGGATAAAATGCGATGACTGAACCGCTTAAACCACGAATGAGGTTCGAAGAGGCGTCGCCGATGGACTTGCCGCCGACGTTGCGCCCCAACGTGACTTTCGACGAGGAGAACGCTCATCAATTCACGCCCACGCTGACGGAAAACGAGCAGGAAGAGGGGGGGGCGGAAGCCGCCGTCAGCCGCGCGTTGCGTCCACGCCGCAGCCTGTGGCGGCGCATGGCGATGGCTGGCGTCGCGCTGTTTGGCGCCAGCGCCGTCGCGCAGGGCATACAGTCGCTTCACCATGCGTGGCTGAATCAGGACTGGATTTCTCTCGGCGGTATCGCCGCCGGAACGCTGATCGTCGGCGCGGGGGTTGGCTCGCTGGCGATGGAGTGGCGTCGGCTATACCGCCTGCGCCAACGGGCGGAGGCGCGCGACCGCGCCGCCGAGTTGTTGCACAGCCACGGGATGGGCGCGGGGCGTGAATTTTGCGAACAACTGGCGCGGCAGGCGCAACTGGACCACGGACACCCGGCGATGCAGCGATGGCTTGCCTCGCTGCATGAAACCCACAACGACCGGGAAGTGGTGGCGCTGTACGCGGAACTGGTGCAGCCGGTGCTGGACGTGCAGGCGCGGCGAGAAATCAGCCGATATGCAGCCGAATCCGCCCTGATGGTCGCCGTGAGTCCGTTAGCGTTGGTGGACATGGCTTTCATTGCCTGGCGCAACCTGCGGCTGGTCAATCGGATCGCCGCGCTATACGGCATTGAATTGGGCTATTTTAGCCGCATTCGCCTGTTTCGTCTGGTGCTGCTCAATGTCGCTTTCGCCGGCGCATCCGAGCTGGTGCGTGAAATCGGAATGGACTGGATGTCGCAGGATCTCGCAGCCCGACTGTCCGCGCGCGTCGCTCAGGGGTTGGGGGCCGGGCTTCTGACCGCGCGTCTCGGCATCAAAGCGATGGAGCTGTGCCGCCCGTTGCCGTGGCTGGACGATAAGCCGCGCCTGGGGGATTTCCGACGCGAGCTGGTCGGCCAGCTGAAATCCACGCTCGCCGACAAAAAATAATTCGCCTGACCCCGAGCCGCCAACGGTGATCGCAGGAAGGGAAAAGCGTATATTGCATCCACGATGACACCAGGCTGTTCGCCTTTTCATGTGATGCCACTATGCGTAATAACCGACTGCGGTTGCCGCTTCTGATCCTTTTCGCTTTGCTTGCCCTCGCGCTCAATTTGCGCAGCCCCCTAACCGCGATTGCGCCGGTTATCGACCAAATTCGCGCCGATCTTCACATCAGCGTGACCCTCGCGGGGCTGCTGACCACGATCCCCGTGCTGTGCTTCGGCCTGCTGACGCCGTTGGCGTCGCTACTCATCTCTCGCATGGGCATAGAGAGGGCGATTATAGTGTCCCTGATTGGCGCGACGGTGGGGACGCTGCTGCGGCCTATGGGCGGCGTCACGATGGCATTGGCGGGGACGTTGACGATCGGCGCGTCACTGACCGTCGGCAATATCGTCTGCCTGATGGTGATCGCCCGGGACTTCCATCAGCGGCGCAATATGGCCACTGGACTGTACACGGCGGCCATTAATGTCGGCACTATGTTGACTTCCGCGTTGACCGCGCCGCTGGCGCTGCTGTTTGGCTGGCGGGTGGCGCTGGGGATCTGGTGCGTGCTGGCGATAGTGGCGCTGGCGGTCTGGGGACGCGTGATTCAACGCAAACGCGGCGCGCGTCAGCCGGAGAGCGGCTCCGTCCCGATCAAGGTTCAAATTAGCCTGTCGCCGTTGCCGTCGCTCACGTTCTGGCGTCAGCCAATTCTGTGGTATCTGGTGACGGCCTTCACCGTTCACCTTTTCATCTACTACGGCATGACCGCCTGGCTGCCCGCCTACTTAACGCAGGAAGCGGGAATGAGCCTTGCGGAGGCCGGTCTGATCGCCTCGGTCTTCCAAATCACGGCGCTAATCGGTTCGTTCGGCGTACCGATGGTGGCCTCGCTATGGCGCGTACCTCGGGCATTCTTGCTGGCGATCGTCGGCGTATTTTGGATGCTGACGCCGGCGGGGATGTATTACTGGCCGCATCAATGGCCGCTTTGGTCGTTGGCCAGCGGTATCGCGCAGGGCGGCGGCTTTACCGCGATTTTCATGCTGATCATGGACCACGCGCGCGATCTGGATGAAAACCGTCGCTTTTCTTCGGCCGTACAGGGCGTGGGATATTCTCTGGCGTCGGTGGGACCGCTGGTGACCGGCGGGCTTCATACGTTGTTCGGCAACTAGGCCGTCAGCTTCCTGCTGCTGTCCGCACTCTCTATCCTGATGCTGGCGATGGGAGGGGCGATCGCCCTGATGAAGCGGCGTGATGCGCCGCCGCCAGAACACGCCAGGCCTGAGTAGAGTGTCAACTTTTGCTGACACTCTGCTTCATCCGACGACGGCGAATAGGGTATCATTCGGCTTTCGTCCCCCCGCGCGCCTGAAGAAGAAGGTATGTTGATGCGTCTGGAAGTTTTTTGTAAAGACCGTATGGGTCTGACTCGTGAACTGTTGGATCTGCTGGTGCTGCGCAACATCGATCTGCGCGGTATAGAAATTGCCGCTGCCGGACGAATCTATCTCCACGTTGATTCGCTGCGCGTCGAAGATTTTCGGGCGCTGATGGCGGACATCCGGCGTACGCAAGGCGTCAGCGATGTCCGCACCGTTTCGTTTATGCCTTCCGAACGCGAGCATCGCGCGTTGAAAGCGCTGCTGGAATCCATGCCCGAGGCCGTTCTGTCCGTCGATCTTAAAGGTCGCGTCGAAATGATGAACGCCGCAGCGCTGACGCTGTTTGGGCAGACGGCGGATAAAGTCTCTCAGTTGAACATCAACCAATTAATTGGCCGCTACGCCTTTAACCGCTGGCTGGAGCAGGGCGCAAAATCGGAAACGGAGCGCGTCGTGGTCCGCGGCCGGGATTTCCTGTTGGAGGTTACGCCGGTCTATCTGAACGACGAGAGCGGAGATTCAATCGCCTCAGGTGCGCTGATCATGCTCAAATCCACGGCGCGGATGGGGCATCAGCTACAAAATTTGTCCGCGAACGACGACCGCGTTTTCGACACTGTCGTTGCCGTCAGTCCGACAATGCGTCAGGTGATGGAGCGGGCGCGTAAGCTGGCGCCGTTGGATGCGCCGCTGCTGATCGTCGGCGAAACCGGCACCGGTAAAGACATGCTGGCACGCGCTTGTCATCTGCGTAGCCACCGCTCCGCTCAGCCCTTTCTGGCTCTGAACTGCGCGGCTTTGCCGGACGACGTGATGGAAAGCGAGCTTTACGGCCATGCGCCGGGCGCTTATCCGAATGCGCTGGAAGGCAAAAAAGGCTTCTTCGAGCAGGCGAACGGCGGATCGGTGCTGCTGGATGAGGTCGGCGAAATGTCGCCCCAAATGCAAACCAAGCTGCTGCGTTTTCTCAACGATGGGACGTTCCGACGGGTGGGGGAAGAGCACGAGCTGCACGTTGACGTGCGGGTGATTTGCGCTACGCAGAAGAATCTGTTGGAACTGGTGCAGCGCGGCCAGTTCCGGGAAGATCTTTATTACCGCCTGAACGTGTTGACGCTGGAGCTTCCGCCTTTGCGGGCGTGTCCGGAAGACGTCATGCCGCTGGTCGAGCTGTTCGTCGCGCGTTTTGCGGACGAACAGGGAATGCGTCATCCGCGCATCGCGCCCGAAGTGCGACAACTTCTGCCCCAATATGGCTGGCCGGGCAACGTGCGGCAGTTGAAAAATATCATTTACCGGGCGCTGACCCAGTTGGACGGCGACACGCTGACTCTGCAGGATATCGACTTACCCGCGTTCTCCTCTGCGCTGGCGCACAGCGAAACGCTGCTGGAAGGTTCACTGGATGACATCACCAAACGGTTCGAACGCTCCGTTCTGACTCGCCTTTACCAGAGCTATCCCAGCACGCGCAAGCTGGCTAAACGACTGGGCGTATCCCATACTGCTATCGCCAACAAGCTGCGCGAGTATGGGCTGAGCGCACGTAAAGCGCCGGGCGACGAGGAGTCATCCTCCTAAAGGTTGCGACGTGGCAGTACGTCCTGACGGTTCGCTGATTTCCTTTACCGTGATGTGTCGTCCGCCATCTCATCGGCATGAGCCAAGACCTTGCTCCTCGTCGGCCGCACGGCGACCTGAATCCATCACTCTTTTCAGTCTGTGAGAGGTCGGCGGGCAAGACTGTCGCGTCTCTCTTACCCACGCATTAACGCGTAGGGATCAGCGAGTACATGGCGGCGTCGGTGGGGTGGCCGTGGATGACCAGACGGTTGTAAGCGATGCCTTCGAAACGCGCTCCGGCTTTTTCTGCGATGCGGCGGCTCGGCAGGTTGTGTTCAGCCGCGATAATCTCCAGTCGGGTAAGCCCCAGCTGGTCGAAACCGAAAGCGGTGATCGCCTTTACGGCCTCGAGAGCGATCTGCTGCCCTTGCTCGGATTGACGCACCCAATAGCCGATGTTCCCCATCTGATAGCCGGATTGAATGCTGTTGATGCCGACGGAGCCCATCAGCCGCCCGGAGTTTTGTTCAATGATGGCAAGGTCAAACGCCATACCTTCCTTAATCCGCAGCGCGCTCTGGGCGACCCAGCGTGACATCTCGGGGATGCTGTATTCATCGGTGCACCAAGACAGCCAGCGCCCAAGGGTATCTTTGGACTCACGTACGGCCTCAGCGAGCTGCGGGATATCGTCCGGGGTGAAAGGGCGAATAAAAAAACGGGGCGTGATTAACGGAAACATGGTGCATTCTCCTGCTTTTCGATAGGACGCAACCTCGGCGTTTCAGACGGGGAAATCCAGCCGGGCCAATTTTTCCAGCATCTGTTTATCCTGCGCCTCAGCGGGCATGTAGACCAGCATGCGATCGCCGTTATGGCTGGCCGTCCACCAGTTGATCTGCCGCAGAGAAATGACGCCCAGCAGCGGATGCTGGAAACGCTTCACCTTGTTTATCACGCCCTGTATTTCATAGCGTTGGTGCCAAAGCTGGCGAAACAGCTCTGATTCGTTCAGGCAGCGCTGCAACAGCGTTTCCCATAGCGGTTCACCGCTGTGTTCCACCAGCCGCGCTCGAAACATGGCGACCATGTTGGGAAGAAATTCCTGCAAGTCCGCCAGGCCTTTCTGCCAGTCAGGGTGCGTGAAGGCCAGATAGATGCAGTTACGATCTTCATGCGGGATCTGATTCAAATCGATATTGAGCAGCCGGCACCAGGATTGATTGAAGCCCAGAATGCTGAAGCGGGCGTTGACGATGACGGCGGGATAAGGGTTAAGCTGGTCCAGAATTGTCTGGCTGTCTTCGTTGATTTTCTCGCAGCTGGCGCGCACTGTTGGCGAAAAGGGCAGTTCTGCCAACATGAACAGGTGCCGGGTCTCCACCTCGTTAAACTGTAGCGCTTTGGCGATCGCCAGCAGCGTTTTTACGGACGTTTTGATAGGGCGTCCCTGTTCCAGCCAGGTGTACCAAGTGATACCGACATCCGCCAGCAGGGCGACGTCTTCTCGACGCAGCCCCGGCGTACGCCGCTTACGCGGGGTAGACAGCCCTAACCGCTCCGGGTCCAGACTCTCTCTGCGTGTGCGCAGGAATTTCCCCAGCGTAAGCCTGCGGTTTTGTTCGGTACTGTCAGGAAGGGGGGCCGTGGTTAGTGCTGACATATCAAGGACTCCGCGCCAGACAGGTGGAATTTATACCAGGATAATCAAGAACTGGTACCCGTTTTCATTAACCACGATGCTAGCGCTCGTGGATAACGAATACAATGGGTACACACAATGAAGCAAGGATCACCATTACATGGGTTGAGTCGTCTCGGGCTGGTGGTATTACTGGCCGGGCAACTCCTGCCGATGATTGATTTTTCCATCGTTAACGTCGCTCTGGAATCTATCGCCCGTTCGCTCTCCGCGAGTCCGGCGGAACTGGAGCTGATTGTCGCGGTTTACGGTGTAGCGTTCGCCGTCGCGTTGGCGATGGGCGGACGTCTGGGCGATAACCTCGGGCGGCGGCGGATTTTTATGGCAGGCGTAGCCGTGTTCGGCGTGGCCTCGCTGTTATGCGGTATTGCGCAGTCCGTATGGCTACTGCTGTTTGCGCGGACGCTGCAAGGGATTGGCGCCGCGCTGTCCGTCCCGCAAATCCTGGCGACGATCCATGTCTGCCTGAGCGGACGGCGGCATGCCCGGACGTTAGGGCTCTACAGCGCCATCGGCGGATTGGCCTTCATCATTGGACAAGTGCTGGGCGGAACCCTGCTGAAGCTGGATATTGGTGGATACGGCTGGCGCAGCGCCTTTCTGGTGAATTTGCCGTTCTGCCTGCTCATTCTGATTTTTGCGCCGTTTTGGGTGCCGAACACCCGTAGCGATAAGCGCAAGGCGATTGATTTTCCCGGCACCGTATTGCTGGCGCTGGCCCTGTCATGCCTGCTGTTTCCTCTGGCTTTGGGGCCGCTATGGCACTGGCCCTTGAGCTGTATCGCGACGCTGGCGGCGAGCTTTGGCCTGTTTCCGCTGTTGTGGTGGGTTGAACGACGTCAAGAGCGACGTCGGCAGGAGCCTTTACTGCCTCCCGCGCTGTTCCGCCTTTCCAGCGTTCGTTTCGGTTGCGCCATTGCCCTGCTGTTTTTCTCCAGCTGGAGCGGCTTCATGTTTATCGTCGCCTATGTACTGCAATCCGGCGCCGGATTTTCGCCTCTGGAATCTGGCAACAGCTTCATCGGGTTGGGGACGGCGTATTTCATTGCCTCGTTGCTTAGCAGCCGGGTGACGGAACGCAAGGGCAATATTCCTACCTTAATGATCGGCAGCGCTATCCAGATGAGCGGACTGCTGCTGCTCATGGCCACGCTGGCTTTGGTCTGGCCTGAGCCAACGCTGTGGACGCTATTGCCCGCGACCTGTCTGATCGGGTTTGGTCAGGCTTTTATCGTCAGCAGCTTTTATCGCATTTTTTTATCGGATGTACCGCTATCTCATGCAGGATCGGGCGGCGCGCTGTTGTCCACGGTACTGCAGACGGCGATGGGAATGGGGCCTATCGTTTTAGGCTCCGTGCTGGTTCATCTGCTGCATAGGTTTCAGGGACGCCATGACGTTGCGCTGATCGCCTCGTTGGGCGTGGAGTGGAGTGTGATGTTGCTGTTGGTGGTTGGGGCATGCTGGATGCATCGACGAAACAGGCGGTCCGAAACGAATCAAAGTGAGAGGAAAGCTCTGGCTGTGGGCGAGTGAGGAAGAGCAGCACCCCGGCGCGGTCGGCCGGGATGCTGAGGCAGGGGATTCCGCTTATTTCAGGGAAGCCAGCGCCTTATCGTAGTTTGGTTCAGTCGTGATTTCGTCGACCAGTTCGCTGTGCAGCACAACGTCATTTTCATCCAGCACAACGACGGCGCGCGCCGTTAATCCCTTCAGACCGCCATCGGCGATAGCAACGCCGTAGTTTTCTTTGAACTCGGCGCCACGCAGCGTGGAGAGCACGTCCACGTTGTTCAGCCCTTCTGCGCCGCAGAAACGCGCCTGAGCGAAAGGCAGATCCGCAGAGATGCACAGTACGACGGTGTTGCTCAGCTCAGAAGCCAGCTGATTAAATTTACGCACGGAGGTCGCGCAAACACCGGTATCAATGCTCGGGAAAATGTTCAGGATTTTACGTTTGCCCGCGTAATGGCTCAGCGGAATATCAGAAAGGTCTTTTGCCACCAGTGAGAAAGCCTTGGCCTTGCTGCCTACAGCGGGGAATTCGCCGGAAACCGGTAGCGGTTGACCTTGGAAGTGTACATTCTTTGACATGGTTGCGTCCTTTATTACAGGTGGTTAACAAGGTGTTCAGTGTAGGGCAACATTATCAACATTGGTATAAAAAAGTAAGTCGACTTAAGACGACCTAAGTCTCGGTTAAGTCACGTTTTAACCTTTTCCTCGGCGGAATAGCAGACTTTTAGCGCGGTATCCTTTTCCCCAAGGGCCATGCAGCGATGCTGCGGGGACCTTATCGATGAATGTTTGGATTTGGCGTCATTCCGATAGGCAAAATCTGATTTCAAGCTATGATAATGCATCGCCCGAAAGGGGGATTTATGTCGTTTTTCAGAGGGATCCGTAGAGAAAATACCGTGATAGAAGAAATGTTGACCTCAGCGCTGAATGACCGATTTTTACAGGTTCGTTGGGGCCGGTATCTTTTGCGACCCGCGCAGCAGCTATTTTAAGGAACGAACACATGATGCCATTTCGCTATTCCGCCCTTTGCGCCGGACTGCTGGCGACGCTGACCGGCGCCGTCAACGCCGCGCAGGTTCCCGCCGGCACCGTGCTGGACGTCAAACAAGAAGTGGTCCGCCATATCAAGGATGAACCCGCCTCTCTGGACCCGATCAAAGCCGTCGGATTGCCTGAAATTCCGGTGATACGCGACCTGTTCGAAGGGCTGGTGAATCAGGATGAGCACGGCAATCCCGTTCCCGGTGTGGCAGAGCGCTGGCAGACCAGCGACAACCGCACGTTTACGTTTATCCTGCGCAATAACGCACGCTGGTCCAACGGCGATCCGGTCACCGCGAAGGACTTTGTCTACAGCTGGCGTCGTCTGGTCACGCCGGCCAACACCTCCTCATTCAGCTGGTTCGCTAGTCTGGCCGGGATGGTCAACGCCGACGAAATTCTGGCGGGTAAATTGCCTCCCGACCAACTGGGCGTCGTCGCGATGGATGACCACACGCTGAAGGTGATGCTGAGTCGGCCGGTGCCGTATTTCGTCAATCTGATGGCGAACTTCAGCCTGTTTCCCGTCCATCGGGCCACGGTGGAAAAATACGGCGCTGACTGGACTCGCCCCGGCCACCTAGTGGGCAATGGCGCGTTCAAGCTGGACGAACGCGTGGTCAATGAAAAGTTGGTGCTGACGCCGAACGAAAACTATTGGGATCATGCTCACACGGTCCTGCGCAAAGTGACCTATCTGCCGATCAGTCAGGAGTCTAACGCCGCCAAGCGCTATCTGGCCGGCGATATCGACATCACCGAATCGTTTCCAAAAAACCAGTATCAAAAACTGTTGAAGACGCTGCCGGGTGAGGTATATACGCCTCCTCAATTGGGCACCTATTACTATGCTTTCAACACACAAAGAGCGCCGACCAGCGATCAGCGGGTGCGCAAGGCGTTGTCGTTTGCGATTGACCGACAGGTGATTGCTCAGAAGGTCTTGGGAACAGGCGAGAAACCGGCCTACCGTCTGACGCCGGACGTGACCTCCGGATTCACGCCGGAACAGAACGAGCTGGAGCAGTACTCGCAGGCTGAACTGGATGCGCAGGCCAAGGCGCTGATGGGCGCGGCCGGTTACGGTCCGGGCAACCCACTAAAGTTGTCCCTGCTGTATAACACGCAGGAAACCAATAAACAGGTGGCTATCGCCGTCGCCTCCATGTGGAAAAAAACGCTGGGTGTCGATGTCAAACTGGTCAACCAGGAATGGAAGACCTATATCGATAACCGAAATAGCGGTAATTTCGACGTCGTGCGTGCTTCCTGGGTCGGCGACTACAACGAACCCTCGACGTTTTTATCGCTGATGACCGCACAGCACAGCGGCAATATCTCGCGCTTCAAAAATGCGGAGTACGATCGGCTGATGAAGAACAGTGGCGGGCAGACCGACAGCCAGAGGCTGAATCAGGAGTACAATCAGGCCGAGCGAATCCTCACCCATGAAGCGCCGATTGCGCCCATTTACCAGTACACCAACGCCCGCTTGATTAAACCCTGGGTCAAGGGCTATCCCATTAATAATCCTGAAGATACGGCTTACAGCCATATGCTCTATATCACCAAACACTGATCTCGCGCGCGCCGCGGCCGGCCGCCGCGGGGTCGTTGCCGTTATGGTCAGAAACGCTAAGATAGTGACTAAGGGGAGTCAATGGGAGAAACCGAGTGGAAGCAGACGTGATTAATGGAACCGCATTGCAGCGCACGGGCGCCGTATTTTCTTATCAGTTGGATGGAAAAGGCGGCGTCATTTCCATCAAAGATAACGAAATCGTCAACAACACTCAGCCCTGCTGGCTGCATCTGGACTCTACCCAACCCGAAAGCAGCCGCTGGCTGCAGGAAACCCGGTTGTTGCCCGATACGGTGCGCGACGCGTTGTCAGGAGAAAGCGCGCGGCCCCGCGTCAGTCGGCTGGGGGAAGGCACGCTGATAACGCTCCGCAGCATCAATTACAATGGCGACGCGCGGCCGGATGAGCTGGTGGCGCTCCGCATCTACATTACCGATAAACTGATTGTCTCAACGCGCCGCCGCAAAGTGGCGGCCATCGATGCCGTGATGAGCGACTTGAAAGAAGGCAATGGCCCGACGGATAGCAGCAGTTGGCTGGTGTCCATCGCCGAGGCGCTGACTGACGATACCAGCGAGTTCATCGACCAGCTTCACGAGCGCATTATCGACCTGGAGGATGCGCTGCTGGAACAGGCGATGCCTGCGCGCGGCGAGCTATCGCTAATCCGTAAACAGCTGATTGTACTGCGCCGTTACATGACGCCGCAGCGCGATATTTTCTCTCGTCTGTCGGGGGAAAAACTTTTCTGGCTCCAGGATGATGATCGTCGCCGGATGATGGAAATTGCCGAACGGTTGGGAAGGGGACTGGAAGACCTGGACGGCAGCATTGCCCGCACTGCTGTCATCGCGGATGAGATCAACACCCTGATGGCGGAGTCGATGAACCGGCGAACATATAATATGTCGGTGCTGGCAATGCTGTTTCTACCGACGACCTTTCTTACGGGGTTGTTCGGCGTCAATTTGGGGGGCATCCCAGGCTCAGGCAGTTCGATTGGCTTTATCTCCTTCTGCATGATGCTGGTCTTTATGGTGCTAATGGTTGCGTGGTGGTTAAAACGAAGTAAGTGGATGTAAAATCCGCCAAATTTCAAGTTAGGAAATGCGATATTATCGCCCGGCACTCAAAAGAATCGTTCAACTTTGAGCAACATCAACATTCCAGAACGGCGCATACGGCAAGATTCCGGCTGCAGGTGAATGCAACGTCAAGCGATGGGCGTTGCGCTCCATATTGTCTTACTTCCTTTTTTGAATTACTGCATAGCACATTTAATTCACACCAAGCCGGCAATGTTATGCCGGCTTTTTTTTCATCTGCATCACAACGCCCCGCGCTAAAAACAAAAACGGCCGGTACAGAGACCGGCCGCTTCAGACGAATTACCGCCTTTATTTAACTTCGACGACGTCCAACCGCTGATCGGCGGGCGGCGCAATCTCATCATCCCCAGGCTGCCAGCCCAGCGGCTGTAGCGGGAATGTTTCCCGATCGAACGCCAGATCGCCGCCGTCCACTACGTCGCTGTTATGTGTGATGGATTTGAAGTCGAACAGCGTTTCGTCGGCGAGATGGGATGGCACGACGTTTTGTATGGCGGTGAACATGGTTTCGATGCGTCCCGGATAGCGCTTATCCCAGTCGCGCAGCAGATCTTTAATCACCTGACGCTGCAGGTTGGGCTGCGAGCCGCACAAATTACAAGGGATGATCGGGAAGTGCTTCGCCTCGGCGAAACGCTCGATATCCTTTTCCCGACAGAAGGCCAGCGGGCGGATTACGACGTGTTTACCGTCGTCGCTCATCAGCTTGGGCGGCATGCCTTTGAGCTTGCCGCCGTAAAACATATTCAGGAACAGAGTCTGCAATATGTCGTCGCGATGGTGGCCGAGCGCAATTTTGGTGGCCCCGAGTTCGGTGGCGGTGCGGTACAAAATGCCGCGGCGTAGACGCGAGCAGAGCGAACAGGTGGTTTTACCCTCGGGGATCTTCTCTTTGACGATCCCGTAGGTGTTCTCTTCAACAATTTTATACTCGACGCCCAGGCTGTCGAGATACTCCGGCAACACGTGCTCCGGGAACCCCGGCTGTTTCTGATCCAGATTCACGGCGACCAGCGAGAACTGAATCGGCGCGCTCTGCTGCAGGTTGCGCAATATTTCCAGCATGGTGTAGCTGTCTTTGCCGCCGGAGAGGCACACCATGATACGGTCGCCGTCTTCGATCATATTAAACGCGGCGATGGCCTCGCCCACGTTGCGGCGCAAGCGCTTCTGGAGTTTATTCAGGTTGTACTGCTGTTTGGGCGTCACCGATTGAATTTCTGACATTTCACTGTGGCTCACGTTCAGGTTTAGGCAGGGTTAGGGCATAAAGCTTATGGCGGGCAAGTTTATCATCAAGCGTCGCCACAATCGCTATCTCATTGTTCTCATCGTTTTGCATCAACGCCGGACGGCGATTTCTCCGTCATTTTAACGTGGAGAGTCGCTTCTTGGCCGTTTTGATGTGGCCTTGTTTTTCATTTTGCAAAAAACTTTCACTGCTAACGGCTTGCCGGTCTGCTAACACGCAATAAACTGTGGTAAATAGGATTGGGACTAATCGGGCGATGAGGGCGGGACATGAAGGTGTGGCAGGGGATGTTGGCGGGGATGGCGCTGGCGCTGGCCGGGTGCGGCAGCAGTGAAAAAACGGCGGAGGAGAACGCCGTCGTGCCGGCGGATGCGGTGACGTTGTCCGCTCAGGAAATAACAGCCTGGCAGGGTAAGGACTCTGCCGCGGCTGCCTGTACGCTGGCTGGCGGGCGAATTGGCTTAGCCCGCCAATTGAACGGCGCCAGCGTAGGAACCTGTCTGCTGACCAACGGACGTCGCTGCGACGCCCAGTCGCTGGAAGATGGCTCCTGCCTGGCCGGAGGATTCCGCTAGCCGATCTGTGGCGATATTACGTCAGTGCGAACGGGCAGTCTTCGCCGAGGCTTATCTGACGCAGGCTTTGCAGCGTGGTGCCGGCAATGCTGGTTAGCGCTTCTTCCGTCAGAAACGCCTGATGTCCCGTAAAAAGCACGTTGTGGCAGGCGGAAAGCCGACGGAAAATATCATCCTGAATGACGTCGTTCGAGTTATCAATAAAGAACAGCGTGTGTTCGTTTTCATAGACATCCAGTCCCAGCGCGCCGAGCTTTTGCTGTTTGAGGGCGTCGATCGCGGCCTGCGAATCAATGAGACCGCCTCGGCTGGTATTGATGACCATCACGCCGTCTTTCATTTGCGAAAAAGCGACCTCGTTGAGCAGATGGTGATTCTCCGGCGTGATGGGGCAGTGCAGCGAGATGACGTCCGATTCCGCGTACAGCGTTTTTAGATCGACATATTCCGTCCCTAACTCTCTGGCCTGCGGATTCGGATAAGGATCGAACGCCAGCAGCCGCATGCCGAATCCTTTCAGGATGCGCAGCGTGGCCACCCCGATTTTTCCCGTACCAATAATCCCCGCCGTACGACGATGCATGTTGAAACCAATCAGCCCTTCCAGTGAGAAGTTGGCATCGCGGGTGCGCTGATAGGCGCGATGAATTCGCCGGTTTAAGCTCATCATCATACCGACGGTATGTTCCGCCACGGCTTCGGGTGAATAGGCCGGCACGTAAACCACGGCTATCCCCAGCGTTCTGGCCGCGTCAAGATCGACGTTATTGAAACCCGCGCAGCGCAACGCCACGATCTTGACGCCGAGGGCCGCCAGTTCGGTCAGCACTTCGCGCCCGCCGTCGTCGTTGACGAAAATACACACGGCATCGAATCCCTCGGCGGTTTTCACCGTCTGCGGGCTCAGCATGAAGTCGTAGTACTCCATCTGGTAGCCATAGTCCTGATTGACACGGTCCAAATATTTACGGTCGTACTGTTTGGTGCTGTAGACAGCCAGTTTCATCATCGGATACCCCGCTATTTTTAGGTTAGGCTAGCATAAAATAGTGAGTGTGATAGGAACCCCACCGCCAAAACATCTGGCCCGTTGCGATAGTGTTTATCGATATCCGGGGGCGTTTTGAGGCGTGTAGAGGTCGAGACAGAGACAGCATACCTTCACCCGGCGGCTGGCGTGAAGGGTGGTATCTGTCACGTCGGGGGACTATTATGCAGGCCGATGAATGATCGCTGTTTTTTGTAGCGGAAGTCGTTGAATAGCGGAATTCTGCTACCGTTATCGATGCTCAACCTCGCATGGCGTGGAAGTCAACGCCGTGCTCACCAAAGACTGATATGCATAATGATGGCGAATGAATAAACATTTTTTACCTCGCGTAGGCCTCGGGCTGGGCGCTATCGCGCTGGTGATACTGATAAGCTGGCTGACGTTGCCGCTCTGGCTACCTCGTCTGCTGACCTTTCTGGCGCCCCCCGGCGTGACGGTGGCGCTGGGCGAGCGTCCCTCTTGGCAACAGGGCGGACTGTCTGTGCCGGGTGTCTCCATACAACTACCTCAATGCCATCTACTTACCGTCGATAACGGCCGTCTAACGAGACAGGATGACGGCTGGCGTCTTCATGTCGCCAGCGTGGCGCTGGATGGCAGCTGCCTCGCGCACTGGCCGCAAAGCGAGAATTCCGCCTCAGAGACGTCGATGAGTCTATCGGAGTGGCAACAGCGTCTGCCCGTGGGCGAGATGACGGTAGAGCGCCTGACGCTGACGCCGTGGCTGGATGACGTCAGCGCGCTGCATTTGACCTCCCGTGACGGGAAGCAATCACTGAACATCGATAATGTACGTCTGAAACTGCAGGCCGACCTCGTCGGACGGACATTGACGCTGCGACGTGC
The DNA here is from genome assembly GCF_900107885.1 of Lonsdalea quercina. Lineage (NCBI taxonomy): Bacteria > Pseudomonadati > Pseudomonadota > Gammaproteobacteria > Enterobacterales > Pectobacteriaceae > Lonsdalea > Lonsdalea quercina. Next base: position 349,376 of record NZ_FNQS01000002.1, on the reverse strand, counting down.
GGAGTTGACCGCGCTGCCTGATCGCCCGCCGCTATGGATAGAAGGCGAAGTGCAGCTTTCGGATTCGCTGACCAGCCTCCCGGAAAAGGGACATTTGCTGGCAGGCCGACTGCCGTTCGATTTACCTGAGGCGGTCCAGGCGACGCTCAATTGGCAGGACTCTCAGGGAGAGCTGAGGGTGGCGAAAGAGGCGGATGCATCGCCGTTGTTGAGTCTGCCGTGGCGCGTCAGCGCGGATGCTATCACCGTTAGCGAGGGACGCTGGGCGTGGCCGTACAGCGCGCAGCCGGTCTCGGGCGGGTTATCGTTGGCGCTGCGCGACTGGCGTCAGAGACACGGACTGCCTCAGATCGAGGCGCGCGTCAATATGTTAACGCAGGGTCGCAACGGCCGGGCCAACGCGGTGTTGACGTTAGGGCCAGGTTCGCTCGGGCTGAGTGATAGCGATCTGCGCATCCAACTCGCCGGACAGGCTAATCTGGCGAATTTGTCCTTTTCAGCCACGCTGCCGGGCGTGCTGCGCGGCGCATTGCTGGATCCCGATCTGGTCTTGCTGCCCGGTTCCCTGCTCCGCGCCTGGGGACAGCCCCAGCCCGGCCTGACGCTGGAAGATGCGCGCTGGCCGCTGGCCGGGATCGTGGTCAATACGCAAGGCGTGAGCGGGCGTCTGCAAGCGATCGTCAAAGCCCACGACGCCTACTGGGGACGCTTCAACCTGCATATGGACGGCAAAGCGGAGCGCTTCTGGCCGGACAACGGTGTCTGGAATTGGCGCTACTGGGGAAAAGGACAGCTGCCGCCGTTGCAGGGTCGGTGGGACATCGCCGGTCGCGGGCGCTGGGAAGACGCGTTGCTGGAAGTCAGCACCTTATCCAGCGGGTTGAACCAACTGCGTTACGGCGCGATGACCGTCGCCAAACCCCGGCTGACGTTGGTGCAGCCGCTGCGATGGCAGCGTAATCAGAAACAGGATGCGTTCGCGGGCGCGTTCCGGTTAGTGGCTGACCGTATCGCATTCACCGGCGGCGGCGCATTACCGCCCGCCGAGCTGAACGTGCAGGTGCAGGGCGAGCATCCCAACCATTTTCTGTGGCGCGGCGCGTTGCAGGCCAAGGAGATCGGGCCGGTTAAACTGGTCGGGCGCTGGGACGGCGAGCGCCTGCGCGGCAGCGGCTGGTGGCCGCCGCAGTCGCTGCGCGTATTCCAGCCTTTGCTGCCGCCGGACTGGAAAATCAAACTGCGCCGCGGGCAGTTTTACGGCCAGGGGGCGTTTTCTGCGGCCCGCGTACAGGGTTTTCGCGTCGGCGGTCACTGGGTGGTCAAAAATGGCAGCGCTTGGCTCAACGACGGCGACGTCAGCGGCGTAGATTTCGTTCTACCGTATCGTTATGCCGATCCGCGTTGGCAACTGGGCATTTCGCGACCGGTTTCATTGCGTATCGCCGAGTTGAACAGCGGATTCCGGATACAGAATATCCGGGCCGATGTGTTTGGCGCGTATCCCTACAGCGATCGACACCCGCTTACGCTGGCCGGGGTAGAGATGGGCCTGCTGCGCGGGAAGGTTTCTCTGACGCCGCTGCGTTTTCCGCAGCATGATGCGGCGCTGTTGCGGATGGACGGAGTTGAAACCAGTGAACTGATGACCGCGATTAACGTGAAAAAGGTGGCGTTGTCCGGCCGTGTCAGCGGCGTGTTGCCGATCAATTTCAATCATCCGACGATGCTGGTGCAGAACGGCCGCGTCACCAACGATGGCGCGTTGACGCTGAGACTGGATAAGGACCTGGCGGATGAAGTGGCTCAGAGCGACATGGTCAGCGCGGCGCTGGTTCGCTGGCTGCGCTATCTGGAAATCGACCGTTCGGACGCGACGCTGCAACTGAGCAATCAGGGGGAACTGTTGATGAAATCCTATATCAGCGGCCATAATTCGCCGCGAGATGCCCGGCAGCAGGTTGATTTGAACTATCGTCATCAAGAAAATTTGTTCCAGCTATGGCGTAGCCTGCGCTGGGGCGACACGATACAGAACGCGCTGGAGCAGCGGTCAACCCAATGAGGAACCACACGATGCATGACAGACGAGCCGTTTTATGGCTGACCGCCCTTTTTCTGACCGGGTGTACGCCGCGCATTGAAGTGACCGCGCCGGACACGCCGATCACCATCAACATGAATGTGAAGATCGATCACGATATTCACATTAAGGCGGATCCAGAAGCCACGCAGCTGCTGGAAAAGTCCGATACCGACGTCGCGGAGCAGATAAAAAAAAGCGCGCCGACTGGCGCGCAAAAAAAGTAATATAGCCAAAGCACTTAACACGAACGAGGGAAGAGAGAGCTTACGCGTTGGCCAGTTCGGTGAGCCGGGTCTTCGCGTCCTGCAAGGCTTTCTGAGCGACTTCCGGACCGTAGCCAATCCCTTCGGCAAACACGAATTCGACGTCGGTGATGCCGATAAAGCCCAACATCAGCTTCAGATACGGCGTGACCAGATCGCTCGGGGTGTCTTTATGAATACCGCCGCGGCTCGTCAGCACCAGCGCGCGTTTACCTTTCACCAGACCTTCAGAGCCTTGCTCGGTATAACGGAACGTGACGCCGGCGCGGGCGATGAAGTCGATGTAGTTTTTCAACTGCGTCGAAATGTTGAAGTTGTACATCGGCGCGTTGATCACAATGAGGTCATGGGACTGAAGTTCGTCGACCAGCGTATCGGATAACGCTAGCGCTTCCTGTTGACGCGGCGTCAGCGGCGTTTCTGAGGGACGAAACGCGCTAACCAATTCGCCGTCCAGTACAGGAATCGGCTGCGCGGCCAGATCGCGCAGGGTGATTGCGTCATCGGGGTGCGCCGCCTGCCACTCTGCAACAAAGTGGTCTGCCATTTGGTTAGACTGAGAGTAATCCGCCAGAATGCTCGATTTCAGTACTAATACTTTCTTCATTGCCTGTTCCTTGTCTCGGAGAGTCAGTGGGTGGAGTCACCGTGGCGTCGTTCGCCGTTGAGTTTCATCATAAGCAGCCTAATAAAAACGCGATAGCGTAATATTTCGAGAACCTTGTTCGATTTAATTGAATAACGTGGCGTGGAGGTAGGTTATAGCCTGCGGCGTCAATGTGATACCATGCCCGCCGCCAAATCCAAGCGTGGCGTCCAGTCTCTGCGCCACGTCTGCCAGACGTATTTAAGGAACCAACCGTGAAATCACAGCTCACCGCATTTTATCCCCACATCAATGCGTTAATGCTGCGCGACCAGCAACGGCTGCGTCGCCGGGTTCAGGGCGCCCTAAAGGTGAAAAATCCTGAAGCGCAGGCGGCCATCGCCCGCGAAATCGAAGCCGACGTGGCGACGGCCCGCCAGCGGGTGGAAAATCGCCGCGCCTCGCTGCCGGCCATTCGCTATCCCGACGCGTTGCCGGTCAGCCAGAAAAAAGACGCGATCATGCAGGCGATTCGCGACCATCAGGTGGTGATTGTGGCCGGGGAGACGGGGTCGGGGAAAACGACCCAGCTGCCGAAAATGTGTCTGGAGCTGGGCCGTGGCGTGACGGGATTGATCGGCCACACCCAGCCGCGTCGTCTGGCGGCGCGCACGGTGGCGGATCGTATTGCCGCCGAACTGGAAATACCGCTCGGCGGCACGGTGGGCTATAAGGTTCGTTTTAACGATCAGGTCGGCGACAATACGCTGGTCAAACTGATGACGGACGGGATCCTGCTGGCGGAAATTCAACAGGATCGACTGTTGATGCAGTACGACACCATCATCATCGATGAGGCGCACGAACGCAGCCTTAATATCGACTTTATCCTGGGTTATCTGCGCCAACTGCTGCCGAAACGGCCCGATTTGAAAGTTATCATTACCTCGGCGACGATCGATCCGCAACGCTTCTCTCGTCACTTTAACAACGCGCCCATCGTCGAGGTTTCCGGTCGAACCTATCCGGTTGACGTGCGCTACCGCCCGGTGGTGGAAGAGGCGGAGGACAACGATCGCGATCAGCTGCAGGCCATTTTCGACGCGGTGGATGAGCTGAGTCACGAAGGTCCGGGCGATATTCTGATTTTCCTCAGCGGCGAGCGCGAAATTCGCGATACGGCGGATGCGCTGACGCGACGCGATTTGCCGAACACCGAAATATTGCCGCTGTATGCGCGTCTGTCCCATCAGGAGCAAAACCGCGTTTTTCAGTCCCATCACGGCAGGCGCATCGTGCTCTCCACCAACGTGGCAGAAACCTCGCTAACGGTACCCGGCATTCGTTATGTGATCGACCCCGGCACGGCGCGGATCAGCCGTTATAGCTATCGCACCAAGGTGCAGCGCCTGCCGATCGAAGCGATTTCTCAGGCGTCCGCCAACCAACGTAAAGGACGCTGCGGGCGTGTGGCGGCAGGGGTCTGCATCCGCCTTTACTCGGAGCAGGACTTCCTGTCGCGTCCGGAGTTCACCGATCCGGAGATATTGCGCACCAATTTGGCGTCCGTGATTTTGCAGATGACCTCGCTCGGTCTGGGCGACATCGCCGCGTTTCCGTTTGTGGAAGCGCCGGACAGCCGCCATATTCAGGACGGCGTGCGTTTGTTGGAAGAGTTGGGTGCGATCCAGACGGTGGAAAACGGCCACTATCGACTGTCTCCGCTCGGCCGACAGCTGGCGCAACTGCCTATCGACCCTCGATTGGCGCGCATGGTGCTGGAAGCGCAAAAAACGCGCTGCGTGCGCGAAGTGATGATTGTGACCGCCGCGCTGTCCATTCAGGACCCGCGCGAACGGCCGTTGGACAAAAAGCAGGCGTCGGATGAAAAGCATCGTCGTTTCGCTGATAAAGAGTCCGATTTCATGGCCTTCGTCAACCTGTGGAACTATCTCCAGGAGCAGCAGAAAGCGCTGTCGTCGAGCCAGTTCCGTCGCCAGTGCCGCACCGACTTCCTCAACTATTTGCGGGTGCGTGAATGGCAGGATATCTATACCCAGCTGCGTCAGGCGGTTAAAACGCTGGGGCTGCCGGTCAATAGCGAGCCCGCGGACTACCGCAGCCTGCATGGCGCGCTGCTGACCGGTCTGCTGTCCCACATCGGTCAGAAAGACGTAGAGAAGCCGGAGTTCAGCGGCGCGCGCAATATGCGCTTTTCCATTTTTCCCGCCTCCGGTCTGTTCAAGAAACCGCCCAAGTGGACCATGGTGGCCGAGCTGGTGGAAACCAGCCGTCTGTGGGGGCGCATCGCCGCGCGGATTGAGCCGGAGTGGGTGGAACCGCTGGCGCAGCATCTGATCAAGCGCAGTTACAGCGACCCGCACTGGGAAAAAGCCCAGGGCGCGGTGATCGCGCAGGAAAAAGTGACATTGTACGGTTTGCCTATCGTGGCGGCACGCAAGGTCAACTACGGCGCGATCGACCCGGTGGTGTCCCGCGAGCTGTTTATTCGTCACGCCTTGGTGGAAGGCGACTGGCGTACGCGTCATGCGTTCTTCCGCGCCAACTTGAAATTGATGGCCGAAGTCGAGGATCTGGAAAATAAATCTCGTCGCCGCGATATTTTGGTGGACGATGAAACGCTGTACGCTTTCTACGATCAGCGGATCCCGCACGATGTGGTGTCCTCCCGGCATTTCGACGCGTGGTGGAAGAAGGCCGAAGCGGATAACCCCGACCTGCTCAACTTCGAAAAAACCATGCTGATCAAGGAGGGCGCGGGCAGCATCAGCGCGTTGGACTATCCAAACTTCTGGCAGCAGGGCAACCTGAAGCTGCGGCTGAGCTACCAGTTTGAACCGGGCGCCGACGCCGACGGCGTTACCGTGCATATTCCGCTGCCGATCCTCAATCAGGTACAGGACGAAGGCTTTGAGTGGCAGATCCCTGGCGTTCGTCGCGATCTGGTGATTGCGTTGATCAAGTCGTTACCGAAGCCGATACGCCGTAGCTTCGTGCCTGCGCCAAACTACGCCGAAGCCTTCCTGGCGCGCGCCAAACCGCTGGAACGAGGGCTGCTGGATGCGCTGGAGCGTGAACTGCGCCTGATGACCGGCGTCACAATTCCTCGTGAAGAGTGGCATTGGGAGCAGGTGCCTGAACATTTGCAGATGACCTTTCGCGTTATCGATGAAAAAAATCGCCCGTTGCGCGAGGGTAAAAGCCTGAGCGCGCTGAAAGAGCAGCTCAAAGAGAAAGTGCAGGAGACGCTGTCCGCCGTGGCGGACGACGGTATCGAACAGAGCGATTTACATATCTGGAGTTTCGGTGATCTCCCGACCCGCTATGAACAGAAACGCGGCGGCTATGCGGTCAAAGCCTATCCTGCACTGGTGGACGAGAAGGACAGCGTGGCGATCCGCTTATTCGACACGCCGCATGAGCAGCAGCAGACCATGTGGAAAGGGCTGCGTCGATTGCTGTTACTGAATATTCCATCGCCGATAAAATACCTGCATGAAAAGCTGCCGAACAAAGCGAAGCTGGGACTGTACTTTAACCCTTATGGCAAAGTGCTGGATTTGATTGACGACTGCATCGCCTGCGGCGTGGACAAACTGATCGCCGAGGCCGGCGGCCCGGTGTGGAGCGAAGAGGGTTATCAGCGTCTGCACGATAAAGTCCGCGCGGAGTTGAACGATACGGTGGTCGAGATTGCCAGCCAGGTGGAGAAAATCCTCACCGCGGTCTTCGCCATCAACAAACGTCTGAAAGGGCGGGTGGATATGGCGATGGCGCTGGGATTGAGCGATATCAAAAGCCAGATGAGCGGTCTGGTCTTTCGGGGCTTCGTCACGGAAAGCGGTTGGCGGCGTCTGCCGGATGTCCTGCGCTACTTGAATGCGATCGAACGGCGGTTGGATAAGCTGGCTCAGGACGTCCACCGCGACCGCGCGCAGATGTTGAAGGTGGAGCAGGTGCGTCAGGCATGGCAGCAGTGGTTGAACAAGCTGCCGCCGGATCGGCAGGAAGCGGAGGAGGTAAAAGCCATTCGCTGGATGATCGAGGAACTGCGGGTCAGCTACTTCGCTCAGCAGCTGGGCACGCCTTATCCTATCTCCGATAAGCGCGTGCTGCAGGCGATGGAGCAGGTGGCGGAGTAACGCCGCCGTTTCGGGGACGCTAAGCGTCAGGCAGGCTTAGCGTCCGATTTTTGATGCCCTGATAGGCCGTTTTGATCTCCTCTTCGCCATACTTCAATTCAAGACGTTTGACCGTGAAGTGCCCTTTGGCCATGTTTTGATAATGCTGGGTGAAGAGAGTATTGATCGTGGCGCCGCTGGCGGCGCCAATCACCGGTATGATCTGCGCCGCCATTTTTTGCGTCAGCGTCACGCCAAACCGGGCGGCGACCGCGTCAATCACCTTCGCCAGAATCGACGCCGCGTGGCGTGAACTCACTGTGCGCGTCGACCCTTTCTTGCTGACCATTGCCATAAGCTCGCGCGACGCATGGCGAGTGATATCGGACAGAATGGCCCGCGACGCGTAGTAGCCCGAGTCCGTTGGGTCCAGCGTCTTGTCTCGCCCGCCTAACGCAAAGACTTCCACACAGGCGCTTTTTACTTCTTCGTCCGCGAGCGAAAACCCTTCGCTACGGGCGATATCCGCCACCGCGCGCATCATAATTGCTGTGCTGATGGGCAGTTCCACCAGCAGTCCGGTCATCCCAAAGAATCCTGAGACCGCGCCGGTTGCGGCGGCGGCGACCCGGTGCAGTCCCTGTGAGGGGGCGTGGTGCGGATTATCCTCCAGCGTATAGAGCGCGGTATCAACCGCTTTGTGCAGCGCGGCCCGGACGCTCTGTTGGATCTTGCGTTGCAGACTCTGCGGCAGCCTCGCGAGGCTCCAGGTCAACGGCTTTCCAATCACATCGGCGATTTGCAGCGTCAGCGCCGGGGCTTCCAGCAGCGTGACGGCCTGTTGAAGCGCACGCAGATCGTCGGGGTGTTCTATCAGGGTCATGAGCAGCTCGCATAATGGCGGAAGGTGATCTAGGTGTAATAAATGATGGTGAATTATGCAACGTAGAGCGGGTTGTCATTTGTTGCGACTGACGCTGATTTGAATGTTGTAAATGCACTTTTCGTGCATAACTTGTCAATCAATACGGGCGTTACTCCATGATCGTCAGAACCTGGCACGGCTGCGTTCCCATCGAACATGCGCGGGGCTTTGCCCGCCATTTGCAGCGCACCGGCATCGATCATGCGCGAGGCATTCCCGGCAACTGCGGGACAGAAGTGCAGCAGCGGCGTCAGGGAGCCTGTGAGCACTTTTTCTGGCGACCTACTGGAACGACCTGTCTGCGATACGGCAGTTTGCGGGCGAAGATTATCCGTTGGCCGTCACGTACCCTGACGACGAACAGTTCGGTTCGATCTCCGATCCTCTGGTGCTTCACCATGAGGTGGCTGACATCCAGCCCCAGCTGCCGCCGAAATGATCACGGTGCCGGGCGCTGGGATAACACATCCAGCGATTGACGGATGGCCGTAACGGCGACAGCCTGATTATCCGCCCGGTCCCGTTCGCTGGCGTCCGGCGCCGAACTCTGAATTGCCACCAACGCCCAGCTATCGCCCGTTTTCAGCATCAGCGGCGAACCGCTGTCGCCAGGCAGCGTATCGCAGCGGTGCGTCAACACCGCCTGATTTTTCCAACCGGTGACAAGGCAGTCATGATGCCGGTACAGCGTATCGGGATGATCTTCGGGATACCCGGCCTGTGTCACTTTGCGGCCAGCCTGTTTTAACGCCGATTTGAGATCCTGTGCGGACCCTTGCCACAGCGGCAGTGGCGCAATGCCCGGCGGCGTTTTTTCCAACCTGATCAACGCATAGTCCAACGGCGCCGCCGAAGGGGGGACGATCCAACCGTCGCCGTCTGCCTTGAGCTGTTTAGCCAACAGCTTATTGACCATCGCTTCCAGCTTGTGCGTTTCATATTTCCATCCCGACGGCGTGGCGTGAAAACGCAGCGCCACCGGTTTGTCAGCCACGCCGGGAGGCGCCAGTACGCAGTGTCCGGCGGTGAGCGCAAGATGCGGCGAGATCAGCGTCGCCGTGCAGAGATTGCCGCTGGCGGTCTCTACCTGACCAATGGCCTGCCACGGCCAAAGCGCGGTATCCGCTACGATGTCGCGGTCATCATGGTGGAAGAACAAAATGCGTTGCTGCTGCAAGACGTCTTTCGGCGGGGTGGCGTTGACGCCCGTCGACAACAAGGTGAAAGAACAGAGCAGCCAGGCCGATATGCGCATGAAATAATTCGCCTTTAACAAAAAATTTTCTGTTAACAGTATGGTCAAGTTCCCCGATTATGGAAACGACGTACAAAAATTCAGAGCTGAGCGGGGCGACGGTGTTTTCGGCGTTGGCGGATGGGCGGGGGTTGAACGCGCTATCGTGGTGTCGAAAACGCTATCGAGTGATCGAACGTCAGAGAAAAAACAGCATGATGATCAACGCGCCGAGGAGCAGAAGCGATAATACAATTTCAAAGGAGTAACGACGTAACATCATCCTGGCTCCATGAAATCGACGCCCGTTGGATGGGGTGCCGGACGGTTGATAAACGTGCCTTTGACTCAACATGATAAAACCGCTCGCTCAGGAATCTATTTTTATCTCAGACCGTTGTTTCAAAATAGATCCCCGCTCGCGCGGGGATTGAGTCAGGTACTGTGGTGTGACCTATGACTTAGGCTGCCGGCGTTGTGACGGCTTTTTTGGCTTTCTTCACGTGTTTTTTAGCGGCCTGAGCTTTCTGTGCAGCCGGTTTTTTCGCGTGTTTTTTCTTGGCGGCCTGCGCTTTCTGAGCCGGTGCTACCGCTTTTTTCTTAGCCGCTTTTTTCGTCGCCTGAGCTTTCTGCTCGGTTGCTTTCTTTGCCTGTTTTTTCACGTGTTTTTTGGCGTGATCGGCTTTGGTCTGAGTGGTGGTGGTCGTTGTAGTCGGTGCGTTTGCAGCAGGCGCGGTGGTGGTGTCGGCAGCAAAAGCTACAGAGGACAGACCCAGTGTTGCGCCAGCGATCATCACTAATACTTTATTCATCATCAATTCCTCATTGTCCGTTTACGTTCGAACCCCAGTGTTGGGCCGATGTAAGGAGCATAGGGAATGATGCGCTAACGGTCTGTGAGTGTTTGGTTTCCGCGTGTAACGGTTTGTACAACGTTAGCCGCCAGCTTATCCGCCGCCGCCGCGCTGGTGACGATAGGCCAGAGAAACGTCATTTTGGCGCCGCCCAATGGGCTGGACTCCGCGCGAATGGTGCCGCCATAGGCGCGGACGATCGCGTGGACGATCGCCAGCCCCAGCCCACAGCCGCCGCTGCTGTTCTGTATGCCCGCCTCCAGGCGCACAAACGGCTCGAAGATGCTCTCCCGGTCCTGCGGCGCAATGCCGGGTCCGTCATCCTCTATCTGCAGACAGGCGACGCCGCGATCGAGCGTCAGCCCCACGCGAATGCTTTGTTGGCAGAAGCGCAGTGCGTTATTGACCAGATTATTCAGCACGCGCTCCATCAGACGCAGGTCCACATAGCCGAAGCGCTGATGGCGGGGCGCGTTCAGTTCCAGTCTCTTGTCGGCATGGACCAGCCGAAAGTCTGCTATCCGCTGCTCCAACCACGCGGGCAGATCGATCTCTTCGAGATGCAACGTTACCTGAGGGCGGTCCAGCCGTGCGTAGGTCAGCAGCTCGTCGATAAGAGACTCTAACTGGCCAATATCCCGATTAATCGCCTCTTGCTCGTCTTCCGACAGGTTTTCGCTCATCGCGAGACGGTAACGCAGGCGCACCAGCGGCGTGCGGAGTTCATGCGCGATATTGTCGATAAGCTGTTTTTTGCTGGCGATTAGCTGATTGAGGTTGTCCGCCATTAGGTTGAACGCTACGCCGAGACGAAACAGGCTGGAGGTATTGTCGAAGTGGGTGCGCTCCTCCAGATGACCGTCGCCGAGCCGCTGCGCCGCGGTTTCCAATTGCAACATCGCTTTCCAGTGCGGCCGTATCCATAAAAAGACCGGCAGCGCAAGAGAAAGCCCGATGATAACCAGCATCAGCAGGTTCAGCATCCGCATTTCGTGTAGGAAAAACAGATAAGGGATCGGGCCGACCGCCAGCACATAGTGACTGCGGGGAATGCGCTGTATGAAGGTGTATTCGTCGTCCAGCGCGATAATTTCGCCCTGCGTCAGGCGCTGCTGCGCTTTGTTGCTGAGCTTGTATTTATTTATCGGCTCAATGTGCATTTTGAACGACAGGTTGAGATCCAGCTGGCTGATGGTTTTGTGCCACTCGCGCGGCGGCAGGGTGCGCAGTTCGTTGCGGATCAGATAGAGCGAGCTTTTCATCAGATCGTCCATTGATTGACGTCCCGCGCGCTCGGCCGTGGCCTTGTAGACCAACCCGACCAGCAGGGTCATCACCAGAAAGCTGGCGAACAGCAGGAGAAAGAACTGAATGAACAGTTTTTTCATGGCGCGAGGGTCTCCCAGGCGTTAGGGGCGAACAGATAACCTTTGTTACGGATGGTTTTGATGCGCACCGCCTCCGGCGCCGTATCGTACAGTTTTTTGCGCAGGCGGGAGATGGCCACATCGATGCTGCGATCCATGCCGTCATAGCTGACGCCGCGCAGGTTTTTGAGCAGTGCGTCGCGATCCATGATTTGTCCGGCGTGGGTGGCTAGCTGCCATAGCAGGTCGAAATCAGCCGTCGACAGGGTAATGTCCTCGCCGGCCAGCAGAACCTGACGGTTCACCGGATCGATACACAGCAGACCGAAGTTTAGCGACTTGTGTACCTGTACTGTCGCGCTGGTTTCCAGCGTCGGCTGGGGCGGGGTGGCATACTGCCGAAAGTGCAGACGCAGCCGCGCCAACAGCACGGCGGGCGGAGTCGTTTTCAGAATGTAATCGTCTGCGCCCATTTCCAATGCGAGAATATGGTTCATGTCGCTGTCCAGCGAGGTCAGCAGCACGATGGGGCCTGAGAAACAAGGGCGCAGCTCGCGGCACAGCGTCATCCCGTCTTTGCCCGGCAGCATGATATCCAGCAAAACCAGGTCGGGTTTATTTTGCTCGATCACCGCTGATGCGGTGTCCCCGCGCGGCTCGATGTGCACCTCAATATCGTGTTTGCCCAGATAGGCGGCAATCAGTTTTCCCACTTCGGGATCGTCTTCAACAAAAACAATCTTATACATACCGTCGAACTCTTTTTTTGATTCGGCTACAGCATAGCGCGCGTCACCTTTTGTAACCATGTGTGAAGCGTAAGCGGGTGTTAAAAGCTGTCGGCCAAACGGAGGCAGGCGAGCAGAAAAAGGGTATTCAGAATGAGTGCGCGATAGCGGGGGGACGGCGAAGAAACCGGCCAGCGCTAGGGTTGGCCGGTAAATGGAAGACGGCGATCAGGCGGTTAGCGGAAGCGGCGTCGCTTCAAGCGCCTGCTCCAGCGTGGGATAGAACGCCAGTCGGTTTTCTATGGGCACCACATTGGCGCGGGCCAACGTCTTCAACGGTTGGAACGGGATGTCGGTAATCACCAGCCGTTTTTCGGGCGGCAGCAGTTCGCTGAAGCGTAAGAGCGCGTTCAGTCCGCCCGCATCCAGTACCGGCACGGCATCCCATTGCAGGATGATGGTCTGGTATTCTTCGCTGTGGAGCAGCAATTCCCCGAAGATACGTTCAGCGGCGGCAAAGAACAGCGGACCGTTGACGCGAATGACTAAACGCTGCCCCTGCACGGTAGAGGGCAGTTCGCTCAGGCGCGTCATTTTCGCTATCCGACGCATGAACAGGATAGACGCGAGAACGATGCCGACCGTAATCGCAATCACCATATCGAACAGGACCGTCAGGGCCAGACAAAGCACCATCACAATAATGTCGTCTTTCGGCGCGTGACGCATCAGGTCGATGACCTTGCGCGCCTCGCTCATATTCCAGGCGACCAGCAGCAGCAGAGAGGCCATCGCCGCCAGCGGCAGATAAGATAGCCAGGGCGCCAGCACCAGCAGCGCGAGGATCACCAGCAGCGCATGCACCACGGCGGAAATCGGCGATGTGGCGCCGGCGCGTACGTTAGCGGCGGAACGGGCGATCGCGGCCGTCGCGGTGATGCCTCCAAAGAACGGCGTGACGATGTTGCCGATACCCTGACCAATCAGCTCGGTATTGGAGTTATGTTTACGGCCGGTCATACCGTCGAGTACGACAGCGCAAAGCAGGGACTCGATGGCGCCGAGGATAGCCATGGAGAAGGCGGCGGGCAGCAGGTCGGAAACGGTGCTCCAACTCAGGGGCATAACGCTACCGTCGCTCCCCGGCATATTCCACGGCAGGACGAACTGAGGCAGGATCGGCGGAATACCGTGTCCCGACGTGCCGTCAGCCAGCAGGTAGCTGAAACGGGAGCCAATAGTGGCGACGTGGATATCCATCAATGACAGCAGCCCCATCACCAGCGTCCCCGCCAATAGCGCGGGCAGATGACCGGGCAGGCGAATGCCGAGCTTGGGCCATATCACCAGCACGGCCAGCGTGACAATGCCAATCAGCGTGTCGCCCAAATGCATAGACGGCAGCGCGCCGCCCAGCGCCATCACTTTGCCGACGTAATGCTCCGGCATTGTCGGAATGGTCAGGCCGAAGAAGTCTTTGACCTGCATGGTGGCGATGGTGATAGCGATACCGGAGGTGAATCCCAGCGTGACCGAGACCGGTATATATTCGATTAACCTGCCCATGCGACAGAGTCCGAGCACGAGGAGGAAGACCCCGGAGAGCAACGTCGCGATCAACAGGCCGGATAGCCCGTATTGCTGGGAAACTGGATAAAGAATGACGACGAACGCCGCCGTGGGGCCAGATACGCTATAACGCGAACCGCCGCATAACGCGGTGATTAGGCCGGCGACAGCGGCCGTATACAGACCAAATTGGGGGGGAACGCCGCTGGCAATCGCCAACGCCATCGCCAGAGGAATAGCAATAATGCCGACAGTGATACCGGCGATAAAGTCTTGGGAAAAACGTTTAAACGTGTATTTTTCCCGCCAGCAGGCGTCAATAAACGCGCTAAACGGTTTAATGCCGTTGAATAGGTATGATTTCATCTAAGACTAGGACCAACAAAATGAAAACAGATGGCGGGTCGGCAGGAGGCCCGTCGCGGGTTAAAGCATTACGATACGCTCATTGTTCTGCGAAGATCCAGATGTAAATCAATAGAAAAGCATTATGTATTACCTTTTAGGTCCTGCTGGAACCGTTAAACATGCACCAAAGGTAATGAGTAGAACGTTTGAAAAAAGGCTTATCGTCCGAGCCAATGCCCTAAGGGCTAGAGGTTCATGAATATCCGTTAAGCGCGCAGGTCGTTTGTTCAGAGAGAAGCGAGGGAAACCGCAGTGAGGAAGCTTAAAATGGAAGAGAAAGGGCACCGCATCTTGCCACGATGCTCTTTCAGAATGGGATCACAGCATGATGGTCATGATGTAGGCGGCAAACATCGCCAAATGCGCACTTCCGTTCAGGACATTGGTGCGGCCGGTGGAAAAGGAGATGTGACACAGGACTAATACCGTCACCATCACGACGATGTGCGGCATATCCAGCGCGAAGTTCAGCGTGTTGCCCGTGATCATCGCAATCAGCGTGACGGCAGGAACAGTCAGTGAGATGGTCGCCAGCACGGAGCCAAAAAACAGATTCATCGCCCGCTGAACCTGATTTTGCAGGACGGCTTTGATGGCGCCCAGGCCTTCCGGCGACAAAATCAACAGCGCGACGAGGAAACCGGTGAACTGGGACGGCGCGTTCATGCGTTCAAGCAGCGTTTCCAAGAGCTTGGAATCCATTTTGGTGACGCTAATGACGGCAATCAGATGAACCAACAGCCATACCGCATGCCAGAGCGAGCTATGGGCCGACGGTTTGCCGTGATGACTGTCCCCTTCGCCGTCGCTCTCATCTTCATGTTCATAGACGAACAAACTTTGGTGAGTACGGGTTTGGATCTTCAGGAAGACGCCGTACATCACCGCCGAGATCAACGCGATGATCAGTGACTGCGAGACGGAAAAGTTACCTGCCGGTAGCGCGGCGGGAAAGACCAATACCAGTACGGCCAAAGGAATAATCGCCATCAGATACTGTTTGATGCCGCCCAGATTAACGTACTGCGTGGCGAATTTACGTCCGCCCAGGATCAGGGCGAATCCCACCAGGCCCCCGGTGACAATCATGATGATGGAGTAGAGCGTATCGCGCATTAAATGCGGGCCGGCATCGCCGCTCGCCATCAGAGCGGAGATCAGACTGACTTCCAGAATGACGACGGACAGGCTGAGGATCAGCGATCCAAAAGGTTCTCCCAGACGGTGAGCCAGCACGTCGGCGTGACGTACCACGCTGAAGGCGCTGGAAAGGATCCCGACCAGCGCCAGGGCGTTGATGGCGATGATCGCCCCCAGACTGGCGGTATCGCCCCACATGACCAGCACCAGTAGAGTCAGGATAGGAAGGACGAGCGTATATTCGTGGTGACGGGTTTTCACCGTTTCGGCGGATGAGGTCATGCTTGAAGGTTCCTTAGTTCGTGTAGCGAGCTTGCTGATAGAAATAACGTATAACGTCGTAATCGAATAATCGCCATGCCAAACACCAAGCGCCACTAAAAGCCTGAAAATGTGACTCTAGCTATGCGTTTTCTGCAAAAAGATATCTGAATATATTATTTTTATGTTTTTACTTTTATCTCTCTAATAATAAACGAAATTGCTACAATTAGTCACTATTTAATCACTTCTCGTGAGCGATTTTTGGGCATATTATGGTGATGTTTCCAAACCAACCGATGAAAAAGAGCGTAAGAAGCGGATTCCATTAAGTTTTCGTTTTTAACCGCAGGCGGCAGGGCATACTGACTTCACTCTAGGGACGACACGAGGGCGATTCCGCCTAAGAACATGATGGTCGTTTCCACAAACAAGAAAATAGAAAATTACCATTATGCTTCATGATGTTAACTACCTTGGTCAGCCAGGTGAACGTTTCCGGCGCGGCGGCAAAATAAACAACGTGCGCGTTGATTGTACGGTTCATGATCGTTCAGAATAGCCGGGTGACGCCATTCGGCAGGACAGCGTGTAAGGGGTAAGGAAAAAAACTTGTGTTAACGCGTGATTTTTTACGGAAAGCCGATTGCCGGACGTCGTTCGGCCACATCGAAGAACATTTATTGCTTACCCCGCAGCAGCGAGCAGACTCTCTGGAAACCACTTTATCCTGTCGCCCCGACCATGAGGGCGTGTGGATTTTTGGCTACGGTTCGCTCATGTGGAACCCGGCATTTGACGCGACAGAAAGTTGTCTCGCCACGCTGAAAGGGTGGCAGCGCGCGTTCTGCTTACGTTTGACCGCAGGGCGGGGCACTATCGCACAACCCGGCAGAATGCTTGGACTCAAGCCGGGCGGTGAAACGACCGGTCTGGCCTATCGTTTACCGGAAGAACGCGTGCGTGAAGAGCTTGAACTGCTGTGGAAACGAGAGATGCTGACCGGCTGCTATCGCCCACTGTGGTGTGAGCTGGAATGTGCCGAAGGTGGCCACCTCACCGCGCTGGTTTTCGTCATCAATCCTGACCACCCATTATTGGAACAGGACACCTGTATCCAGAGTGTGGCGCCGCTCATCGCCCGCGCCCGAGGTCCGCTGGGCACTAACGCACAATACCTTTTCTCCTTGGAGCGTGAACTCCAGCATTATGGTATGCCGGACGATAATCTGATCGCGCTGGCGCTGCGGGTGAGAGAACTATTGAACGCGGCACCCGTCCGCGAATAATCTTCCCCACACCGTTATATAATTTATAGTTATATTGATATTGCTGAATATAATTTCATACGCTTTTGTCATCTCGCCTACACTCCGGACCTTATTTTTTGCTCGGCAATGAGGGATTAGGCAGTGCGGACAATTCATGAACACCTCCAGGCCGGGTGGCAACGAATGGGAAGGGGGCTAAGCCGTGTCTTGGCGCTGGCCGTCACGCTGCTGGGGCTTCTGCTATTCACTTTTTTACTCACTCATCTGGCGCCTATCGACCCGGCGCTGCAAATAGCCGGCGACCGCGCCAGCGAGGCAACCTACCTGCAAGTCCGACAGCAGTTGGGGTTGGACCAACCGCTCTGGGTACAGTTCTGGCATTATCTGGCGGCGCTGGCTCACGGCGATCTCGGGATCTCCCGCAGCACCTCTCAGCCTGTTTTCGATGATTTGACGCGGGCGTTCCCTGCGACGCTGGAGCTGGCGACCTGCGCCATTATCATCGGATTCGTCTTTGGCGTGACGCTGGCGCTGCTGTCGGTGCTGAAGCCCGGCAGCCTACTGGACAATGCGGTGCGGATGTTCTCTCTGGTCGGTTACTCCGTCCCCATTTTCTGGCTGGGACTGCTGAGTCTGCTGCTATTTTATGCGGTCTTGCATTGGGCCGGCGGACCGGGACGATTGGACGACATCTACCAATACACGATGGAGCCGCGTACGGGATTCGTCCTGATCGATACCTGGCTCAGCGGCGATCCGGAGATGTTCCGTAACGCCGTTCGGCATCTGTGGCTACCCGCCAGCGTGCTCGGCCTGCTGTCCATGGCGGGCATCACCCGGCTGCTGCGCGCGGCCATGCTGGATGAATGCCATAAAGAGTATGTTTTGCTGGCTCGCGCCAAGGGCGCCGGACAACTGCGGATCTTGCTCTGCCACGTCCTGCCCAATATTCGCGGCGTCATGGTCACCGTGCTGATGCTGTCTTATGCCAGCCTGCTTGAAGGCGCGGTGCTGACCGAAACGGTCTTCTCATGGCCTGGCGTGGGGCGCTATCTGACGACGGCGCTGTTTGGCGCGGACATTCCCGCCATTTTAGGCTCCACTCTCCTTATTGGCCTGTGCTTTGTCCTGATGAACGCGCTGGCCGATGCGCTGATTTACCTGACCGACCCTCGGACACGATGATGCGATTGACACGCTTTAAGGGACTGCGCTCGCAGCCGCGCGCCCGACGAACTCTCTGGCCTGCCGCCAACAGTCTGAATATCGGCGGCGTTCTCCTGGTCCTGTTAATCGGGATCGCGCTGCTTGCTCCGTGGCTGGCGCCGTTTGACCCGAATGCGCAGTCCATCACCCAGCGCCTGCTGCCGCCTTCGCCCGAACACTGGCTGGGCACGGATGGTTTCGGTCGGGATCTGCTATCACGGGTGCTGTATGGCGCACGGCCGACGTTACTGCTGGTCTCGCTGATCCTGGTTCTGACCGTGCCGGTCGGGCTGCTGGTGGGGATCAGCGCGGGCTATCTCGGCGGCTGGAGCGAGAAAGTGCTCATGCGGCTGACCGATATCGTCCTTTCTCTGCCGGGGCTGGTGATCGCGCTGGCGATGGTGGCGGTGCTTGGACCGGGACTGGTTAACGGAGCGCTGGCTTTGGCGCTGACCAGTTGGCCTCAGTTCGCCCGTCAGGCCCGAGCAGAGACGCTGGCGCTTCGGCGCAGCGACTATTTGGCCGCCGCCCGAATGCAGGGCATTACCGGCCTGCGGCTGATGAGCGGGCATATCTTGCCGCTCTGCTTGCCGGGCGCGGTGGTGCGTGCCGCGCTGAGTCTGGGCGGCATTATCCTGGCCGCCGCCGGACTGGGCTTCCTGGGGATGGGCGTACAGCCGCCGACCGCCGAATGGGGCTCCATGGTCGCGGAAGGGAGCAAGGTCATTTTTGACCAATGGTGGGTGGCGGCTGCGCCGGGCGGCGCAATTTTGTTCGCCAGCCTGACGTTTAATCTGCTGGGCGACGGCCTGCGCGATAAATTGGACCCGCGACATGAAAAACAGTAATCCCCCGTTGCTGGACGTCAACCAGCTGTCCATTGGATTGGCGGATGACCCCGACACGCTGTTGGTGCATCCCTTATCGTTTCGTCTGGGCCGGGAGCGCGTCGCGCTGGTCGGCGAATCAGGCTCCGGCAAATCCCTGACGGCCAAAGCCTTGATGGGATTGCTGCCTCACGCATGCCGAATTCGCAGCGGCGATGTCGTGATGAACGGCCAGTCGCTGGCCTCGTTGAGCGAAAGCCAATGGCGTCAATGGCGCGGCGACCGGGTGTCGATGGTATTGCAGGATCCGAAACATGCGCTGAACCCGATGCGTCAGGTCGGCTGGCAGGTGGAAGAGCCGCTGAAACTGCATACCTCGCTCCCGGCGCGCGAACGACGCGAAAAGGTATTGGACATGCTCAACGCCGTCGGGTTGGCGGAACCGAAACGGTTGTATCATCAGTACCCACATCAGCTTTCCGGCGGAATGGGGCAGCGCGTCATGCTGGCTATTGCGCTGATCACTGAACCGGCGCTACTGATCGCCGATGAGCCGACGTCCGCCCTCGACCACGAGCGACGCGATCAGGTGCTGGCGCTGATCGACCGGCTGGTTGACGAACGCAATATGGGACTGTTGTTGATCAGCCATGATTTACCTCAGGTGGCGCGTCACTGCGAACGCGTGCTGGTGATGTACAAAGGGCGATTGATGGATGCCTTGCAGGCGGAGGATTTACCGCAGGCCACCCACCCGTATACCCGAACATTGTGGAACTGTCAGCCGGGTAAACACACTCGGGGGCAGGTGCTGCCCGTCTTGGATCGCGCGTTGCTGGAGTCGTTGTCATGAGTCGTGATGCTGTGGTTCTGCGTCATTTAAGCGTGTCTCACCCGCAAGGGGGACACGTTAATCAGGTCGTTCACGAGGTCGATCTGACCATTTCCCGCGGCGAATGTTTTGGGCTGGTCGGCCCGTCCGGTTGCGGCAAATCGTCGTTGCTGTGGGCGCTGGCGGGCCTGAATCTGAACTGGCAGGGCGAGATGACATTGCTGGGTCAGCTCGTGAAACCGCTCCATGCCTTTACGGGAGAACTGCGCCGTCGGGTACAGATGGTCTTTCAGGATCCGTTTGCTTCTCTGCATCCTCGCCATCGCCTGAGGCGTACGCTGTCCGAGCCGCTAAAACTGCTCAAGGAAACGGATATCGACGGACGGATTGAACGCGCTTTTCAGCGCGTCGATTTGCCGCTGACGCTGCTGGATCGCTATCCGCATCAGCTTTCCGGCGGCCAGCGTCAGCGGGTGGCGATCATCCGGGCGCTGCTGCTTGAGCCGGAGCTGTTGCTGCTGGATGAGCCGACATCCGCGCTGGATATGTCGGTGCAGGCCGAAATTCTCAACCTGCTGAACGAACTGAAATCGGCGGGCGACCTGACCCTGATATTGGTCAGTCACGACGGCAACGTGATCGACCATCTGTGCGACCGGGCGGCGGCTATGTCGCAAGGGCGTCTGCTGACGGTCTGACGTGATTATCATCAACGGTTATATCAAAGCGTTTAATGCCAATAGCGCAATAACCGGTGTTTTCTCTAGACTCTATCCAACATTGAACTTGTGCCATGGAGACAATATGAAAAAGTGGCTTCCCGTTATCCTGGCGACGGTTTTGCTTGCCAGTCCGTTGCTGCGAGCGGCGACACCGCCGAATACGCTGGTGGTGGCGATTTCCCTCAACGGTATTATCAGCCTGGATCCTGCAGAGAGTTTTGAAACGGTCAGCACCAGTTCGCTGGATGCACTGTATCAGGCGCTGGTGAAAAGCGATCGCGTTAACCCGACTCAGCTCAACCCCGACCTGGCAACATCCTGGCAGGTCGGCGCGGACGGGCGAAGTCTGATCTTCACGCTGGATCCGAAAGCCACTTTTGCCTCCGGCAATCCGGTATTGGCAGACGACGTGATTTACTCGTTCACTCGGGCGGTGAAGCTGAACAAAACGCCGGCGTTTATTTTAAACGAGCTGGGCTGGAAACCGGAAAACGTGGATGCGCAGTTTAAAAAGCGGGATGACCATCAACTGGAGGTCCGCTGGCCGGCGGATATCGGCAGCGACCTGGCGCTCCGGCTGCTGTCCTCCGGCGTGGCGTCCGTCGTCGACAGCAAAGTGGTGTCCAGCCATAGCGTCAACGATGATTTTGGCAGCGGCTGGTTGAAAAATCACTCCGCGGGGAGCGGCGCCTATCAGCTCCGCAACTATATTCCGCAGCAGGCGCTGGTGCTGACTGCCAACACGCACGGGGTGAAACAGCCGAAGCTCAAGCAGGTCATTTTAAAGGATGTGGCCGATCCGGGCGCGCGTCGTCTGCTGTTGATTCAGGGCGATGCCGATGTGGCGTATGATTTGGGCGCGGATCAGTTCAGCGCACTGGCGAATCAGCCGGGCGTCAGGATCAGCACCTCGCCGGGCGGCAAAATCTACTATCTCGGCTTCAATACGCAAGATAAACAGGCGCCGACGCTGGGTAACCCTGCCTTTTGGCAGGCGGCACGCTGGCTGGTGGATTATGAAGGGATCTCGAAAAACCTGCTTAACGGTCAATTCATCGTGCATCAGAACTTCCTGCCGGAAGGGTTTGATGGCGCGGCGAAAGCGCAACCCTTTAAGCTGGACGTCGATAAAGCGAAGAAAATCCTCAGCGATGCCGGTATCAAATCGGGCACTCGTTTCGCGCTCACCGTGATCAATCAGCCGCCGTACACGGATATTGCGCAGGCGCTACAGGCGAGTTTTGCCCAAGCCGACATTCATATCGACGTGCAGCCGGTGGTGGAAAGCGAGTTATGGACGAAAATGCGCTCGCGCAATTTCCAGTCGATTTTTGTTTACTGGGGGCCGGACTACATAGACCCGAATACGAATGCCAGCACCTTTGCCTATAACGTGCCAAACGGCCCGAAAACGCTGGCGTGGCGCGTGGGTTGGGATATTCCGGAGCTAAGCCGGCAGACGCAGGCGGCGGCGGCCGAGCGCGATCGTGAGAAACGGCAAGCGTTGTACCAAACGTTACAGCAGGAGATTCGCGAGCGTTCCCCGTTCGTGGTGATGCTTCAGGGCATGCGTCTCGTGGCGGTGCGCGACAATCTGAAGGACGTCAAACAAAGTCTGGCCAACTCCATGTTGTATTACGACGATATCTCCAAGTAGAGCGACCACGCTGCCCGGCGTATACATGCGGCGGTGCAACGGCGGTGAGAGAGCCGCAAAAAAAACCATCGACCGCGAGGCCGATGGTTTTTTATGCCCGTAGCAGAAGGGGGCCTACCGATGCAGCAGCACGCTCGGAATTACCAGCCGACACCCAGACCTAGCGAGTACAGGGTGTCGTTGACATTGCCCTGTACGCTTTGCGTGCGGTTACGAGCCACCTGCATGCTCACGGAAGACCAGTTGGTAAGCTTATAACGCAGTCCCGCCCCGGCTTTGAAGTACAGTTTGGTCGTTTCATCGAAGGAACGTCCGACTTCGCCCGTGGTGAAGAGCTGTGTTTTTTTCCCGGAGAAGTAACGGCTGTAGTCCCATTTCAAAGCCCCAGCGAAGAAGTCGTCCTGGCCTTCTTCCTGATAGACGAACTGCTGGCTGCTTACCAATGCGGTCATGGAGAAGGCGCCCAAATCATTATCCCAGAACTGATAACCCGGACCGGTACCGATTGAGCGGCTGATTTTGATCTCTTCCACCCAGTCGCGTTTGTATTGGTAGCGGCCCTGCCAGAACCAATTTTCGTCGATGAATTTATCCAGCGCATATTCACCCCCGACGTTCTTGGTGCTGTCTACGTCGTCTTCTTCGGCCATATGATAGCCAGCGTCCAGGTTATGACGCCATGTGCCGTGCAGAAGTTTAGTGCTTAACACCACATCGTGATTGTTGGTCGTCGTCGAGCTTTTCTTATGCGACAGGCTGGCATCGATGTTGCCTTTCCAGGAGAGGTCCTGCACCAGCGGCTTAGGGACGATCATAGAGTTGATGTCACTTAGCGCAAGCGTGCCTTCGTTCGACGTTCCAGCCTGAACGCCGCCGTCGCTCAGAGGCTTCTGAACCACAATCCCGCGGGTTTCCGCTGGTTTGATGGCCGGGTAGAGCACACCTTCTTCATAACGATGTCCCTGAATAACCATCGCGTGGTCTGTCTGAAAGGTTTTAACCTTATCCCAGGAAACGGACAGCGTATCGGCATAGTCCGTTTTGATGAACAGCTTGCCGCTGTCCAGCAGGGTAATTTGTCCAGTGACTTTGTCACCATTGGTCAGCCAGAGGGTATCGGCGGCGTAGCTGGTGGAAACACCTGCGACACTCAGGCCGACGTAAAGGCCGAGAGTGGATAGTGCAAATTTGGAATATGTCATGTTGTGAGATAAACAAAGGGTGACTGATGTGGAAAGACGTCCTTGAGACGCTCGGCCGTTAGAACACCGGTTGATACCGGTGCCGCAAACATTAACAGGAAACGAGTCGTGTCTCTAGGCATAAGTGAGTATCGATTAGAATGTAAATCGTTATAACCGAGGTCATTAACGATTTACCGGTATAACCGTGTGGGAAACTCGCGCTTCCCACGGCGAAAAGATCAAGCTGCGCTGCTCGACTCTGTGAGTCGGCGGCTCAGAAAGCGGTCCGTCAGCGCGTTACGTATCCGCACTACCACCTGTTCCTGAAATATGACGCACAGCGCGACCGTCGTTAATAGGAAAATGCCGTAACCGGTCATTGAAAGCTGTACTTGACCCGCCGTAACAACGCACTGAGACCAATTGGTGAAGCAGGTCATGGGATTGGCCCGGACCAACTGCTCAAGCGTGCGGTAAAGATTAAATAATGGCACATGCAGCGCAAAGATAGACAACGACGCGGCGCCCAGTCGCGGGGACCATTTCCTGATCATCTCGCTGCTGGGGTCGCGGGCTTGCGCCGACAGACAGACTAGCAGGACCTGCGAAGGCAGTAAAAGACCGTTGTGCAGCAGGAAGTACCAGTGCGCTCTTCCACGGGTAAATAGAGCGGTGGCGATGATGAAACAGACCACAATAAAGGCCACCAGCCCTCTGCGCTGACGCGCTGTCAGCGCAGGGACGACGCCGTCTTTGTACTGTCGGAAAATCGCATAACCGAGAATCCCCGCCAGAAACTCGGGCAGCCGGAAAATGGGACCGCGTTGCAACAGACCGGTATACGGCATGCCGTACAGTTTGTGCCAGACCACCCATACCGCGGGCACCAGATAGAGTACGAAGATGAACGCCAGCCAACGGCGCGGATAGCGGCTATTCATCAGCCGGGGCGCCAGCAGCGGAAACAGCAGATAGAAGAAGAACAGGGTGGATAGCGACCACAATGGCGCGTTAAAGGTCAGAAAATAAGGGTTCCACGCCTGTAGCAACAACAGTTGCAGCAGGCTGTTGAACGTGAGCTGGACGTTATCCATATAGTGACGCAGCGTGGCCGGGTCGACGCCAGGTTGATTACTGTCATATATCACGAACCGCGCGCTGGCGACCTGGCCTTCCGGCGGTATTGCCAGCCATTGCATCAACATGACGACCAGGATCGAGCTGACCAGGCCAATGATGTGAATGGGGTAGAGATTGAACAGACGCTTGGCCATAAATCGTCGGGCTGGTTCACGTAGCTGACCGTCCCGGATATACACGTGGGCGAGCAAGAACCCGGACAACACGAAGAAAGTGCTCGTCGCAAAGAACCCCATACTGGTCAATTCATCCAGAAACGGGATGTTGAACCGCTGAGGATAAACGTGCAGCGTATGGTAGACCATGACGTAACATCCCAGCAGGAAACGGAGCCATTCAAGTCCGATAAACCTCTCTCTACTGACTTTCATCTCTATCCTCCGTATGCGTGGCTGCCAGGGTTTAAACAGTACAATTATCTCAGTTTAGGAAAAAAACGCGGAAATATATCTAGGAATCGGGTGATAAATGCTTTGGATACAACGCTAAGCATCCCCGTCACCGTAGTTGAGACGTTATAGCTAAAGGGTTATCGCAGATGAATGGCGCCTAACCGTGAGAAAGCTATTAACTAATAAAAAGGCATTCCGGTCTAGTCGTTTTTTTGTGATGCGATACGACGTTCTCCGCCTGTTACAGGGACGCGAAGTTAGTTAAAAACAGCGAGAGGTCAACAAACAAGCAGTCGAATTCAGTGAGAGATGTAACGTGGAATTTTGACTATACTTAACCTCGGTTTCGAATTGCGATGGTTGATAAACCATTAAGCTGCGAGCCATATAATGGGCAAACAGTTCAGTCACTAACTAGATGAGGTAGGTATGGGCATTCTTTCATGGGTTATCTTCGGTTTGATCGCGGGTATCCTCGCCAAGTGGATCATGCCGGGGAATGATGGCGGCGGTTTCTTCATGACGGTTCTGTTGGGCGTCATTGGTGCGGTTGTTGGCGGGTATATCAGTACCTTCTTCGGCTATGGCCGCGTAGACGGTTTCAACTTTGGCAGTTTTATCGTGGCCGTTATTGGTTCTCTGGTGGTGCTTTGGATCTATCGTAAAATTCGCAGTTAGCTTTTAGCGCTCCCAGTCCGCATCCGATGGGGTGCGGACGTGAAAAAATCTGCTTTCCTGCTTTCCTGCTTTCCTGCTTTCCTGCTTTCCTGCTTTCCTGCTTTCCTGCTTTCCTGCTTTCCTGCTTTCCTGCTTTCCTGCTTTCCGTCATCCATATATTTCTCTTTTATATCCCTGTCGCCACCCTTATTTTGTTTTGTTACTTAAATTTAATATTTATTTTTATTAAAATAATTATTTAAGCTATAAGGTATCCTTCACCCCGCGCCAGCTAACGGTTCTCGGCGGCATTCTGACTTTTTTCGATATCCCTTGTGATTCGAAAATGTTTATCATTTCATTAACATAATCACGTAAATCATTGATGTTTTTAAGGGGTGTTCTGCTCAATTGCGATATAACCCGTCCGTTTAAGTTGTTTTAAATCAATTTAACCCGCATACCTCGGTGGTAGGATTGCAGCCAGTTAACATTTAAAATCAATGGATATGGTGAAAAAAATGAGTAGCGCATTTTATATTCCGGCAGTAAACCTGATGGGCGAAGGATCTTTACAGGAAGCGGCACGGCAGATTCAGGCGCAGGGCTTCAAGCGCGCGCTGATTGTGACTGATAGCGTATTGAACAAAATCGGCGTGGTCGCCACGGTGCAGGCCTTGCTGAGTGAACATCAGGTTTTCAGTGCTGTTTATGATGGCGTGCAACCTAATCCGACGGTCAAAAACGTGGATGAAGGACTGAACTTGCTGAAGTCCAACGACTGTGACTGCATTGTTTCCTTGGGCGGCGGCTCGTCACATGACTGTGCGAAAGGGATTGCGTTGCTGGCGACCAACGGTGGCCAGATTGCAGATTACGAAGGGGTTGATCAATCACATTGTCCGCAGCTGGCGCTGTTCGGCATCAACACGACGGCGGGGACGGCATCTGAAATGACGCGCTTCTGCATCATCACTGATGAAGTTCGCCACGTGAAAATGGCTATCGTCGATCAGAACGTCACTCCTCTCATGTCTATTAACGATCCGGCATTGATGGTCGGTATGCCGGCGTCATTAACGGCGGCAACAGGTATGGATGCATTAACGCATGCGATCGAAGCTTACGTATCAACCGCCGCAGATCCCATCACGGATGCCGTCGCGATCAAAGCGATTGAGCTGATTCGCGACCATTTGAGCAATGCGGTACACGACGGTAAAAATATGGAAGCGCGTGAACAAATGGCGTACGCGCAGTTTATGGCGGGGATGGCCTTCAACAACGCGTCTCTGGGTTATGTGCATGCGATGGCTCACCAGTTGGGCGGTTTCTACAACCTGCCGCACGGCGTCTGCAACGCCGTCCTGCTGCCGCACGTTGTGCGCTATAACGCCGCTGTTGCCGCCGCTCGCCTGAAAGATGTGGCGAAAGCTCTGGGCGTTGACGTGGCTACCTTAAGCGACGCCGAGGCGGCCGAGGCGGCGATTGCCGCTATCGTCAGGCTGTCCAACGACATTGGCATTCCAACCGGTTTGAAAGAACTGGGCGTAAAAGAAGAAGACTTCAACACGCTCGCCGACAACGCCCTGAAGGATGCCTGCAGCCTGACCAACCCAAGACAAGGTACGCACGCTGACATCGTATCTATCTTTGCGGCCGCGATGTAATCCAGGTTTCATACCCTCATGTGGGCGGCGTAAGCCGCCCTTTTTTATGCCCGGAGGATGATGGTAAGGCGGCGGAGTGCTCACCCGGCTGGCGAGACAGCATGAGCAACATGATTGATGGGGACACGTCCACAAATGTCGCGTCGGACTGGCGAGAAAAAGAGCCACGCCAGCCTGACTGCCTTAACTCAAGTGAGTTTTCGAGGTGTCGCTGGCGGAAATCAATGTGTCGTGATCACATCCAATGCGCGCAGATTTTCTGGCATCCAGGACAGTTTTACCCCCGTGCCGACCTTCCAGGACGGATCCACATCGCTCGCCGGTAGTTTCACCATAAATTGAGATTGCCCCGCGACGTCGGTCATCATCCGTACGTGATCGCCCAGATAGATAAACTGACTGATACGCGCATTCACCTGCTGCGCGCCGGGTTGTAGATGTTCGGCGTTGATTTTGACCCTTTCCGGACGGATACACAGCGAAACCGTTTTGCCGGGAGAGCTGGGGCGGACCTTCAGCGCTTTCAACACGGTGCCATCACCCAGCGTCACGTTGTAATAGTCGCCATCGCTGCCTGACTGCGTGCCGATCAGCGTGTTGTTCTCGCCGATAAACTGCGCCACGAACGCATTTTGCGGACGTTCGTAGATATCGTTGGGGCTGTCCATCTGCTGGATGATGCCGTCATTAAATACCGCCACCCGGTCGGACATCGTCATCGCTTCGCTCTGATCGTGAGTCACATAAACCACCGTCAGCTCCAATGCGCGATGCAGCTCTTTAATCTCCAATTGCATATGTTCACGCAGCTGTTTATCGAGCGCCCCTAGCGGTTCATCCATCAGCACTAAACGCGGCTCAAACACCAACGCGCGCGCCAGCGCCACGCGCTGCTGTTGTCCGCCGGACATCTGCGCCGGATAGCGGTCGGCCAGCGTGGTCAATTTGACGCGGTCCAGAACGCGGTCGACCTTCTCTTTGATGTCACTGCGATTCAGGCGGCGGATAGAGAGGGGAAAGGCCAGGTTTTCCGCTACGGTCATATGCGGAAACAGGGCGTAATTTTGAAATACCATGCCGATGCCGCGTTGGTGCGCAGGCTGATTATGCAACGGGGTATCGCGCAGCAGTATCTCTCCCTGCGTCGGGGTTTCGAACCCGGCCAGCATCATCAAACTGGTGGTTTTACCCGAGCCGGACGGGCCAAGCATCGTCAGAAATTCGCCTTCCTGGATATCCAGATTCAGGTTCTTGACGACCAGACGATCGCCATCGTAGGTTTTTTGAATATTTTTGAAGCTGACAAAGTTTTTCATTAAGGCACTCTCTCACTGTGTCTGTATTCAACGATAGATGCATAAATCATGCCTGCTTGAAAAATTGCGGGTGGCAACGTGGGAGTGTCGCCGGGATGACCTGCGCGTTAGGCCGTGGGCAGGACGGATATCTCAAGGTCGCCGCGAGGAAAATGACGTGAGTGGTTTGCCGCTGTTAACAACAGTATGACTGGGCAGGTTGAACAGTTTTCGATACGGCGAGCGCGAGGGTAACAGAGGCGATGCCTCATAATGGTGAACGCATTCAGGGAATAAGGCACCAAAATAGTGCCTTCGCGTGCCTCGTTAAGCCGGCTTGGCACGGGTCCGCATCTCCTTCAAACAGCTCACGATCACGGAGAACGCCCGCGCCATATTTTCCTCCTTGACGCAAGCGTACCCCAGCAGCAGACCGCGCTGGGGGCGAGGGTGGAGATAGTAGCTGGAAAGGGGTTTCACCATGACGCCGCGCTGAATGATGCGGCTGCTGAGCAGCACGTCATCGGTCGCCTCGGGCAGCCGTAAAATCAGGTGCAGACCGGCGTTGCTGTTATAGCCCAGATAGTCTTCGCCGAGATGTTCTACGATCAGCTCGCTAAGCAATGCCCGGCGGCGGCCGTACAGCAGGCGCATCCGGCGAATATGCGCGGCATAGTGGCCCTCGCGCAGAAACTGGCTGAGGGTCAGCTGCGTCAGCATGTGACCGCCGCGGTACAGCTCGTCGTGACCGGTTTTAAGCTCTCGCGCCAGATGCATCGGCAGCACCATGTAACTCACCCGCAGACCCGGATAGAGCGTTTTGCTGAACGTGCCGATATATATTACCGGCGGTTGATTCTTCAAGCCGCGCAGCGCCGGGATCGGGCTGCCGGAAAAGCGAAATTCGCTGTCGTAGTCGTCCTCGATAACCCAGCTGCCGTGCTCCTGCGCCAAGGCGAGTAATCGCTGGCGACGCGCCAGGCTCATCACCGCACCCAGCGGATACTGATGCGATGGCGTGACGCAGATGAGGCGCGGTATCGACTGAGGCGAAATCGTTTCAGGTGGCACCATGCCTTGCTCGTCCACATCGACAGGCGCAATGCGCAGCCCGTTGATAGTCAGTACATTGCGCATCCCCCAGTAGCACGGCTCTTCCAACCAGGCCAGATCCCCGGGATTGCAGAGCATTTTCGCCAGCAGATCCATCGCCTGATGCGTTCCCTCCGTGATGAGTATTTGCTCTGGGCGGCACTCCACCGAACGTGCGACGCGCAGATAGTCGACTAGCGCCTCTTGAAGTTCGGGGCTGCCGCCTTTCGGCGAGTACGAAAGCTGCTCCGGCTTCATGCGACGGGTGATGCGCGTTTGCAGCCTGCGCCACAAATCGTGAGGAAAACAGGTGATATCCGGGATCCCCGGCATGAACGCCCCCCACTGACGCGCCGACGCGCCGGTATAACCGAGCAGGTTCATTCCGCGACGCGAAAGCTCTTGCACCGAGGGCCGCACAGCGCCATCGCTATTGTCCCGCAGCGGGGGAACGGCGACGGGCGGCAGTTGCTCGGTAACGTAAGTTCCGCTGCCGGTGCGCGTTTCGATATAGCCCTCGGCCAACAGCTGTTCGTAGGCGGCAATCACCGTATTGCGCGACAGCGACAGTTGCTGCGCCAAATCCCGAGATGAGGGCAGGCGGCAGCCGGGAGCGATAGCGCCTTCCAGGATGGCCAGCCGAATCGCGTCATTCAGCCGTTTATTCAACGTCCCATCCTGCTGGTTTTCCAACCCCTGCAACAGCAGGTCTGTAAGTAGCGAGCGCAAATTGGATCCCTCAAATTTTATAAACTGGCTCTGGATTATAGAACCATGCAGGCGGTAAATAGCAACAGACGTCAATCGTCAGCCGCAAACAATGCGTCAGTTTATAGAATCGGAGTCAACAAAATGAAAAATAGCGAACTCAATCAACGTCGTTTGGCGGCCACACCGCGTGGTGTCGGCGTCATGTGTGATTTTTTTGCGGCCAAGGCGGAAAATGCGACGTTGTGGGATGTGGAAGGTAATGAATATATTGACTTTTCTGCGGGTATCGCCGTACTGAACACCGGTCACCGCCATCCCAAACTGCTGGCAGCGGTGCGCGAACAGCTGGAATGCTTTACGCATACCGCTTATCAAATTGTGCCATACGGCAGCTACGTCACCCTCGCGGAGCGCATCAACGGGCTGGCGCCTATCGACGGCCCGGCTAAAACCACTTTTTTCACTACTGGCGCGGAAGCCGTTGAAAATGCGGTTAAAATCGCACGTGCGCATACTCATCGTCCGGGGGTTATCGCTTTCGGCGCCGCTTTTCATGGACGAACGCTGCTGACGATGACCCTGACCGGCAAAGTGGCCCCTTATTCAACGGGTTTCGGGCCGTTCCCCGGATCCATTTTCCATGCGCTCTATCCCAATGAGCATCAGGGCATCAGCGTTGAACAGGCGATGGAAAGCATCGATCGCCTGCTGCATACGGACATTGCCGCCGATCAGGTCGCGGCCATTATTCTTGAGCCGATTCAAGGTGAAGGCGGCTTCAATGTGGCGCCGCCGGAATTCATCAGCGCACTGCGCAAGTTGTGCGACCAGCATGGCATATTGCTGATCGCCGACGAAGTTCAGAGCGGGTTCGCGCGTACCGGCAAAGTGTTCGCCATGGAGTATTACCAGGACAAAGCGGATCTGATTACGATGGCGAAAAGCCTCGGCGGCGGTTTCCCGATCTCCGGCGTGGTGGGACGAGCCGACGTGATGGATGCGCCGGGGCCTGGCGGACTGGGCGGCACCTACGCTGGTAACCCGCTGGCGGTCGCTTCCGCCCTGGCCGTACTGGATGTTATCGAAGAAGAGCAACTGTGCCAGCGAGCGCAGAAGCTCGGCGCTACACTGGTAGAGACGCTGGAACAGGCGAAAGCGCACTGTCCGGCAATCGCGGATATTCGTGCTCGCGGTTCGATGGTCGCGGTGGAATTCAACGACCCGCAGACGGGCAAACCGAGCGCGGAAATCACCAAAAAATATCAGAAGGCGGCGCTGGATCAGGGGCTGCTGCTGCTGACCTGCGGCGTGCACGGCAACGTCATCCGGTTCCTGTATCCGCTGACGATTCCCGATGCCCAGTTCAGCCAGGCCCTGACGCTCCTGTCCCGCGTTCTGTCTCAGTAAAGGTGGCTTCATGCAATTGAAAAATAAAACATTATTTCGTCAGTCATGTCTTATTGACGGCCAATGGCAGGATAGCCTGAGCGGCGAAACGCTCAGCGTCAACAACCCGGCAACCGGGAAGGCGCTGGGGACAATCCCGCTGGTGACGGCGGAACAGACTCAACAAGCAATCGCCGCGGCGGAAAAAGCGCTGTCGTCTTGGCGTCAGCGCACGGGCAAAGAGCGCGCCGCCGTACTGCTCGAATGGGCGCGTCTGATCCGCGAAAATCAGGCCGATCTGGCGGCGCTGCTGACGGCCGAGCAGGGAAAATCGCTGGCGGAAGCATCCGGCGAAATCGGCTATGCCAATGCGTTTATCGAGTGGTTTGCGGAAGAGGCCAAACGCATTGAGGGGAGCGTACTCCCGTCTCCACAGGCCAATCAGCGACTGCTGGTGCTGAAACAGCCTATCGGCGTGACGGCGGCCATCACCCCTTGGAACTTCCCGGCGGCGATGATTACCCGTAAGGCCGCGCCAGCGCTGGCGGCAGGCTGCACCATGATCGTCAAACCGGCCGAACAGACGCCGTTTACCGCTCTGGCGCTGGGTGAACTGGCTGTTCAGGCCGGCATTCCCGCTGGCGTATTGCAAGTGATCACCGGCGAAGCACCGGCGGTGGGCAAAGTGCTGTGCGACAGCCCGGTGGTACGCAAACTCAGTTTTACCGGCTCGACCGAAGTCGGGCGTATCCTGATGGCGCAAAGCGCGCCGACGGTGAAAAAGCTGTCTCTGGAACTGGGCGGTAACGCGCCGGTGATCGTGTTTGACGACGCTGACCTTGAACTGGCGGTGAAAGGCATCATGGCCTCCAAATTCCGCAATAGCGGCCAGACCTGCGTTTGCGCTAACCGAATCTACGTACAGCGCGGGATTTATCCGGCGCTGGCGGCCCGGTTGGTCGAAGAGGTGAAAAAACTCAAGGTCGGCGACGGCACTGAGCCTGGCGTCACGCAGGGGCCACTGATTGATGAACAGGCCGTCGACAAAGTGCGTCAGCACATCGACGACGCGTTGACGAAAGGCGCCACGCTGTTGCTCGGCGGCAAGTCCCACGAGCTGGGCGGCACATTCTTCACCCCAACGGTGATTGGCGACGTCACGCGCGAGATGCGGTTTGCGCGCGAAGAGACCTTTGGCCCGGTCGCGCCGCTGTTTCCGTTCACAGATGAAGCCGACGCCATTGCGATGGCGAACGACACTGAGTTTGGACTGGCGGCGTATGTCTTCACGCGTGATGCCGTTCGTCAGTGGCGCGTGCCGGAGGCGATTGAGTACGGCATGGTCGGCATCAACACCGGGCTTATCTCCAACGAAGTCGCGCCGTTTGGCGGCGTCAAGCAGTCCGGACTGGGTCGCGAAGGATCGCGCTTCGGCATCGAAGAGTATCTGGAGATGAAATATCTTTGCGTGGATCTCACGCCATCAGCCTGATGCCGGACTGACGCGGAAGACCATTCCGTGTCACCGCTCCGTCACATTGTGGTGCATTCGAACTCACTGAATGCACCACCCTAAAGCAAATCTTCCCCAGAACGCTTCCCCTATAAAATCGTGCGCACTGCACATGTTCAGGCTAGGTCCTTATCCCGCCCAACGCCGCCTGAATTCCCCCTTTTTTACCCAAAGTGGCACGAAATATGCTTTTACAAAGAGGGGCTTCATCACCACAGCAATGATTGTTCACACAACTCTAAAGTGCCGCCGTTTGGCATTGCGTTCACACTTTTACCAGGAGTCAGATTATGTTGAAAAAATTTGCTTTATCCGCGCTGATTGCCGCAATAAGCTCTCAGGCCTGGGCTGAAAACCTGACCGTAATTTCCTTTGGCGGCACCAACAAGGATGCGCAGGACAAAGCGTTTTACAAGCCGTTTATGGCGGCGGGCAAGGGCACGATTGAATCCGGGGAATATAACGGCGAAATGGCGCGCCTGCGCGCTATGGTTGAAACTGGCCAGATCAGCTGGGACATCGTCGAAGTCGAAGGGCCGGAGCTGCTCCGCGGCTGTAACGAAGGGCTGCTGGAACCGCTGGACTGGAAAAAGCTGGGAGATCCGTCCCAGTTTGTGAAAGGTTCCGTTTCCGAATGCGGCGCCGGGATCTTCGTCTGGTCGACGGTGCTGACCTACAACGCCAACAAATTGAAACAGGCGCCGACCAGCTGGGCCGATTTCTGGGATGTGCAGAAGTTCCCCGGCAAACGTGCCTTACGTAAAAGCGCCAAGTTCACGCTGGAAATCGCCCTGTTGGCCGACGGCGTGAAGCGTGAAGATCTGTATAAAGTGTTGGCAACGCCCGCCGGCGTGGATCGCGCGTTCAAGAAACTCGATCAAATCAAGTCCAATATCCAGTGGTGGGAGTCCGGCGCACAGCCGCTGCAGTGGCTGGTTTCCGGCGATGTCGTGATGACCTCCGCCTATAACGGTCGCGTCGCCGTAGCGCAGAAAGAGAAGCCGGGCATCAATATCGTCTGGAAAGACAGCATTTACGACTTGGATAGCTGGGCCATCGTCAAAGGCTCCAAGCACAAGGCGCTGGCGGAACAGTTTATCGCCTTTGCCAACAAACCGGAAAATCAGAAGGTCTTTGCGGAAAACATCGCCTACGGCCCTACCAATATCAAAACCAACGAACTGCTGCCTGCCGCCATCCGCTCTAACTTGCCGACAGCGCCGGAAAACTTGGAACAATCTTTGGCAGTGGATACCGAATTTTGGATCGATCACGGGGAAGAGTTGGAACAGCGCTTTAATTCCTGGGCTGCTCAGCAGTAATCCCGCGATGGTCTAAAAGAGTAAGGAGAAAATTGATGACCCAGAACGAAAGGGTGGCTGTTGCGCCACCGGCCCAGCCCCTGGAAAACGCCAGCCTGAAACAGCAGCTGCGTCATGCCCAGACGCGTTATAAAAAACGTTCGCTGCTGCTAATTGCGCCGCTGTTTCTGTTTATCCTGGCCAGCTTTCTGTTCCCCATTTTTTCGATTCTGGGCAAGAGCGTATCCAACCCTGAACTGCGTACCCATATGCCCGCCACTATCGCCGCGTTAAAAGAGTGGTCGGGCAATGAGGTTCCTGATGAGGACGTGTTCAAGGCGTTGATTACCGATCTCCGTCAGGCCCGCAGCGGCGGCCAAGTGGCGGCGATCACGAAACGGTTGGGGTATGAAGACGGTCAATACCGTACGTTGATTAACCGCACACTGCGTAAAATGCCGCCCGCCGATAGCGACTCGGTACGTGAACAGCTCATTGCGGATCAGCCGCTGTGGGGTGAACTGAACACCTGGAAAACCCTTCAACGTGCGTCGCGCCCGTTTACCAGCTATTACCTGCTTGCCGTGTTTGATCACCGGGTTGACCCGCAGACCAATGTGATAACGGCGCAGCCGCCGGAACAGTCGCTTTATGTCGATGTACTGGTGCGCACGCTAAAAATGGCGGGAGTGGTCACGCTGCTGTGCGTGGGGCTGGGCTATCCGCTGTCGTACTGGTTGGCCAAACAGCCGTCAAATCGCGCCAATTTGCTGATGATCCTCGTGCTGCTGCCGTTCTGGACTTCGTTGATCGTGCGCACGGCGAGCTGGATTGTGCTGTTGCAGTCCGGCGGGCTAATTAACCGATCGCTGATGGCACTGAATATCATCGACCATCCGCTGGTGCTGGTGTTCAACCGCGTCGGGGTTTACATCTCGATGACGCACATCCTGATGCCGTTTTTTGTTCTGCCGCTCTACGCGGTGATGAAGGGGATTTCGCCCAACTATGTCCGCGCTGCCATTTCGCTGGGCGCGCATCCGTTTATCGCCTTCTGGCGCGTCTATGTGCCGCAGACCTATGCCGGCGTGACGGCGGGTGCGCTGCTGGTTTTCATGATGGCGATTGGCTACTACATTACGCCCGCGCTGTTGGGCGGTCCGGGGGATCAGATGTTGAGCTACTTTGTGGCGTTCTTCACCAATACCACCATGAACTGGGGGATGGCGGCGGCGCTGGGGACGCAACTGCTGGTCATCGTCACCTTGCTGTATGTGGTCTACATCCGTGTGACTCGCACCAACGCAGAAATTGCCGCGCACTAACAGGAGGACAGGGAAATGAGACAACAAAACACGCTGGGTGTCCGTTTGTGGAATGCGTTCTTTAATTTCTACGGCGCGGCAATGCTGCTGTTCCTGATTGTACCCGTGCTGGTGATTGTGCCGCTGTCGTTCAATGCGGGATCGTTTCTGAGCTATCCGCTGGCCGGTTTTTCGCTGCGCTGGTATCGCGAGTTTTTCCACTCGAGCGAGTGGTTAAGCTCTCTCGGCAACAGTCTGCTGATCGCGCCGCTGGCGACGCTGTTGGCGACCGTGCTGGGGGTACTTGCGGCGGTCGGGCTGGTGCGTGGTGAATTTCGCGGTAAATCTTTGGTCATGGCGGTGCTGATCTCGCCGATGATTGCGCCCGTGGTGATCGTCGCCGTCGGCCTGTTTTTCTTCTTCGCCAAGCTTTCGTTGCTGAACAGTTATCTGGGACTGGTGCTGGCGCATGCGATGTTGGGGGTGCCTTTCGTGGTGATCACCGTCACGGCCGTACTGAAAAACTACGATCAAAACCTCACCCGCGCCGCCGCCAGCCTGGGCGCACCGCCGCTGTTGGCCTTCCGTAAGGTCACGCTGCCGTTGATTGCGCCCGGCGTGTTTTCCGGCGCGCTGTTCGCGTTCGCGACATCGTTCGACGAGGTAATCGTCACGCTGTTTCTGGCCAGTCCGCGACAGCGCACGCTGCCATTACAGATGTTTGCCGGGATCCGTGAAAACCTCGATCCGACGATCGCGGCGGCCGCATCGATGATGGTGGGAGCCGCGCTGCTGTTGCTGATCGTGATGGAAGTACTGCGACGCCGCAGTGAAAAGCTGCGCGGCGCACAGCATGGATAGGGGGGATTGCTCCCTGAAGTGAATTCGGTCAGCGCAGGTGACCGCACCGCCATGAGTCGTTTGCTGTTGGCGTTGAAACAGAAAGCCCCGAGCTGAAGAACTCGGGGCTTTCTTTGTGGGGATGACCGCGGTTAACGGACCGGACCGGCGCGGCATGCAAGTTCCGTCATATCGCCTACCGCAGAATCGCCGTCAGGCATCCGGCGAGGAGAGATAATCGGGATTGGGCGCATCGTCGTCCTGAATAATGGACTCGAAGCTGCGCAGACGTTTATAGATCGACAGCAACTCCACAATCGTGGTCCAGGAGTTGATCAAATACTGGAACGAGCTGCGGACCTGATCGAACACGTTGTTAATCTGCGACATCAGGCCTAGCGTGAGCGCACCGGCCACGATGGAGGGCAGCAACACGACAATCCCGAAGACATTGTCCACTTGCAGATACAGCACGCGCGCAATGTTGAAGTA
Source organism: Lonsdalea quercina (assembly GCF_900107885.1). Lineage (NCBI taxonomy): Bacteria > Pseudomonadati > Pseudomonadota > Gammaproteobacteria > Enterobacterales > Pectobacteriaceae > Lonsdalea > Lonsdalea quercina. Next base: position 312,324 of record NZ_FNQS01000002.1, on the reverse strand, counting down.
GGTGTAGTGGAAATACAGCCGGAAGTAGTTTTTTCGCACGTTGGTAAACAGCTCGCGTACGGTCGGCGGCGTGGCGCGCTCGGCATGATCCTCGCCGTATACCAGCTCTTTACGGTAAGCCGCTTCCACGCGCTGGTTGTTGAACTCCAGTCCCGGCAGCTTGATCCCGATAAAAGCCAGCAGCCCCGTTCCCGCCAGCGACCAGATTAGCGCGGCGATAAGGAGCGCATAGGGAATTTGGCCGAGGATGGGCACTTCTTTGACGTGAACGGAAAGCGTGATCAGCACCGGCAGGAAGGCGATCAGCGTCATGACCGACTGAATCAGATTGACGCCCAGACTCTCGACCGTGGATGCGAAGCGCATACTGTCTTCCTGGATACGCTGGGCGGCCCCTTCAACATGGCGCAGCCGAGGCCAGTGCGTCATGTAGTAGTCGTTCATCGCCATGCGCCAGCGAAAGACGTAGTGGCTGACGAAAAACATATTCAGCACGCCCACCACCACCGCACACAGCGCGATGCCCAGAAAGACCGCCAGTTCGTGATAGAACGCGCCGATGGTGACGGCGTGCGGGGTGCCGAGCGCTTTCTGGATCAAGTCGTAGAAGGGCACGTACCAGGCGTTGACCGCGACGCCGACTTCCACGGAGAAGTAGGTGACGAAGATAATCAGAGCCGAACCGAGAATGGACCAGCGCTGCCAGCGATGCGGGCTGAATATGAACCAGCAGGCTGAGAACAGAGCGACGGCGATCGCATAGTAGCCGTAAAACCACAGGAAGGCCGGGCTCCAGAAACGGGCGGCGCTGGTGGGCAGCGGCTGATCGGTCAGATTCAGCAGATTGGCCCCCAGAGGGCGGGCGCAAGCGTACCAGATAGCGATGCAGATCAGCGTCCAGATCGCGGCGGAAGAGAAGAACAGTTTGGGATGAGGAAAAAACGATTTGAACATAGAGTATGTCTTACCTGTTAAACGCCGATGCACAGAGTCGGCTGCCTGCCGAACGAACCGCGGCGGTCGTTGCCGGGTAGGCGATTCTGCGCTGAGTTCAATGGATTACCATGCGTTGAGTAATACCAGATAGTGAACGGATGTGCAGGATTATATTGAAACTATTTCTCAATTTTTACCAAATTCAGCATCGTTTTCTTCCCGCGAGGTCGGCGACCGCATTCATTGTTTTGGCGAGCGAACGTCACACCACCGGCTCGTTATCCCTATCGGTCACCTCCGCCCCGCGCGTGGTGTCCTGCTCCAACTGTCGCAGCACCCGATAGACCTGAGCGACGGCCTGTAGCGTGTCTCTCGGAATGTAACGCCCTTCCGGCTGACGGTAGAGCGTGCGGGCGAGCCAGACGAAGCGAATCACAGGGATGTTGGCCTGATGCGCGCGCTCGATGAGCTGGCGCGCTTCCGCATCTTCGCCTTTGCACAGGATGCGCGGCAGCGGGGTTTGTCCCGGCCTGTAAAACAGCGCCACCGCGTAGTGGGTAGGGTTGACCAGCAGTAAGTCGGCATTTTCCACGTTGCCTGCCGGACGCGGCTTGGCTGGCGCGTTAAGGATATCGCGCGCCAGCGACTTACGCTGGCCTTTCATATGCGGATCGCCCTCGGAATCCTTGTGTTCGTTGCGAAGATCTTCATGACTCATGCGCTGCTGTTTCAGGAAGTAGTATTTCTGTAGTCCGAAGTCGAGTACGGCCAGGGCGAGCAGCGCCGCCAGCGTCGTGCGCTCCACGCGCTGGAGTACCACCGCGACGCCGTGCCAGAAGCCATCCAGGTCGCCGTAAGCCAGTTCGACCAACCACTCCAACTGCGGGATAACCACGTGATAAAAGATAATGCCGATGGTGACGGTCTTCAGGATGTTGGTCAGCATCTCCGTCAGCTTGCGCATAGAAAACATCTGCTTGACCTGATTGACGGGATTGAGCCGGTTAAAATCCACTTTAAGCGCCTCGGGGGCGAACAAGGGGCCGTATTGGATCCAGGCGCCGACAATTCGCATCAATATCGCAACCGCGACGGTCAGCAAACATAACGTTGCCAACAGGCTGAGCGCCTCGCCGACGATCTCGTTGACCGCGTGTCCGAAGGGATCGGTCAGACGTTTCAGCGGCAGCTGCATCAGCATTTCCAACTTTTCCATGCCGTGATTGACCAGCGCCAGGATCATTTCCAGCAGCGCGGCGCTAATCAACAGCTTGGGAATGTCCTGACTTTGGCCGACTTCGCCTTTGCGACGCGCATCACGTAGCTTCTTTGGAGTCGGCTTTTCGGTTTTTTCGCTCATGCGTCAGCCTCTGCTAGCCCCTCAGGGGAGCGCGGGGAAAAACTGCGGCAGTACGTGTTTCAGATCCGGCAGCGCCAGAATCCGCACCTCGGCAAGATATTGCAGCACCGGCAGGTACACGATGAAGAACGCCATCCCGGCGAGACATTTGGCGGGCACGGACAACACATAGACTTGTAACTGCGGGCTATACAGACTGAGTATGGCGATGCTGAACTCAAGCAGTAGCAGCAGCGCCACCAGCGGCCCGGCGAAGATGACCAGATGCGTAAAAGTGTCGGCCAGCAGGTCCAGATAGGCATGGAAGCCGGCTTCGCCGAGCGGCGGCAGCCACATCAGCGCGGGCCACAGGCGATAGCTGTCCCAGAGCAGCTGCGTCAGACCGGAGAGGCCCAGCGTCAGCAACAGCATCAGTCCCAACAGTTGCTTCATCATATGGCCGAGGGGCGTCGCGTCGCTGCCGAGCGCGGGGTTGAGTTGTCCTCCGATCAACGCGCCGCGCTGGTTATCGAATAATGCACCTACAGATTCAAACAGCCAGAACGGCATCGCCAGAATGCAGCCCAACAGCAGCCCGACCACCAGCTCCTTGAGCAACAGGCCCGGCAATAGCGGCCAGCTGAGCGTCGTGTCCTGCATTTGCTGCTGGATGGCGGCGGCCGGCACCAGCGCCAGTGCTAGCACGAGGGCATTTCGGAGCAAGCCTTTCACCAGCGTGAACGAAAACAGCGGCAACAGAAACAGGCAGGGATAGAGCCTGGCCATGCCGAGCGTCAGGGCAAAGATAAAGTCATAAAGACGTTCGAGAGTGGCGAGGGTCAGCATCGTGGCCTCATGCGCGGGTTTGTTCGATCATATTGAAAGCCAGCAGGGTCAGCTGGATCAGCTCGACGCCAATCCAACGACCGGTCATGGCCAGCACCAGACCGACCGCCACCAGCTTGATGGCGAAAGGGAGCGTCTGGTCCTGTAGCTGCATGACGGCTTGCAGCAGCGAAATCAGGACGCCCACGATCACGGCGACGACCAGCGGCGGCGCGGACAGCATCACAACCAGCACCATGGCCTGTCGAAACAGATTCAACATTTCCACATTCGCCTCACAGGTAGCTATAAAACAGGCCGTCGAGCAGCCGGGTCCAGCCGCTGACCAGCACGAACAGCAGCAGCTTGAGCGGCAGCGAGAGCGTCGTCGGCGCGACCATCTGCATTCCCAGCGCCAGCAGCACATTAGAGACGATCAGGTCGATGACGATGAACGGTATGTAAATCAAGAAACCAATTTTGAATCCCGCCTGCAATTCGGAGAGAACAAAAGCCGGGATCACCAGCAAGATATTGTCCGTAGTCGCTTTTTCGGACATGGCGGGGGGCCACATGCGGATGCTGTTTTCATGCAGATGGGTGAGAATATCAGGGTCGGTATTGCGAGACATAAACTTCTGCAACGGTTCGATGCCGTGCGTCGCGGTGGTTTCCAGCGTGCCGAGATCACTCATATCCAGCGGCGTATCCTGAAAGCGTTGTTTGATATCGCCGAAGACCGGCGCCATCACGAACAAAGTGGCGGCGAGCGCGATGCCGTACAGCGCCATATTCGGCGGCACTTGCTGTACCCCGATAGCGTTCCGGGTGATCAACAATACGGTGGCGATTTTCAAAAAACAGGTACAAACCACCATCATGAGCGGCATCAGCGACAAGGCCCCTAACATCAGGGCGAACATCACCGGATCGAACGCGCCCGCCGTCATGACATAGGCTCCCGATCCGGCTGCAATGCGCCGAGCCGTTGGGTGATTTGCAGGCCCAGCCGTCCCGCAACCTCCACCAGTTCGCCCCGGGCCAGCGGCACCTCGCCGTGATAAAGCATCGCTTCGCCCGGCAGCGTCTGCTGGACCGGAACCACGCTGCCGCACGACAACTGCTGCAACGCCTGTAGCGTAAGAGAAAGGTGCCCGCAGCGGACCGTCAATGTGAGAGGCAGCGCGGGCAATGGCGCGTCATCAGCCGTTGCGGTCGTCGCCATCTCGTCGGCAAACGGCATGTCATGTGGAGATGAAAATTCGAAAGCGTCATTCACCGGACACTCCTCCTGTTCAGCAATAATAAAGTGGGTAGGCGTCAGGCCGCTCCACTGAAGCTGGCCCCGAAACCGTCTCCCGCCGACCGAAATATGGCCATCGCCCTGCGGGGAAAAACTGCAAGTAGGTGGGTAAATCAGGTCGCCCGGTTCCAACGCGTAAACTTGTCTAGGTGACAATGTCACTTCCGCCAGCGTCAGGGGCATCGAGATCGGCAGTGTCTGCGGCAAAGGGAAAACAGAAGAAAACCAGCCGGGCTGACGCAGTAATGACAGCAGCTCGCTACCGGCCATACAAAGCAGACTACGGGCGCGCCGGGCCGCGACCTGTACGTCCAGCCACAGCGGGATTGCATCGGCGGCGATATCGCCGTTAACCGGCGTCAGCGGTCCCAGCAGCGTGTATAGCTGTGGGCTGAGGGCATGATTAAACAGCGCCCAAAACCACGCGGCCGCCGTCGGATCGTCTTCTTGCGTCGGCAGCAGCGCCGGGCAGTCGGACATCAGCGACAGCGCTGGCGTTGGGTCGCTGAGCGAGAAGCAACCCGCCGCGCTTTGCCAGACGCGTGCGGGAGGCTTAGATTCTCGCAGCGACGCCAGCGACAAACGCAGCTCGCCCTGACGCCCGTCGTCAAAGCTGAACGCGAAGCGGCAGCCCTCCGCCAACTGCTGGGATACCCGCGCCTGCGACGGCGTGAGCGCGCGTAGCCTAAGGGGGGATGGCGATAACGAGGTGTTCATGGCTCCTCCTGAACTTCAAATTCCAACCGGATTGGGCCGTCGAGCGCCGCAGATAGCGCCCGTCGGCAGCGTTCTCGCTGCCGACGGACCTCTTGGAAGGCTGAACGCTGGAATCGCAACATCACCTCCCAGCCGGTGGGGTGCAGCGTGCTCATCCGTACATCGACGTCGCCCAGCTGCGGCAGTTGCAGACTGAAAGAGAACGGACTGTGGCAGGCGAGATCGCGTCGGGCGGTCAGCTCAGCGTGCAGTGCTGAAATGAGTGACGTTGTCACTTCATCGGCGGTGGCGTCACGCGTCAAACCCGACGACCGGGTGCCGGTATCCTCAGACGCCGACCCGGGCGTACAGAAATTGTAGGGCGGTGCAGATAGCAGAAGTTCGAAGTCCAAGGGAGGCGCCGTCGCTTCATCGCCGGAATGGGCGGCACCTCCGCGCGAGCGCGGCAACGGTTTCTCCGCCGAGGGCGACGGAACCGTGCGCGACGGGGATGAGGGGGCGGCTGGCGGAAGATAAGCACTCATCATGGCTCCTGATTCAGGGTCAGTAAAAATTCCAGTTTTTCGACGGCCTTTTGGCGCTGGCGCAGCAGCGCGCGCTTGTCGGCGACCCGCCGTCGGTGCTGTTGGCAGCGCGCCTCTCCGTCTTCGTATTGCTGCTGCTGTTGTCGCAGGCGGCCGATCTGTCTCTGCGTCCGCTCACGCTGCTGTTGCAGACTGTCCAGCGACTGCGCTTGTTCCTGCTGGTGCTGACGTAACGCTTCTTGCTGTTGCCGGTAATGTTCCTGCTGCGCCTCTCGTTCCTGCCACAGCACGTCGAGCGCGGTTTCCTGCTGCGCCAGCGTCTCCGTTTCTTCTCGCAATTGCGATTCGGCGCGGCGCAGGCGCTGACGACGGATAGGCAGCAGCAGTTGGAGGGTGGCGTTCAGCGAGGACATGGCGCGCCCACGGTCCAGAGCGTCTGCGTATTAGACGTCGGCATAGCGGCTGACCTCGCTGAGTCGGGCGGTAATCTCCGCAAAGGTAAGGGGTTCGCGCATCGGCTGTTGCAGGAAGGCGTTGATTTCCCCATGAGCGGTGACCGCGGCGTCCGTCAGGGCATCGTGCCCCCGCTGATACTCGCCGAGTCGGATCAGCATCTCGACCTGCTGATAGGCGGCCATCAGTCGTCGCAGCGCCCCCGCGTCCCGGAGGTGCGCTGCGCTAGCCACGCTGCTCATGGTGCGGCTCAGGCTCATCAAGATATCGATCGCCGGATAGTGATTACGCTCCGCCAGCCGCCGCGAAAGCACGATGTGACCGTCGATGAGCGACCTCACTTCGTCCGCGACCGGATCGTGCATGGAGTCCTGTTCGATCAGCACCGAGTACAGCGCGGTGATCGCGCCCTGACGGGTTTGTCCGGCCCGCTCCACCAGCCGCGGCAGCAGGGTATACACCGACGGCGGCAGGCCGCCGCGCCCTTGAGGTTCGCCGAGGGCCAGACCGATTTCACGCTGCGCGCGGGCGAAACGGGTCAGCGAGTCGACGATCAGCAGCACCTGTTTGCCCTCGGCTCGAAAGGCTTCCGCGATGGCGGTGGCCGTGAAGGCGGCGCGAGCGCGCTCCATGCTGCTGCGGTCGGATGTTGAACACACCAGCACGGTGCGTCGGCGCAGCGTGTCGTCCAGTTCGTGGTCGAGAAATTCACGCAGTTCGCGGCCGCGCTCGCCGATCAGCCCGAAGACGATGGCGTCGCAAGGCGTGTTGCGGGCCAGTTCCGCTAACAGCGTGGTTTTACCGCAGCCCGCGCCGGCAAAAATCCCCACCCGTTGGCCGCGGCCCACGGTCAGCAGGCCGTCGATCGCGCGCAGTCCGGTCGGCAGCGGCTCGCTGATGCGCGGGCGTTCGGTGGGCGGCGGCGCGTCGCCGATGACGGGAATGGGGTGAGGGCATTCCGTACCGGGTTCGACGAAAGCTGACTGGCTCTCCGCCGTCAGCGGTCTGCCGAAACCGTCCAGCACGCTGCCTAACAGACTGTCGGAAACCTGAACGCAGTGCGGCTGATAGAGCGGCGTGACCACCGCGCCTTGCGCGATGCCGTCCAGCGCCCCCAACGCAGACAGAAAGACGTGCTGCGGACTGAAGCCGACGACTTCGGCCAGCACCTGCGTCTGATCGTGGCGTTCAATTCGGCACAGATCGCCAATCCGGGCCTGCGGCAGGCAGGACTCCAGCAGGATGCCGCTGATACCCGTAATCCGTCCCCGCAGCTGAACCGGCGCATAGTCGGCCAGACGCCGTCGCTGCGTGGTCAGCCAGCGTTCGAGCAGCGGATAGCGGCCCGGTTCGTCGGTCGATAGCATAGCCATTACCAGTTCACCTTAATCTGCTGTTTGCCGTTAAATTCGATCTGATTGTTATCGATGCCGACCAGCCGAAGTCCATCCACCTCGTCGCCCACGAACAGACGTTGACCGTTGGACGTCACCACGTTGGCCTGCGCGCCGCTGGTCACTTGTACGATGCGAAACGGCAGCGTATCGCCTTTTACCCGGGTGTGATTTTCAATCGGCTGCGTGACACGGTAACGCTGTTGAAACCGCACCAGCATGCGATTGATCATCGGCATTTGATCTGCGGCGAGCGCGCCGCTGAGGATGATGCGATCCGTCTGTTGGACGACCTGCACGTTGCTTAACTCGCGCTCGTTCAGCATGGCTTGCAGCGTGGCGGCGGATTGAGCCAGCGACGTCATCGGAATACGGGTATCGGACGGCGGTGCGGACGGCATGGCGACGCTATCCTGCATCAGCCAACTGCCGGTCAGCAGCACCAGCGTTCCGATGAGCAGCAGGTAACTGCATTTCGCCCACAGCGGCAGGCGGGCTTTCGTCTTAGCGCTGGGCGTTTCGGCGGGGACATCGTCGGGCGGTGTTGACGGCTCCTCCGCCACCGGCTCGGGTGTAGGGTCAGGCTCGTCCGTCTTCGCTTCTTCCTGCCACGGCGTCTCCGCGCTGACGATGCATAGCCAGATGGCGCCCGCAGCGAACGGCGTGCCCGGCGGCAGCGCGATCGACGCGTCCACCGGATGTCCCTCGCTGTCGTTCACCACGCCCTCCAGCGCGGAGAGTACCCATGCCTCTCCCTGTTTTTCCAACAGGCAGTGACAGTCGCGAATACCGGGGTCGTACAGCACCATATCCGCATCGTCGGCGGCGCCGATACAGCACGATTGTCCGTTCAATGGCAGGGCGGCTCCCCGATGCAGCCCGGTCAGTACGCGCAGTTCAAACATGATTCTGCCTTCTTCTTAGTTGTGAGCGGTAATGTCATGCAGGTCGATGCGGCCTACCACGTTGATGGATAGGTACGACTCCAGCTCGGTGAATGACAGCACCGGCAAAGCGTGAAATTGGTCCTGCACCAGCGCCCGAAGGGGACTGCGCAAATCCTGCGCGACCAGCAGCAGGGACGACAGCGGCGCGGTAGGCGGAAAGCTGTCTCGTAGTTGCGTCAGCAGCGCGGCCGCATCGTGTTGCGCCAACGCGAAGAAGGTGTCGTTTTGCGTTTGGCGCAGGGCGTCGCGCAGCAGCTCTTCCGTTTCCGGCGTCAATAGCCAGACGGACAGGCTGTCGTCCCGGCTGTATTGGTGACAGATCTGCGCTTTCAATTGCAGACGGACGTAATCCGTCAGCGCGTTAACGTCGCGCTCATGCTGGCCGACCTCGATCAGCGCTTCCGCTATCGGGCGCACGGCGCGCAACGGAATGCGTTCGCCCGCCAGCTTTTGCAGCACGCTGGCGAAGCGGGAGAGCGGCATAATGCGCTGCAGCTCCTGCGCCAGCTCCGGCTGTTCGCTTTCGAGCCAGGCGAGAATGGACTTGGTCTCCTGCAGGCCGATGAACTGGGCCGCGCTCCGATGAATGGCGTTTTCCATCCGCAACAGAATCAGCGCTTCTTCCGTCTGACGCGCCAACGCCGAGTGTTGCAATAGCGCATGATCGGGGGGTAGCCATAGCCAGTGCGCTTCGTCGCGGGCGGGATGGCCTGCGCTCAGGGCTTCCTCCTCCGTGGCTTCCGGCGGCACATCTTGGCGGGCGACCGCCAGGCGCGCGGTACCGAAGGTGGCGCGCAGCAGGGGGATCTCATAGACGCAGAATTGAAATTCGTCCGGCGCCATTTCAGGGGTGAATTCGATGTCGAACGAAGGCAGCGTAAAGCCGAACTGGTAGACCAGCCGGTTGCGCAAACGCCGGATATTTTGCACCAGCAGTGCGGCGTAGGGCGCGTTGCGGCAGTCGGTGTGGAAGCGCAGCAGGTAGGCGCGCGTGGGGTTGAACCGACGAAGATCCTGATAACCGTTTTGCTCGGCGGGCATGTTGTCCGCCGCCAGCGCGTTGAACTCAGCCAGACCGAGCTGCTTGGCCCGCCACAGCTGAAAAAGCCCGCTGGACAGAGAGAGCAGGCTGATAAGCAGGAAAACCATCGTCGGCATGCCCGGCAGCAGCGCGAAGCCGAACATGCCGATGGCGGAGATAATCCACGCCTTCGGCTGGCTGGTCAGCTGCTCGGCGATCTCGCGGCCGATGTTGTTATCCACCTTTTGTCCGTCGGCGGAGACGCGCGTGATGATCATCCCGGCGGTCAGGGAGATCAGCAGTGCCGGGATCTGCGCGATCAGGCCGTCACCGATGGTCAATACCGAGTAGACGTGCATGGCGTCGCCGGCCGCCATCTGGTGTTGCATGACCCCGATGGCGAAGCCGCCGATCATATTGATGAACACGATCACCAGGCTGGCGATCGCGTCGCCTTTGACGAACTTCATCGCGCCGTCCATCGCGCCGAACAGCTGGCTCTCTTTCGTGAGATTTTCGCGTCGCTGGCGGGCCTGCTGGGCGTCGATCAGCCCCGCGCGCAGATCGCTGTCGATGGACATCTGCTTGCCCGGCATGGCATCCAGCGTAAAACGCGCCGCCACTTCAGCCACACGTTCGGACCCTTTGGTGATCACCAGAAAGTTCACCACCGTCAGGATCAGGAAGATCACCAGACCGACCGCCAGATTGCCGCCCACGACGAAGTTGCCGAAGGCCTCCACCACGTGGCCCGCGTCCTGTTGCAACAGAATCTGCCGGGTTGTCGAGATAGACAGAGCCAACCGAAACATGGTGGTCAACAGCAGCACGGCGGGAAAGGTCGAAAAGGCCAGCGGCTTGGGCAGATACATCGCCAGCACGATCAGGAGCGAAGAGATGCAGATGTTGAAGGCGATCAACACGTCAATCAGCCCCGTCGGCAGCGGGATGATCATCATGAAGACAATGGCCATCACAATCACCGCGCCCACGATTTCTGAACGCTGCATGGCGCTGATGGCGATGCGGTTGAGCCAGGAGATCAGTAGGGTCATCTGCTACTCCTTGCCCGGCGTGGCGGCCCTTCCGTCCGTCTCGTGGCGGGATAGGTCGCCGATCAGACCGCGGATAAGGTGCATCGCGGTGTGGCGATGTTTGCTATCTCGCCACAGCGTCTGCGGCAGACCGCCCACGAGCCGCAGCAGGGCGTTGAAAAACAGTAATTGCCGCTCGGCATGTTGCCCGGCGACTTCACGCCCCAGATTGTGCAAGTCGCGAACGTAGGCGCCATTGGCGCTCAGGCCGATCAGCCGTCGCGTCAGTTCTACCGCGCCGAGCGTTGCCGCCGGGAAGCGGTGGGCGTCGTGCTCCAGCAGCTGTTGGCTGGACGACAGCGTGTGGCTCAGCTGACGAGCATCGTTGAGGTGCTTCAGCATCTGGCTCAGCGCGGTTTTTGAAATGGATGACGCCAGCGAGGCGATATCGGCGGCGAGCGCCCGTTGCAGAGTACGCAGGCCAGCCGCGAAGTGCTGGGCGTCAAAGCGTTCCAACAGGGCGTCCAGCAGCGAGCTCGGTGATTGCTGATGGACGATACGTGCGTAATAAAGCTCGCGCAGGATCTGTTTCTGCTGCGGGTCGGTGCTGAACAGGGAGAGGGCGGCGGCGGTGTTCAGCCCGGCTCGCACCTCGGGGCCTTTCTCCTGTTGAAGCCGTTCCAGACTTGACTGGGCCGCGTGTTGCAGCGACGCGTCACCCTGTTGTTGGGCCTGCGCCAGTACATGGCGCAGAACGATATCGGCGCGCGCCGCATCGCCGCCCGCCGCCTGTACCAGCGCATCGACTGAGGCCGAGGAGGTTTGCAGCATCAGCTGCCGCATACTCCGGACCTGCTGGTCCAGCGTCGGCTGACGGGGATTTTCCAACAGGTGAAACAGCTCGGTCAGTTTTTCTATACGCTCGATATTCGCTTCCATCCGGTTTTGCGTCTGGCTGATCTGCCTGCGGTTCAGCGACTTGCTTTTGCGCTCCATCTGTTCGCCGAATGCGGCCGACACCTCTTCCATCCCATCATGGATGGCTTTGTCGTGAGACGCCTTCGGCGACGAAGGCTGAGCGGGGGCGGCGGTCGGTGTCTCCGCGTCCACGGCGGCGCTAAAGGGCGTCGCCGGATTGGCTATCGCCGGAGAGAGCGGGGGAATGGCAACCATAGTCAGTCCTGCCTGAATCCATCTTTTGATTAAAGGTATGCGGTTATGTGGCGTTAAGAGAAATCTGGTTCCCGCGTTGGTCCCTATCGTTTTTATTGTCACCAAATGCGCGGACCAGGGATGACAGTGTGATTGCAATCGTTTGCATTTTAGTCAGTGCGCCCCGGCAAAATGTGGCGCGATTGGGCTGTGATTAATTATATAAAGTTCAGTAAAAACAACGTATTGCTAATGTTTTTTTCGCTGGCATACGCCTTGCTATCTCCTGTGCGCCACTCACGGCGCAACCATGGAGAACCAGCAAATGGAAACACTCGTTTTGTCACCGGAAAAGGTCTGCACGATTGAATCTCATCCTGAGGCTGTAGACTGGGAACAGGTCTTTCGGCAGCATGGCAAACGCCTGCAGCATTTCCTTCGTAAACGCGTGGCTAACAAAGAGGATGTGGAAGACTTGCAGCAGATGACCTACCTGGAGGTGCTCAGAAATCGCGAAAAATTCGCCGGCGCATCGCGCCCGGAAACGTGGGTGTTCGGCATTGCGCTGAACCTTGTCCGCAACCACTACAAACAGGCGAAAGCGCACCTACACGAAGCCGCCGAGGATGAACTGGAAAAGCTCTCCTGCGACAGCGATCCCAGCCGCATTATCGAGTGGGGCCATGCCCTGCATCGTGTGCTGATGGCGAGTACGCATTTACCGGAGGAGACCCGACACATGCTCGTGATGCTGGTCGACACCGATGCCAGCTATCAGGATATTGCCGCACGGTTAGACATCCCGATCGGTACGGTGCGGTCCCGCCTTTCCCGTGCGAGGGGCTTTCTGCGTCAGGCCGTAGAGGCCTGAGCTTTTCTGTGACCTCGCGGTAAAAGAGAACCACTCGTCATTCAATTTGAATACCCGGTTACAGACCCTGTCATCCGGAGATGACTGTAACCCCGTACTGCCCGTGGCGCCGAGCTGGAGTCCGGGCAGATCTGCGACAGCATGGAGATGGCTATGTTATACCCCCCGACGCCCCCTGAATCCCCTCATTCGGAGGAGGTTCCACCGATGGAACTGCTCGCGTTCGCGTTCAGCCGGATAAAAGACGCGATCTACATCATCAATGAGCATAACCAGTTTTGTTACGCCAACGCCGAAGCCTGTCGGGCGCTGCACTACAGCCAGCAGGAGTTTCAGGACATGTCCCTCTGGGATATCGATCCTTGCCGGAGCGCGGAGTTGATTCAGCACAGCTGGCGCGACTGGAAGCGCGGGCTGACATTTGAAACCCAGCATATCAGCCGATTCGGCGCGATGATTCCGGTCGAGGTCAGCGTCAACCATTTCATCCATAAAGGACGGAAATACAGTATGTGCGTCGTGCGTGATATCCGGGAGCGCAAACACATCGAGAATATCGCTTACGCGCGAGAACAGGAGTTCCGGGCTTTGGTGGAAAATACGCCCGATCTGGTCGTTCGTTTTGGTCCGCAGATGACCTGCCAGTATGCGAATCCGGCCACGCTGACTCATCTGGGGTTCACCGCCGATCAGCTGCTCGGCCATCGGTTGACCGACCTGATGCCCGATGCCTGCTGCGCTCAGCATATTCAGCAACTGGTGCAGTTGGTTGTGGACACGCACAGCAGTGTGGAGGGGGAGCTGGAGGAGGATACGCAGGAGTTGGGTGATAAACCGCGCGCCGTGCACCATATTCGCTGCGTCCCCGAGTTCGGCCAGAACGGCCAGCTGTCCTCTATTCTCACCGTCGGACGCGATATTTCCGCGATCCGATATGCGGAGAAACGGCTTGAGGAATCCCACAGTCAGCTGCGGCTACTTACGCGCCAGCGAGAAATTTCCCGGGAGGAAGAACGGAAGCACATCGCCCGGGAAATTCATGACGAACTGGGGCAGCACCTGACGTCTATGCGTATCGGTTTGTCGCTGCTGCGTATGCAGTTCGCCAAGGAACATCCCTCGTTGTTGACGCCGTTACAGAATCTGATGGCGCTATCCGATAAGACTATTCAGGTTGTGCGGAATGTGGCGACACGATTACGTCCGAACGTGCTGGATATGGGGCTGACGCCGGCGCTGGAGTGGCTACGGGATGATTTTGTTCGCCAATACGGCGTCCAGTGCCAGCTGCGCGCGCCGGAACCCGAGGTCTTGATGAATGACGAATGCGCGACCGCCGCGTTTCGCGTGGTGCAGGAGTCGCTGACTAATATCGCTCGCCATGCCGCCGCCAGCGAGGTGCTGATTGCGCTCGAAAACCGGGAGGGGCTAATTGTGCTAAGCGTGCAGGATAACGGCAAAGGCTTCGACGCCCGGGAGCAAAAACCCAACACGTTCGGCCTGATGGGCATGAAAGAGCGCGGAAGAATGTTGGGCGGCGAGGTAACGATCACCAGCCAGCCCGGCAGCGGTACGTTGATCCGCATGATGTTCCCGCAGCGTGCCGTCGCACGCTGACACGGTCCGACAGGCTAGCAGGGAAAACACGGTCAACATCTTAGGAGATTTACTGAATGAAACTCATCCGATTAATGATTGCCGACGATCACGTCATCATGCGGGAGGGACTAAAACAGATATTTGCGCTGGACGAAACGCTGCAAGTGGTGGCGGAAGCGGGAAATGGGGCGCAGGTGCTGACCACGTTACGAGAGGTTGAAATCGATCTGCTGTTACTGGACATGAGTATGCCGGGTATCTGCGGAGAGGAGCTGATTATCCGGGTGTTGGCGCAGTATCCGCGCCTACCCATTCTGGTTCTGAGCATGTATAGCGAACCGCAGATTGCGCGACGCGTGCTCAAGAGCGGCGCGTTGGGCTATATCACTAAAGACAAAGATCCGGAAGCGCTGCTGATCGCTATCCGCCGGGTGGCGCAGGGGGCGCGCTATATCGACCAGACTATCGCCGAGCAAATTGTCTTTGCGGATTATCTGACGGACGATTGCCCTAGCCATAGTGTGCTGACGGCGCGGGAACACCAGGTGATGATCATGCTGGCGCAGGGAATGGGCGTCAATGCGATTGCGGAGGCGCTGGCAATCAGCAACAAAACGGTCAGCACCCACAAGTCGCGTTTGATGGAAAAAATGCAGTTCACTTCCAACGTCGATATCGTCAAATACGCATTAAGCCAACGATTGATCCCGTAATGCGGCATGGATGTTCCAGGCTAGAAAATAACCACGCAAAGTCTCCGGGTAAGGATTTCCCTACTTTTTCACCGTTTATTCCTACAGCAACTTCAGCAGTTGACTGATGGTTTCAAATAGCGATGACGGTAATGCTTTAGCGGCTTCGTCAGGCAACTGTTAGATGTTGCTTTTTTTTGTGCGTGAATCGTTAAGAAATCGTAAGCATAATAATGAAGTCGTAGGCTAAACCATTGACAATGGTCGCCTGGATAAGGATAGCCCTCAAGGGTACAGGAGTTGTCATGAGCATCAGAAACCGTCATGTATCGAGTCGACATCTTCCCTATATTGATTGCGGAACCTTTTTTGAGAGCCAGGAAGAAGATATTCATGCCGAGTTAGGCGCCCTAATCAACGATATCGCTCCGCTGAACGTTGATATCATTCTTGAAGGAGAGACGGGGACAGGAAAAGATACGCTGGCACGACGAATTCATCGCCTCTCCGGCTGTTCAGGACCGCTGGTGGCGGTCAACTGTGCCGCGGTCCCGGAAAATTTGGCGGAAAGTGAACTGTTCGGGGTGGTGTCCGGCGCCTATACCGGCGCCAACCGCTCGCGCGCCGGCTACCTGGAGACCGCGGATAAAGGCATCTTGTTTCTCGACGAGATCGATAGCATGCCGCTGACGTTACAGGCCAAGATGCTGCGCGTGCTCGAGAATCGCGGCATCGAGCGGTTGGGCAGTACGCAGTTCAAGCCCGTGGACATGCGAGTGATCGTCGCGACGCAGACGCCGCTTATCAAGCTGGTGGAAGAGGGGCGTTTTCGCCGCGATCTCTATTTTCGTCTGGATACGGTCAAAATCCAGCTGCCCACGCTACGCTCCCGCAGTGACATCATCTTACCCATGTTCCAGCGCTTTGCGCGTGCCGCCGCCGAAAGGCTGCACCGCCCGGCGCCTGCCCTTTGCGCTGAGGTGAACGAGCGGCTGCTGACCCATAGCTGGCCGGGCAATCTTCGCGAGCTTAAAGCCGCCGCCGAACGTTGGGTGCTAGGGCTTTCCCCGCTGGCATCGCGCTCCGAGGCCGGGACGGCGCCGACGCAGCTAAAGCACCGGCTGCGGCGCATCGAAAAATTTCTGATTCAGGATGCTTTGCGGCGCAACGGCCACTGTATTGACGACGTGGTGACAGAATTGGGGATCCCCAAACGAACCCTTTATCACCGCCTGAAGCTGTTGAAGGTCTCCTCACGTGGATTTTGACGGGCTGAGGGCTGGCTGCGAAAAAGTTGAGTTCATCCGGAACCGTTGACCGCTATCTCCTACTTAATAGATGAACACGATGACAGGGTCGTCATCCGGTTCACCACACTCTCAACGACCCTTATTCACTGGAGATAACAACATGTTTGGACTTTCAAGTGCCGCATCCCTGGCCTCAATGCAGACTCTGGATAAAACCATGGCGGAAACCACCGCCATGACCACGGCGGCTCAGAGCCAGAAAATGAAAACGGATGCGATGAACTCCATCGCCGATATGCAGATGGACTCTGCATCCAAAGCGATGAACGCCAGCACCAAAACTGCGAAGTCGATCCAGTTCTGATCGCCGTTATCGCTAATCGAATGGCCGGGGGATTCCCCCGGTTTTTTATAGGTGAAATTTCATCGGTAAGAGGCAGAAACAGGATGAAAATTTCTCAGATTTCAGGTGCGAGCCACGCCTTGTCGGGCATGGACGGACAAGACGCGACGACGGCGCCCGCGGCGGAAGACGTATCGTGGTTTAGCACGGCGATCTCGCCCGGCGCGACGGCGAATGAGCCGGAAAAGGGCAATGCCGTCTGGATTGATGCGCTGGCTGGCCGTTCCAGCCATCTCGACGGGCTTAGGCAGAAAGCCGAACGACAGGTCGGAAAAAGCATTAATAGTAATAATCCCAAGGATGTGATGGACGCTACACGGACACTGTCTTCGTTTTATCTCGAGAGTTTGCTCAACGCGAAAGTCGTGGCAAAAAGCGTTCAAAGTATTGAAAAGATTACTAATTTACAGTGAGGTTGAAGTCATGCGTCACTGCGCGCTTAAACGCGGGTTGCTCCTGCTGCTCATCTGGATTCTGGCGGGATGCGGCGACCGAGTGGAGCTGTATCGCAATCTGTCGGAAAACGATGCCAACGAGGTGATTGCTGAACTTGGCAGTTATCACATCGATGCTGAGAAAAGCATCGATAAAACCGGCATTACGTTGCTGATCGACGCCTACGATATCGAGCGAGCGGTGAATATTCTGAATGCCGCCGGGCTGCCGAGGCAGAACCGAACCAATCTGGGCGAGGTCTTTCAGAAAACCGGGGTTATCTCAACACCGCTGGAAGAGCGGGCGCGCTACATCTATGCGTTGTCGCAAGAAGTGGAGTCCACGCTTAGCCAGATCGACGGCATTGTGGTCGCCCGCGTGCACGTGGTCCTGCCGGAGCGTATTGCCCCCGGCGAGCCGATTCAACCCGCCTCGGCGGCTGTTTTCATCAAACATCGCGCTGATCTGGATCCGGACAGCATCAGGCCGCGCATTCGGCGCATGGTCGCCAGCAGTATTCCGGGACTGAGCGGAAAAAGCGACAAAGATCTGTCCATCGTTTTTTCTCTGGCTAAGCCCTATCAGGACAGCGTGGAAACTGTCTCGCTGGGACCGCTGAAGCTGACGCCGCAAGGGGTCAATCACCTCCAGTGGGCCGGTTTTTTTCTGGCATTGGTGATAGCCGGGGGCGTGGGCGGACTGATGGCGAAGCCCTGGTGGCGGCAACAGCAAGCGCGTAAAAAGCCGACGACGCAGGAGTCCTGACCGATGACGCTCCTTGAGGGAATGAGCCGGGAGTCGCAGTTGAGATGGGTCCGCTGGTGGGCCTACGGCTGCATTCTGGAGGCGGACGGCAGCTGGCAGGTTGATGCCGGGCTGGCGGGAGGGCGAACGGCGATGGAGAGTCTGTCCCTGCATCAGCATTCGTGTATGCGCGCGCGTTGGAGCCTGCCGGAAAGCCTGCCGGATCCCCCCTCGGAGACGTTGTGGGCACTGATTGCCCTGACGCCGGACCAGCGCGTCTGGGCGCTTGAGCTGATCGCGTCCGTCTGCCGTGCGCCGGAGCGTCCCCTGCCGCCGGCGCCGGCGCAATGGTGCCGGCGGCTGGCGAAAGCGCTGCGCCCTGGACTCTGGCTGCCCGAAAACCTGAGTTTTACCGCACGGCGGCAGAGCGATGCGCTTTGCCTGCTGAGGCATTGTTTATCCGCAGCCGCTTGGCCGCGTGTTCGACTGCTGTTTCCCCGCTCATGGAGCGTCGGTGTTGAGGAGACGCCCGCAGCGGCGTTGCCCGTAAGTCGAGTGAACGCGCTGTGCGACGCTGCGATATGGAAAGCGCGCCTTAGCGCTGCGCCGGACGGTGACGACGTCGGCGTGTTTGTTCGTCATAGAAGAGAGGCTTGAGTGAAATGGAAAAAAGGGAATCTGTATGCTGACACGAAAACAATTGAAGCTAGTTACGGGTAGGGATACCGAGGAAGACACGGTCATCAAAGCGGACCGACTACAGCAGCATCAATGTGGGAATCAGGTGATTGAGACCGCCGAACGGCAAGCGAAGGCGTTGTTGGCGGCTGCTGAGAACCGGGCGGAGACCGAGGTAGGGCGGACGATTCGGCAGGCCGAGGCGCGTTTTATGCAACAGGCGGACGACATCCTGCGCGGATGGCAACAGGAAAGGGCGCAGATGGAGGCCTTTATGGCCGAACAGGCGGGTCAGGTGCTGAATGATGCGATGCGCCAACTGGTGCAAGACGTACCGGACGAGCAGCGTACCTCCGCGTTACTGCGCCAGCTATTGCGCCATCAGAGCGGCGAAGGGCGCGGTGTGCTCTATTGTCATCCCGAGCAGCAGGCGCAGGTCGCGAACTGGCTGGAAAACCACACGCATTTGGGATGGCAATTAGCCACCGACGACGTATTGAATAAAGATGAACTGCAGCTTATGACGCCTCAGGGCGTCATGAACCTGAGCTGGCGCCGGGCGGTGGAACAGCTGATCCCTGCGCCTGCTTCTACGCCTTAGCCTGCACGGCCGTCGCGTGGCGTCGAACTTCCCGACGCCTCATCGGCTAAGCGCCCATCGGCCCCCGCATGCTGATGGGATGCCGATCCTTTGAGCATGATTTGGAAGGATCGGCGTGGCGGGTGTTCTGCCCCAATCCTTTGATGTAGTGCCTCCTCGTTCGAACTTTTTCCCTCCTCTGGAACCACCGCGAATGGTTGACCACCTAATGGCAGGTTCAACAACTACAGGAGTACGCATCATGTCTTCGTCGGTGGGAATACAGCGTCGGCTGGATACCGCGTTTGTCGATGCCCAGTCGCAGCTGGATGCGATGGCGCTGAATGTGGCGGAAGAGGGCGCAAACATGGCGGACAGTCATGCTTTTTTTGAAGCCAGCATGGACTACGCCAACGCCAACTGGGCGACCGGACAGCTACTGAGCGTCAAACACGGTCTGGCCAAGGCCATCATCAATGACTTCAACTGAGCTGATCCACCTCATTGAACACTGGCTGAACAGCGTGGACGGCCCGCTCTCGCTTGATATCGACGGCGGGCCGGTTTTGCTGACCCGCTATCCGCGCGGCATCGGCTGTTCGGCGCGGTTGACGACTGGGAAGGAGGTAGACGATGCCTTACTGCCGCGGGCGCTGGTGTTTTCAACCGCCTCGCTGCAGCGCTTTGGCTGGCAGGCGGCCGCGCTGGCCTACGCCGAAGCGGACAAACAGCTCTGGCTACTGATGCGCCACGAGCCGGATGAGCCTCAGGCGCTTTGCCGCGCGCTGGAAAACTTGGTGAATCAGCGGGATGCCTGGCAGGGACTGTTGTTCCCGGAACGCCGCAAAACCGACCTCCCGGTCACTAACCTACACACGCTGGCCTGGTCGCAAGGAGATTGGCATGCGTAACCTGATCTGTTCATTTCTATTCGCTCTTTATCGTCTGTTGTGCTGGTCGCTGGTGGCGATCGGGATGGTGCCGTTAGCGCATGCCGCCACGCCGTCGTCGTGGAATAAGGGCGCTTATGCCTATTCGGCGGAAAAGGCGCCGCTATCGCAGGTATTACAGGGTTTTGCCGACAGTCACGGTGTTGAACTGAGGCTTGGTGAACTTTCTGATAGCGAGGTCAACGGTAAAATTCGGGCCGACAGTCCGGTGGCCTTTCTCGACCGGCTGGCGCTGGAACACCATTTTCAATGGTTTGTGTACAGCAACACGCTGTATGTCAGTCCACAGGACGAACAAACGTCGGTGAGTCTGGAGATCTCGCCGGAAGCCGTGCCCGATCTGAAGCAGGCACTGACCGGTATCGGTCTGCTCGACCCGCACTTTGGCTGGGGGGAGTTGCCGGAGGAGGGCGTGGTGCTGGTCACCGGGCCTCAGGAGTACGTCAATCTGGTTAGCGGCTTCGCTCGTAAACGCGAAAGTCGGCAAGAGCGCCACAAGGTGATGAATTTTCCGTTGCGCTTCGCTGCGGTATCCGACCGCACAATTCACTATCGCGACCAGACGCTGGTGATCCCAGGCGTCGCCACTATTTTGAACGAGTTAATGGATGGCAATCGGACTCCGCCCGTCGGGGCAACGGCCGCCGATAGCGGGGCTAATGCAACGGCTGGGGGCGAACCAGCCACCGGCTACTCCAACAAAGCGCTGGAGAGCGAATCGCGCAACGTGCTAACGCGCTGGGCAACGCGCACGCCTCTCCGCAGCCGTGCCGGCAAAGCGGCGCTTGATGGCAAGGTGTCTGCCGACGTGCGCAATAACGCGTTGTTGATTCGGGATGACGAGAAACGACGTCCGGAATATCAGCAACTCATCGACAGCATCGATATTCCGCAAAATCTGGTCAATATCGATGCGGTTATCCTCGACGTCGACCGCACGGCGCTTTCAAGGCTGGAAGCGAACTGGCAGGGCAAGTTGGGATCGGTGACCGGCGGCGCCAGTCTGATGTCCGGCTCCAGCACGCTGTTCGTCAGCGATTTCAAGCGTTTCTTCGCCGATATTCAGGCGCTGGAAGGCGAAGGCACCGCCTCGATTGTGGGGAATCCCTCGGTGCTGACGCTGGAAAATCAGCCTGCGGTGGTGGACTTCAGCCGGACCGCCTTTATTACCGCGACCGGCGAACGGGTGGCCGACATACAGCCGGTCACGGCGGGCACCAGCCTACAGGTGACGCCGAGGGTGATCGGTAAAGGCGACCAGAGCAGCATCCAGCTGGTAATCGACATCGAGGACGGACAGCTGGAGACGAACGCGGAGGGCAATGCCGCTGGTGTGAAGCGCGGGACGGTCAGCACACAGGCGCTGATTGGCGAAAACCGCGCGCTGGTGCTGGGCGGTTTTCACGTCGAGGAGAGCGGCGATCGGGACCGAAGGGTGCCGTTACTAGGCGATATCCCGTGGGTTGGCAAATTGTTCACCTCCCGGCGGCATGAGGTTTCCCGACGCGAGCGACTGTTTATCCTCACGCCGCATCTCATTGGCGACCAGAACGATCCCACCCGTTATGTTTCTCAGGATAATCGCCAGCAGCTACAGGCCGTAATGGGGCGCGTCACGCAGCGCAACAGCAAAACCGATCTCTACGGCATGGTGGAGAATGCGCTGCGCGATCTGGCCAGCGGTCAGACGCCCGCCGGATTTCACGCCGATAGCGCGGGCAGTCGCCTGAATGAGGTCTGCCGAAGCGCGCGCGGTTTGGCTTACGAAAGCGGCCGTCACCAGTGGTACAGCAATGATGCCGTCACGCTGGCGGTTGGCGTGGTGAAAAACCGCGGGTTGCAGCCACTGCGTTTCGATGAGGCTACCTGCCAGGGGCGTCGCACGCTGGCGGTCGCGGCCTGGCCAAGAACGACATTGACGCCGGGACAGTCGACCGAAGTGTACCTTGCGCTGCTGCCGGCCCGTCTGGCTGCGCCGACGCGTCCTTCCCTGATCCAACCCTGATGCTTCAAGGAGAAAAGCATGTATCCCAAGTTGTTCTCGTGCTGTTTGGCGCTGTTGCTGAGCGCCTGTGCGGCTAAAACGCCGACGGCCCAGTGTGCGGACGTTTCCTGTCGTCCCCAGCCGGAAAACCATCAACTAGTGATCTGGTGGCAGCCGGACCTGCGCACTGGCGTGGCTGATTTTACTCAGGTTGCGCTGCCATGACGGAGAGTAGGTTAATCGATGTTGAGAACGGCGCGGCGTTTATCGCCGCCATGAACCGGCAGCAGCCGACTCGTTGGCTGGCGCAGTCCGGCATTGAACTGCGGTTCCAATTCGGGGAACTCGATGGCTGGGCGCTGGAGCTGTCGATTGAGCCGGGCAGGCA
Source organism: Lonsdalea quercina (assembly GCF_900107885.1). Taxonomy (NCBI): domain Bacteria; kingdom Pseudomonadati; phylum Pseudomonadota; class Gammaproteobacteria; order Enterobacterales; family Pectobacteriaceae; genus Lonsdalea; species Lonsdalea quercina. Next base: position 290,105 of record NZ_FNQS01000002.1, on the reverse strand, counting down.
ATATCCCGGACTGTTGCGACAGATTTTGAGTCGTCGCTACGACCGTGACGCCGAGACCGAAGGCGCCCATATCTTCCTGCGGGAAACCAACGTGCTGACGATTGGATGGCTGCTTCGGCAACCGGCCGTGGAATATCCGCAGGTGGTGCGTGAGCTGTTTCAACTGGCGGGCGTGGAGTGTGAAGCGCTGGAAAGAACGGATTGATGGCGAGGAAACCATCACAAAGAGGAACTGTTTGACGCTTTGGGTCACTTATTTAGCAGTATCGCGCAGGCGTTTGCCGCAGGTACCGGCGTTATGACGCAGCGTTGCGCACGTCATAGCAGGACATTGCCACGACTCATCAAATGGATAAGGAAATAGCATGATTCAAATATCAATCAAGACCACGCCTGGCGCGGATTTCGGATCTCAAACCTCGGGGGTTGATAGTTACCGATCTCTGTCCGGCGGGACGGAAACACAGGGCGGCAGCGCCGATCAACTGAGCAGCACCCTCGATAAGCTGGCCGACCTGCTGACGGCTCTGATGTTTGCCAGCAAAGGTCAGTCCGATAATACGCAGAGTGGTTTGCAGACCGGCGGCACCGGGACGAAAAGCGGACTGTCTCCCATCGACACCCAAAATACGGAAGCCGTCGATAAACTGTTTGCCAAGGCGCTGGAGAATCTGCTCGGCAGCGATACGGTCAATTCGCTGAGTCAGAGCGGCAATAGCGGTGCGCTGCTGAGCGACAGTCAGGCGACCCCGGCCAACAAAGCGGCCTATAGCCAGGGGGTGAAAGATGCGCTGACGCTACTGCTGGGGAATAACGCAGGCGGCAGCGCTGGTACGTCGTCTTCACTATCGCTGGGCGGCAACGGTCTTCAGGGACTGAGCACGACCTCTGACTTCACCCAGTTGGGGAACGCGGTCGGTTCCGGGGTCGGCAAAAATGCCGGTTTGCAGGCGCTGAATAATATCGACACTCATCGGGACGGCGTGGATCGCAATTTCGTCAACAAAGAGGATCGCGGCACGGCCAAGATCATCGGTCAGCTCATGGACCAGTATCCTGAAATTTTTGGCAAACCGGAGTACCAGAAGGATAACGCCTCGTCGCCGGTCCAGGACGACAAAAGCTGGGCGCAGGCGCTGAGCAAGCCGGATGACGACGGAATGACCAGTGAAAGTATGGATAAGTTTAAACAGGCCGTCGGTATGGTGAAAAGCGTGCTGGGAGGCGATAACGGCAACACCAATCTGAATCTGCGCGGCGCGGGCGGTTCCCTGCTGGGTATCGATGCGGCGGTCGCCGGAGAGAAGATCACCCACCTGTCGCTGTCAGAGCTGACGGCCTAACCGCAGGTTGGCGGAGGGTAACGTTGGAAGCCTTGTTCTCCGAGAGACGTCGTGGTGCGTTTGCCGAGCAGCGGTAAAAGCGCAGCGGTGCAGTCTGAGGGCGACGGGAAGGCGGGGACATTTTCTGGCCTGCCGTTCAGTTCTTCACCCCGGGTCAGCCGGGGTGTTCTTCATGCGGCGCGAGCGATGTGCGATTGTCATCGATGCACATCGCGCTCGGACGCGGAGTTGTCAGGGAACGGGGGCTATATGACGGGGATCTAAATTTCAAACCCCGGCGCGACTTCCTTGATGGGTTTTTTGCACTCTTCCAACTGAGACGCCTGTGGATTTTTGGCAGAACAGTCGGGTTTGAAGGGATTAAGGGTGTCGCGATAAAGATAGATGAGCAACAGCAGTAAAATAAGGGCGATTCGGCGGAATCGTTTGTTTTTTTTCATGGCGTGGTCGTTAATTCGTTTTACGTGATGTTAACATTTTACAAAAGCTGAAAGGCATTGTCTCCTCGCTTTCTCCTCTTCATCTCTTCGCGGCCGAAGGCGAAACTCGGCCCGGACTTCTATTTCGAACAATTCAAAAACTGTGCAAGGTCAAAAAAACAGCGTTTTTTTTGGGGTTGACGAAAAGTCGCGTCATCTACCTGAAGCCGGGAAACTTGGCATAGGGTAACATGGCGTTGATAAGTCGACTTTTTCCGAACAAAGTAAAAAATAAGTTATATAAAAAATGTGCTTATGATTAAATTGCATTTATATGGCAGAGATTTATGCCGTTGTAGTTGATGTAGTAGTCTGTCATTGCAAGAAACGTCCAAACATAAGATGTCGTGCGCACTATTCAATTTGGAATGGGATAAATTATGAAATTGCAACAGCTTCGTTATATTGTTGAAGTTGTTAATCACAACCTGAACGTATCCTCTACAGCGGAAGGCCTTTACACCTCCCAGCCGGGCATCAGTAAACAAGTCCGGATGCTGGAAGATGAGTTGGGGATTCAGATTTTTGCACGCAGCGGGAAGCATTTAACACAGGTGACGCCTGCCGGGCAGGAGATTATCCGTATTGCTCGGGAGGTGCTGTCCAAGGTCGAAGCCATTAAAGCGGTCGCTGGTGAGCATACCTATCCCGATAAGGGGTCGCTGTATATCGCCACCACACATACTCAGGCGCGCTACGCATTACCAGATGTGATCAAAGGTTTTATCGACCGCTACCCGCGCGTGTCTTTACATATGCATCAAGGCTCGCCCACGCAAATCGCGGAAGCGGTGGCAAAAGGATCGGCCGACTTCGCCATTGCCACCGAAGCGCTGCATCTGTATGAAGATCTGATCATGTTGCCTTGCTATCACTGGAATCGCGCCGTGGTAGTCAAGCCCGATCATCCGTTGGCGTCCAAAACCAACATCACTATTGAAGAGCTGGCGGCTTACCCGATTGTAACGTACACCTTTGGGTTTACGGGACGTTCAGAACTGGACACGGCATTTAACCGCGCCGGTCTGACGCCGCGGATCGTCTTCACCGCAACGGATGCCGACGTCATTAAAACCTACGTACGTCTGGGACTCGGCGTGGGGGTTATCGCGAATATGGCGGTCGACCCGCAGACGGAACCCGATCTGGTCAAACTGAATGCCGACGATATCTTCAGTTACAGCACGACGAAAATCGGTTTTCGGCGCAGCACTTTCCTGCGTAGCTACATGTACGACTTTATCCAGCGTTTTGCCCCTCATTTGACGCGTGATGTGGTGGATACCGCCATCGCGCTGCGCTCGAATGAAGAGATCGAAGCGATGTTCAAAGAGGTGGTATTGCCCGTCAAATAACCGCGCAGTGTCTCTCACGGCCAAAGGATTCACTCCTGGCCGTGATAACCCTTCCTCAGACGTCGACCTTCTCTTTGTATTCGCAGAGATCTTCTATCAAGCAGGAACCGCAGCGCGGTTTGCGGGCGACGCAGGTGTAGCGCCCATGCAGGATAAGCCAGTGATGGCAATCTACCTTAAATGCCGCCGGCACGACCTTCAGCAGTTTTTCCTCAACCAGCTCCACCGTCTTACCGGGCGCAAAACCGGTACGGTTGCACACGCGGAAAATGTGAGTGTCGACGGCGATGGTCGGCCAGCCGAACGCGGTATTCAGCACCACATTCGCCGTCTTTCTGCCGACGCCGGGGAGGGCTTCCAATGCTGCCCGATTTTCAGGCACCTGCCCCTGGTGATGTTCAATCAGCATTCGACAGGTTTTGATCACGTTTTCCGCTTTGCTATTAAACAACCCAATCGTCTTGATATAACTTTTCACGCCATCCACACCCAGCGCCAGCATGGCTTCGGGCGTATTGGCGACCGGGTAAAGCTTGGCGGTCGCTTTATTCACGCTGACATCCGTGGCCTGCGCCGAGAGCAGAACGGCAATCAACAGTTCGAAGGGCGAGGTGTAATGTAGCTCGGTCCTCGGTTCAGGGTTGTTTTCCCTTAATCGCGTCAGTATGGCGAGTCGTTTTTCTTTATTCATAGTGATGCAGTAAAGCCTTCTTCAAAGACCGCAATGGCGTGTGTGCTGGGATCGCTGCATTCACGACGACATTCCAGAACGGCGAGATTGTCGCTCAGCGCCAGCATTATAGCGTTCAACATTACTGAGACGATATTCGGGGTTGCGTGAGACGATCAATCAAGGGAACAGCAAGATTTCCCAACAACACCGCGAAAGCCACCCCTTCAGGATAACCGCTGTAGGTACGGATAACCCAAACCAACGCACCGGTCAGTGCGCCGAACAGGAGACGCCCTTTATCCGTCGTCGCCGAGGTGACGGGATCGGTGACGATGAAAAAAGCAGCCAGTAATGTAAAGCCAGAAAACAGATGCAGCGACAATGGGGCGCAGATTTCCGGTTGAAGCTGTCGACCTGCGAGCGCGCAGAACGACAGCGCCAGTAAAAAGCTCACGGGGATCTGCCAGCGAATGACGCCCCGGGCCAGCAGTAACAGGCCGCCGACCAGGAAAGCCAGATTGATCCACACCCAACGCAATGAAGCGGAAAACCCGTTGAACAGGATGTGGTCGAATAGCTTGGCAAGCGGTTCTCCCGCAGGGAGTGTGGCGACACCCGTATTGAACGCAAGAGACGGGACTGTGAAGAGGTCGAACGATGCAAACGCGCGTTGACCGGAGAACAGGGTCTGTAGCGTGCTGATCACATCTTGGGGGGCGCCCGCTGAGAAACCATGGAGTATCGAGGTGGGGAATGCCAGCACCAGCAGGACATAGCCCGTCATCGCGGGGTTAAGACGATTGTGTCCCAACCCCCCGGAGAGCTGTTTCACGCTGACGGCCACCGACGTGGCAAGAATGGCCCACCACCAAGGCGCCAGCGGCGGCAGAATAATACCGAGCAGCACCGCAGTCAAAAGCCCTGAGTTGTCCTTAGGCGTAGCCGCGACGGGCTGTTTTCTAAGTGACAATGTCACTCCCTCGACGACAAACGCCGTCACTATGGCCAGCATTATCTGAATGATCGTGCCGTAGCCGAAAAAATAACTCTGTACGGCGATACCCGGCACGCAGGTCAAAATCACCCATCGCATCATGCCGGAGGTCGTCTGCCGTTGATGCAATAACGGCGCGCTCGCAATTCTGAAAGCCATTTATTCCTCTTGAGACTTAGGTTGCGTTTGAGATCTCTGTGATGCCTGCGCGGCCTTGCGGGCTTTAACCCGAGCGATAGCGGCGGCTACGGCGGCTTTGCGGGGATCGTTTTCCGTTCCGGCATTCAGCGGCGCTTGGG